>JAGUYC010000341.1 GCA_020061515.1 Gemmatimonadota bacterium
CGAGCCGGAGGCGGCGGAGCTTCTCGAGCGGATCGTTCGCTCCGGAGGTTCCGCCCCGCGCGCGCTCGCGGCCGACCCTCGCGCGCATACGCCGCTCATCCCGCCCGATCTCGCGGGCGCCTTCCGCGACATCGACACGCCCGAAGATCTTGCCGCGATCGGATGAGCCGCGCTCCTTCCGGAGCCGATCATTCCTTTATCCCTCAAGACTCTACCTCAGCAGCACGGCGCGCTGGGTGGAGGTGCGGTCGGGAGTGAACCGGAACGGGTTCGAAGAGACCTGCTTTGGAAGATCCGGGCGAGGAAGTCGCCGCCCCCGGTGTCCTTTCTCCTCTGCAGGATTCCTCGCGAAAAGCCGAAAAGAAGAGAAGGAGGGGAAGACCGTATGGATCGAGAAAAGCGCGATCACGCCGTGACCGATCGAAGCGAACAAAATCGCCAAGATACGGAGGCTGGCAGCTTCCGGTCGCCGGGGGTCGCGGGGCGACCGGAACGATTCCGCCCGGGCGGCGCACTCTGCGGATGCGAGAACCGCTCGTACGGGATCCTCGAAGCGTCGGCGGACGGGATCGCTCTTCTCGATCTCTCGGGGCGCATCCTCAAGATGAACGAGTCGGCCGGCCGGCTGCTCGGCTTCTCCTCGCCCGAGGAGGCCGTCTCCTCTTCCGCCTCCGCGTTCGACTTCATCGTTCCCGAGGAGAGGGATCGAGTGATCGCGGAGTTCGCGCGTACCGTGCAGGAGGGGATCGTCCGAGGGGTTCGGCTTCGGATTCGGCGGCGCGACGGCTCCCCGTTCGAAGCCGAGATGAGCGGGGCGGTTCAGAGGGATCCGACCGGCCGGCCGAATGGAGTCGTTCTTGTCTTTCGAGATTGCACGGATCGCGCGCGCGCCGAAAGCGCCCTCGTCGAGTCGGAAGAGACCTACCGCTCGATCTTCCAATCCGCGAACGACGCGATCTTCGTCCACGACGCCTCGACCGGCGAGATCCTCGACGTCAACGAGAAGACGACCGAGCTCTTCGGATGGACGGTCGACGAGATCCGCGCCCGTCCAATCGTCGACTTGAGCTCCGGGGAGCTCCCTTACACGCAGGAGGAAGCGGAGAAGAAGGTCCGGGCCACCGCCGCCGGAGCGCCGCAGATCTTCGAGTGGCGGTCCAAGAAGAAGGACGGAACGCTCTTCTGGGCGGAAGTGAACTTGAAGCACGCGATGATCCGAGGAAAGCCGCGGGTTCTCGCGCTCGTTCGGGACGTCACGGAGAGGAAGCGCACCGAGGAGGAAGTGCGCAAGCTGAAGACGTTGGTGGACAACGCGAACTTCGGCGTCGCGATCGCCGACCTCGAGGGATTCATTCACTACGTCAACGATTGCTGGGCCGCCGCGCACGGCTACACCGCGGAAGAGCTCATCGGAGAGAACCTCCGGATCTTTCACGCCGACGAGGATCTTCCCCGCGTCCGGGAGCTGAACGATCGTCTTCGAGAACTCGGCGAGTTCTCGATCGAGGAGGTCGGTCACGTTCGCCGCGACGGGACCCGATTCCCCACGCTGATGAACGGCGTCCTCATCCGAGACCCGGAGAGTAAACCCCTCTTCTTCGGAGCGACCGCGATCGACATCACCGACCGAAAACGAGCCGAGGAGGAACGGCAGCGGACCGAGAGGCTGCTCAAGGACTTCATGGATCATTCCCCGACTTTCTTCTGGGCAAAGGACGTTCGCGGAAGGTTTACGATGGCGAACCGGGCGGTCGCGGATCTCTTCCATCGGGCCTCGAAGGAGGTCGTCGGCCTGACGACGCGGGATCTCTTCCCCACGAATCCGAAGCTTGTCGCGGAGATGGACGAGAAGGACCTTCGCGTCATGGAGACCGGAGAAACGCTCTCGCTCGAGAAGAGCGTCCTTCTCGGAGAAACGGCGCGCCGCTTCTTGATCTGGAAGTTCCCGCTCCGCGATGCCGAGGGAACTCTCGCGGGGATCGGCGCGGCGGGGGTGGACGTCACGGAACAGAGAGAGCTCGAGGAGCGGCTCCGCCAATCCCAGAAAATGGAAGCGATCGGAACGCTCGCCGGCGGCATCGCCCACGACTTCAACAACATCATCTACTCGATCCTCGGGTTCACCGAGCTCGCGATGGATCACACGGAGAAGGGAAGCAAGCCGCACCGGTGCCTCGAACAGGTGCGCGAGGCGGGAGCCCGGGCGAGCGACCTCGTCGCGCAGATTCTCGAGTTCAGCAGGAGGCGCGAGACGGAGCGAACCCCCTTGCGGCTTCAACGAATGATCCCCGAAGCGCTTCGTCTCGCCGAAGGGAGCCGTCCTCCCCGGGTCGAGGTGCGAACGGCGCTCGATCCGAATTGCGGCGAAGTGCTCGCCGATCCGACCGAGATCCACCAAGTGCTCTTGAATCTCGTCGCGAACGCCTTCCACGCGATGCGCGAGCAAGCCGGGACGCTCGCGATCCGGCTCGAGGAGTTCTCGACCGACGGAGGCAAGGATCCGCGGGGGACGAGCCTCGCCCCCGGACGCTACGCCCGTCTCGCGGTCGAGGACACGGGGCACGGGATGGACTCGTCGACGGCGCGGCGGATCTTCGAGCCCTACTTCACGACGAAACCGGTCGGCGAGGGGACCGGGCTCGGCCTCGCCACCGTGCACGGGATCGTGCGCGCGATGGGGGGCGCGATCTTCGTCGAGAGCGAGCCGGGACGCGGGACGAGATTCGATGTCTATCTTCCCTTGGTCCCCGCCGCGCCCGCGCGCGATCGGGAGACGACGAACGACAAGAAGGAGGCGGAACGTGGCGCGCATACTGGTCGTCGATGACGACGAGCAGATCCGGACGATGCTGCGCATGACCCTCGAGGGAGCCGGCTACGAGGCGGACGAGGCATGCGACGGAAGGGCGGCGGTCCGGAAGCAGCGGGAGAACCCCGCGGATCTCGTGATCACCGATCTCATCATGCCGGAGAAGGAAGGCCTGGAGACGATCATGGACTTCCGGAAGGAATGGCCGGGCGCCAAGATCATCGCGATCTCGGGGGGCGGGAGGTCCGTTCCGGGGGACTACCTCCTGCACGCGAAGCATCTCGGAGCGGCGCGGGTCTTCCGGAAACCGATCGAGAGAAGCGAGCTGCTCGGGGCGGTCCGCGAGCTTCTCGCAGAGGGGGCGTGCCTTACGAAGGGACGGCGCTTCGAATGACCGCGCCCCCGAGAAGACGCTCGCCTCGATAGAAGACGGCCGACTGCCCGGGCGTCACCGCGCGCTGCGGCTCCTCGAAGCGGACCTCGATCGACCCGTCCTCGGCGCGTCGGGCGGAAGCCGCGGCCGCCGGATGCCGATAGCGGATCTTCACCTCGATCCTCCCCTCGAAGACCTCGTTCTCGGAGACAAGAAGGTTCTCGTCCCCCGCGGCGAATCCGGACGCGTAAAGATCCCCATCGACCCCGAGGCGGACGCGATTGTTTTGGATATCCACCTCCGTGACATAAAGTCTCTCGCCCGCCGCGACGCCAAGCCCCCTCCGCTGCCCCACCGTATAGCGCGGCGCCCCCTCGTGCGTTCCGAGCCTCCGCCCGTCGCGGCCCAGGATCTCCCCCTCGCGCCGAACGCCGAGGAAGCCGCCGAGGTCTCCGCCGGGAAGGAAGCAGATGTCCTGGCTCTCCTCCTTGCCCGCGACGGAAAGGCCGGCGCGCTCCGCGATGCGGCGGACTTCCTCCTTCAAGAGCCCCCCGAGCGGGAACGCGACGCCGGAGAGATCCGCCGCGCCGATTCCCCAGAGCACGTACGATTGTTCCTTCTTACGGTCGCGCCCGCGGAACACCGCCGGCCCGCCTTCCGCCTCGACGAGGCGCGCGTAGTGTCCGGTCGCGAGGAAGGCGAACCCCGACCTTCGCACTTTGTCGAGGAGCGCGCCGAAGCGGACCTTCCGGTTGCACTCGACGCACGGGTTCGGCGTGCGGCCGGCGAGATACTCGCGGCGGAATGGATCAACGACTTCCGACCGAAAGATCTCCGTGAAGTCCCAGACATGATGCGCGATCCCGACGCGGGCCGCGACCTCGGCCGCGTCCTCGATCGCATCGAGAGAGCAGCAGGAGCGCTCTCCTGCGAGATCCGGATTCTCCGACGGGCAGAAGAGCGTGAGCGTGATCCCTGCGACCCGGCATCCCATTTCCTTGAGGAGTAAAGCAGCGACGGAGCTGTCGACGCCGCCGCTCATCGCGACCGCGACACGCGCCCCCGGCGGGGGGAGAATCTCCGTCACGGCGCGCCCTTCCCGCGAAGATTCCGCGCGACGGAAACGAGGCTCTCGACCAGACGATCGACGTCCGCTTCGGTGTTCCCGAAGCCGAAGCCGATCCGGATCCCGCCGAGCGCGAGAAGACGCGGGATTCCCATCGCGAGAAGAACCGGCGAGGGCTCGGGCGAGCCGGAGTGGCAGGCGGATCCGGTCGAGATCTCGATGCCGAGACGGTCGAACGCCTCCGCGACCGCGCCCCCCGAGACCCCCTCGATGAGGAGGTAGCTCGTGCCGGGGATTCTCTCTCGGCCGCGCCCGAGAGGGGTGACGCCGTCGAGGCGCTTCTCGATCTCGCGCTCGAAGCGATCGCGCATCTCCGTGATACGTCTTTCCTCCGCCTCGCGATCGCGCATCGCGCAATCGAGGGCGGCCGCGAGGCCGATCGCGAGCGCGACGCTCTCCGTGCCGGGCCGCCTCCCCTTTTCCTGGCCCCCGCCGACGAGCACCGGCCGGAGCGCCACGCCCTCCCGGACGAGAAGCGCGGCGATTCCTTTCGGGCCGTAGATCTTGTGCCCGACGATCGTGACGAGATCGAACGGATCCTCGCGAAGATCGATCGGGAGCTTTCCCGCGGTCTGCGCGGCATCGGTGTGGAAGAGGACGCCGCGCGCGCGGCAGATGCGCCCGATTTCCCTCACCGGTTGAAGGATCCCCGTCTCGTTCTGGCCGTGGATGAGCGAGGCGATCCGCGCGTCCGGGACGAGCGTATCCGTGAACTCATCCGGATCGACGGCGCCGTCTCCTCGGACCGGAACGCGCCGAGCCGCGAATCCTTCTTCTTCGAGAAGGCGCGCCGGTTCCTCGATGGCCGGATGTTCGATGTTCGAAAGAACGACCGTCCCGCGGCCGAGCGCGCGCGCGACGCCGCAGAGCGCGAGGTTGTCCGCCTCGGTTCCGCTCCCCGTGAAGACGACCCC
>JAGUYC010000127.1 GCA_020061515.1 Gemmatimonadota bacterium
CGCCACGACGCCGAAGAGCATCGTGCGAACCTGGTCGCTCCGCTCGGCGCTCGGATGGTCTTCCAAGTACGCGGCCATCTTCACGAGGCGTGCGCCCGGGTCCGGCTCCGCGCACGCCTTGTAGAAGGCGACCCGTTCCGCATCGTCCGCCGCAGCGGCCGGGACGAAGAAAGCCCGCGCGATACAGAACAGCACGACGAAAGAAATCGTTCGCAGCATGATCGTTCGGCTCCTTCCCGACCTTTCCGCTCCCCGACGACGCGAAGGGGAGGGCGAACCGGACGGGAACGGTTCGCAAAGGGTGCTCGTCCCTCTCACTAGATTAGCGCGGCCGCGGTTCCGAGGCCAGAGACTCCGCGAGATGCCGCCGTCCCTCCGCAGCGCATCCGCCCCGCGGATGAGCCGGCCGGAGGATGAACCAGAGGAGCCCTCAACTCTCGAATGCCCGGACGGCTCCATCCGCGGGAGGGCGGCGCGGCGGCCTCCGTCCGCGCCGCCCCTTCTTGACCCCGAGCCGCACCCGGGCGTACTTTCGAGCCAGAACACGCCGCAAGGAGGATCCCGTGGCAAAAAAGAGGACCATCGTCGTCGTCGCGGTGCTCGTTTCCATCTTCTTCATCCTGCTTCCCGCGCTCGCCGGGCTCGCGGTCATCGGGCTTCTCTCCGAGTCGAAGCCGAAGGTGGAGAGTGGATCGGTTCTCGCGCTCGATCTCCGCGAGACGATCGAGGAGACGAGCGAGCGCCCGCTCCTCGAATCGCTTCGGGGAAAGACCCCCGTCAGCCTTCTCGAGGCGGTCCGGCTCCTTCGAGCCGCCGCCGAGGACCCGAGGATCGACGCGCTGTTCATTCGGGGCGGAATGCTCGGCGGCATCGGTTGGGCGGCGGCAGGCGAGCTCCGCGAGGCGATTCAGGAGTTCCGAAAGTCGGAAAAACCGGTTCATGTCTATATCGATTACGCGACCGACCTTGCGTACATGGTCGCCGCGGCGGGCGACCGGATCGCGATGCCCCCCACCGGCGCCTTGCTCGTCGACGGGATCTACGGCGATGTTTTGTTCTTCAAGAACCTCTTCGCGAAGGCGGACATCTCCTTCGAGGAAGTCCACGCGGGCGATTACAAGTCGGCCCCCGAGACCTTCACGAGGGATTCGATGTCCGAGCCGTTCCGCGAGCAGATCGAGGCGATTCTGGACAATCGTTTCCACGCGATGCTCGAGGCGATCGCGGACGGGCGATCGATGTCGATCGAAGACGCAAGGCGGGCGGTCGACGGCGGGCCGTATCTTGTCCCCGAGAAAGCGCTCGAAGCCGGTCTCATCGATACGATCTGTTTCCGCAACGACCTCGACGATGCGCTCGGCTTGGAGAGGGACGGCGGTTCCCGCCTTCTCGCGATCGAGGACTATCGGGACTCCGGCGTTCTTTCGGCGAAGAAGGCGCAGCGCGCCCTCGCGCTCGTCTACGTCGTTGGCGACATCGTTCCCGGCGAAAAGCGCGACGGCCTCGCCGGCCCGGAAGTCGCCGCGTCGGGCGTGATCGCCGAGGCGCTGGAGGAAGCGGCCGAGGACGACGAGGTCGAGGCGATCGTCGTCCGGGTATCGAGCCCGGGCGGATCGGCGACCGCTTCCGACGACATCCTCGACGCGCTCGAAGCGGCGAAAGCAAAGAAGCCCGTGATTGTGTCGATGGGGGACGTCGCCGCTTCCGGAGGATACTGGGTTTCCTCGGGGGCGAACCTCGTCTTCGCGGACGCGACCACGATCACCGGATCGATCGGCGTCTTTGCTCTTCGCCCCGTGTTCCACCGTTTCTTCGACAAGATCGGGATCGGGCGCGAGGAGCTGCAGCGCGGGCGGAACGCGGACATCTTCGCGAGCCCGAGACCTTGGAGCGAGGAGCATCGGAGCATCCTGAAGACGGGCATCGACCACATCTACGATCTCTTTCTCGCGAAGGTCGCCGCCGGACGCGGATTGGCGATCGAGGAAGTCGAAAAAATCGCGAGCGGCCGCGTGTGGAGCGGAGAGGACGCGGCGCGCATCAAGCTGATCGACCGGCTCGGCGGCCTTCTCGACGCGATCGACGCGGCCAAGTCGCTCGCGGGCATTCCCGCCGAAGAGGAGATCAAGATTCGCGTCTTCCCGAAGGAGCGATCGATCCTCGAAAAGATCCGCGACGCGGATTTCGGGATTCGTGTCTCCGCGGAGGCGGAGCTAAGAAAGCTGCTCGCGCGGTACGATCTCGACGCGGCCGACTTCCTGCCGTACGCGAGGGAGCACGGGGTCTTTTGGGCGTACCTGCCGTTTCGGATTCGGGAGTAGACGAGAGGGCCTCTCGGCGGAAAGACGAGCGAGAAGAGCCGATGCCCGGAAGAAGATCGCCGCTCAACATCTACGTCGTTTCGGACGCCACGGGAACAACGGCGGAAGCGGTCGCGCGCTCCGCGCTCGTTCAGTTCGGGCGCGCCCCCGCCGTCGTCAGGCGGTTTCCGTTCGTCCGGACGGAAGAGCAGATCGAGGAGATCATCGAGCGAGCGCCGGCGGGAGAGTGCATCGTCGTCTTCACGCTCGTCTCTCCGGGCCTCGCCTCCGTTCTCTCCGCGAGAAGCGCAGGAAAGGGAATCCCCGCGATCGACGTGATCGGACCTCTTCTCGACATCCTTCGCGACAAGCTCCGCCACACTCCAAGCATGAAGCCCGGCGCGCTTCGCCACGAAAGCGAGGAGATGTACGAGGTCACCGAGGCGATCCACTACACGCTTCGGCACGACGACGGGCAGGGGCTCGACACGCTCGGCGAGGCGGACCTTCTCATCCTCGGCGCGTCCAGGACCGGGAAGACGCCGACGAGCATCTTCCTCTCCTGCCGCAAGCTGAAGGTGGCGAACATCCCGATCGTGAACGGCATCGCGCTTCCCGATCCGGTCTACGAGCTTCCGATCCGCAAGGTCGGGTTCCGCATGAGCCTCGATCGCCTTCTCGAGCTCCGCGCGCAGCGCGTCGACAAGCTTCCCATCGCGGCTCTTCGCGGATACCAGGGACGTTCGAACGTGTTCGAGGAGCTTGAGTACTGCGAGGCGCTCTACAAGAAGATCCCCGGTCTTCGAACGATCGACGTCACCAACCGCTCGATCGAGGAGACTTCCGAGTGGATCGTGCGGAACGTGTTGTAGCGAACCGATCCGCGCCTCTCCGGACTGTGGTACGATCCCCAAAGAAAGACCGTTGTCGCGCGGCCCCGATTCAAAAAGGAGACGAGCGTGCCCTTCGTCGTCAGAGAAGAGAACGGTGTGTGGATCTTCGAGGCTTCGGGTTTCCTCACCGGCCACTCCGACAGCTACGAGCTTCTCGAGGCGGTGCGCGGGAAGATCGCGGAGGGATCGAGGAAGATCGTCGTGAACCTCGGCGGGATCGACAAGATCAATAGCTCGGGGATCGGCGTGATCGCGGCGATTCTCACGTCGGCGATGAACGCGGAGGCGTCCCTTCGCTTCGCGTGCGTCCCGGAAAACATCCGCAAGGTCTTGGGGGTCGTTGGTATCGGCCGTCTCATGAAGACTCACGCATCCGTCGGCGAGGCGCTCGCGGATTTGTAGCTCCGAGGCTCTGGCCCAACCGCCGGATCGAAGAGAGGCTCGGAATCGTGCGGATTCTTGTCTTCGACATCGACGGAACGCTCCTTCTTTCCGGCGGCGCGGGGGCGCGCGCGCTCGACCGCGCGTTCCACGAGCGGCTCGGCGTCCCCGAGGCGATGAAGGGGATCCATCCGGACGGCCTCACCGACTACGACATCATCCGGCGGATGGGAGAGCGCACGCTCGGCCGCGCGCTCGAGGAAGAGGAAGCGCAGGCGATCCGCGACCGTTATGCTTTCTACCTAAAGGATGAGCTCGCGCGCTCCGGGGGCTTCCGCGTCCTTCCCGGAGTGAAGGCGCTGCTCGATCGTCTCCGGCGGGAGAAGGATCTTCTCCTCGGGCTCGCCACGGGGAACTTCGAGACGACCGGAAGGATGAAGCTCGCGCACGGCGGCCTGGACGGCTACTTCCGTTTCGGAGGATGGGGCTCCGACTCGATCGACCGGGCCGCGCTTACGCGGATCGGGATCGAGAGGGGGCGGGCGCTCGCCGGCGGATCGGTTTTGGAAGGCGGCGTCTATCTCATCGGCGACACGGTCCACGACATCCGCTGCGGGCGCGAGGCGGGAGCGCGCGTCATCGCCGTCGCGAGCGGCTCGACGCCGGCGGAGACTCTCCGCGCGATGGACCCGGACTTCCTCTTCGACGACCTCACGGACATCGACCGTTTTCTCGCGGCGATCCGATAGCGGGTTTCTTTGGCGCTCGCCGGGCCCGGAAATTACTTAATTCTTAAAGCGGCTTTCGCCGCATAGCCGGCGATCTTCGGGTTCTCGCGGAGACGCCTCATGCTGTAGGCGTACCAGTGTTTCCCGAAGGGGACGTAGATCCGCAGGCGATGCCCCGCGGCGTGGATGATGTCGCGGAGCTCCTCGTCCACCCCGAGAAGCATCTGGAACTCGTACTTCGTTCGATCGAGCCCGAATTCCCTCACGATCCGCTCCGCCTCCCAGATCAAGTGCTCGTCGTGCGTCGCGATGCCGACGTAGCAGCCCCCCTCGAGAAGCCGCCGAAGGGCGAGCGCGAAGTTCGCGTTGATCGTGTGGTGTCCCTTCCACGCGATCCGGCGCGGCTCGACGTAGATCCCCTTGCAGAGGCGCAGGTTCGCGTTCATCGCGAGGAAGTCTCCGACGTCGTCCTGCGTGCGCCGCATGTACGCCTGAATCGCGGCCCCGACGTTATCGAACTCCTCGCGCAGTCTACGATAGACTCGGAAGGTCTTGTCAGCGACGCTCGAGTCCTCGATGTCGATCCGTATGAAGTTCCCCCGCTTCTTCGCGTCGCCGACGATCTCGTGCATCCGTTGGAAGCAGAACTCCTCGTCGATGAGAAGCCCGAGCATCGTCAGCTTGATCGACACGTTCGATTCGAGCCCGTTCGAGTGGATCGCCTCGAGCACATCGATGTACTCCCGGGCCGACCGTTCGGCCTGAGCGATCTCCGTGACGTTCTCGCCGAGGATGTCGACGGTCGCGAGGATTCCTCGATCGTTCAGCGCGCGGATTTCGCGGATCGCATCCGCGAGAGCGGGTCCGGCGATATAACGGGAAGAGAACTTCCCGACGATCGGCTTGGGAACGAGCGGGAGAAAAGTAACGACGGCGCGATCCAGGAGGCCGATGGCCGATCACCTCCTCTCGCCGCGCGTGCGGCGGATGAGCCGAAAAACGCCGCCGCCCGAATGGGACAGCGGTGCCTCGCCCGGAGGGAGTGTAGACCTCCGGGGGCCGCCGCACAACTGGAAAAAGCGCTCTCGCGTCCGAGCGTTCGTATTACGATGAAAGGCGGAGGAAGCGCATGGGAGCCGATTCGCATCTCTTCGCGTTTCTCGAGACGATCGGGGCGCACGCGGGCGAGCGGCGCGGGGTTCCCGCCGCGGCGCACTTCGGCGACCCGGCCTGGGAACACGACGCCGTGCGTCGCTCGGTCGGCCTCATCGACCGCTCCACTCTCGGGGCCGTGCGGATCCGGGGGGCGGACCGCGCCTCGTTCCTCGAACACATGCTCGCGAACGAGGTGAAGGATCTCGCGCCCGGAGCCGGGAGATGGAACGCGCTTCTCGCGCCGAACGGCAAGTTCATCGCGCTCTTTCGTCTTCTCGCGTTCCCCGAGTCGTTCCTCGCGCTTCTCGATCAAGCCGACGCGGAGACCCTGATCCGCGGCCTCGATCCGTACCTGATTCTCGAGGAGGCGGAGATCGAGGATGCGAGCGCCGAGTGGGGCGCGGTCCACGTCGCGGGACCGGAAAGTGGAAAGCTCCTCGCGTCCCTCTCGGGATCGCCTCTCCCGCACGTGCCGCCGGGGCATCATCGTCCTCTCTCGCTTCCCGGGATTCCGGGTCCCATCCACGCGGTGAAGGATTGCCTCACGGGGCAGGACGGCTTTGATCTCCTCGTTCCGAGAGAACGCCTCGTCGATACGTGGAGACTTCTTCTCCTTCACGAGTCGCCGAAGCCGCGCCCCGTCGGCGACGAAGCCTTCGAGGTCCTTCGCATGGAAGCCGGCACCCCGCTCTTCGGCGCGGACATCGGCCCGGACCTCGGACCGATCGAAGCGGGACTCGAGACGATCGTCTCCTTCCGCAAGGGATGCTTCCCGGGACAGGAAGTCCTCGCGAAGACGCGCAGCCGCGGAAAACCTCCGAAGAGCCTGGTCGGCCTCGCGATCGAAGGGGACCGCCCCCCCGATCGCGGATCGGCCGTGCTCGCGGAAGGCGCGGAAGTTGGCCGGATCACATCCGCGGTCCGATCGTTTCACCCCGGAGGGGTGATCGCATTCGCCGTGATCCGCACGACGATCATCGAGAAGGGGCTCCCGCTCTTCGCGCGCGCCGGGGACCGCATTCTCGCCGCGCGGCTCGCGGAAACGCCGTTCCGGTAAGAGATTCTGAAGGAAGTACTTAGTACGCCGGGCTTGCCTGGGAGGGAGCGGGTTGATATTCTCTACGAAACCCCGGCGGAGCAGAGACGCATGAAAAACCGATTCAATTGGGTCTTCGAGATCCTCCGGTCCGAGTTCTTCAACGCCGCCCACGTCTACGCGAGGGGAGCCGATCCCGCGAACGACCGAGAGACGCTCTTCGCCGCCCTTCGCTTCGCGATCGCCCACGCCGAGAAACGGCGATCCGAGTTTCCGGACGAGCCCCAGTATCATCTCTTTCTCGACGGTTACGTCGAGATCCTGGAGAGCGCTCTCCGCGGCGCGGAGAGCGGGGCCTCGATCGAGCCGCTCCTCGCGGAGACGCGAACGAAGCTCGTTGCTCTCGAGGACGGCATTCGTCTTCACTTGAAATAGCAAAGGAATGCACATGAAACACATGACACGCCGGCCGCGATGGAAACGCACTTGCCTCGCGGCTCTTGCAGCCCTGATCCTCCCCTGCGTTGTTCTCGCGCAAGAGGCGACGGAGAAGAAAGACACCCAACCGGAAGTGAAGCTTCCTACCGACTTCAATCTTCGCGACATCATGACTCCTGCCGGCAGGCGCGGTCCGCTCGCCCCCGAGCTGATCGGCGAGAAGGAGAAGATGTTCGCGAGCCTCGAGCGGCTCACGTCCGAAGGGGACAACGGCGAGGCTTACTTCGGCCCGCGAGGAGGACGGATCATCTTCCAGGCGACGATGCCCGGCGAGGAGCACGACCAGATCTACGTCATGAACCGGGACGCCGAGGGGATATACATGGTGAGCACGGGGAAGGGACGAGCGACCTGCTCCTATTTCTTTCCGAACGGACAGAGGTTCATTTACGCGTCCACGCATCTCCGCGAGGAGACCCCCCCGAAGCCGGCGGGAGGCGAGTACGAGTGGGAGTTCGACGAGGCGTTCGATCTCTATATCGCCAACTTCCGAGGTGAGACCATCGAACGGCTCACGGACACTCCCGGCTACGACGCCGAGTGCACCGTCTCGCCGAGCGGGGAGACGATCCTCTGGACCTCGGCGCGCGACGGGGATCTCGAGATCTACAAGATGGACATGGAGGAGCGCGTTCCCGTTCGCATCACGAACGCGAAAGGGTACGACGGCGGCGCGTTCTTCTCCCCGGACGAAACTCGGATCGTTTATCGCGCCTCGCGCACCGAGAACTACAAGAATCTCGAGATCTACATCTGCGACGCCGACGGAACGAACCACCGCCGGATCACGGACAACGGCGCCGTCAATTTCGCGCCCTACTTCCATCCGAGCGGAGAGCGGATCATCTTCTCCTCCAACATGGACGATCCGAAGAACTTCGAGCTGTACATGATGAAGACCGACGGAACCGAGCTCATGCGCATCACGCACTCTCCCGGTTTCGACGGATTCCCCCACTTCTCGCTCGACGGACGCTTCCTGCTCTTCTGCTCGAACCGGGCGGACCCGGAGAGCGGGGACACGCATATCTTCGTCGCGGAGTTCAGACCCTATTGGTAGGGAATCCTAGGACCGCGCTTCGATCGAGCGGAAGTCCCCAGGGATTTCCGTCCGCCGTCTTCGGTTTCGCGTTTGCGCTTCCGCCGGCCGCTGCCTTCCTCGCCCTCCTCGCGCTCGCTCCGCGGGTGCTCGACGAGGGCGCTCTTGTCCGTTCCATCCCTTGGATTCCTTCCCTCGGCCTTGCGTTTTCGATCCGCCTCGACGGCCTCTCCGCGCTCTTCGCTCTTCTCGTCTCCGGGATCGGCGCGCTGATCATGATTTACGCCGGATCGTACGCGAAGCGCGACCCGGGAGCGTGGAGACTGTTCCTTTATCTTCAAATCTTTTTTGTTTCGATGATAGGCCTCGTCGTCGCGGGCAACTTGTTTCTTCTCTTCATCTTCTGGGAGGGAACGAGCGTCGCCTCGTATCTTCTGATCGGATACGCGGCGAAGAACGAGAAGGCGAGGAGCGCCGCCTTCAAGTCGCTTCTTGTCACGGGAGGCGGAGGGATCGCCCTCCTCGCCGCCTTTCTGCTCATCGAGTCCGCGACCGGGAGCGCCGACCTCGCGGAGATCCTGGCCTCGGGCAACCGGCTTCGGGAGTCGTCCTTGTACATCCCGATCCTGATCCTCGCGGCGCTCGCGGCGTTCACGAAGAGCGCGCAGTTTCCCTTTCACATTTGGCTGCCCGACGGGATGACCGCTCCGACCCCGGCCAGCGCGTATCTCCATTCCGCGACGATGGTGAAGGCGGGCATCTATCTCCTCGCCCGTTTGAATCCCGTTCTCGGTCTGACCGAAAGCTGGTTCTGGGTCCTGACCGCAACCGGAACGCTCACGATGCTCTTCGGCGCCTATCTGGGACTTAGCCAGAGAGATCTCAAGCGGCTGCTGGCGTATTCGACGATAAGCCAGCTCGGCGTTCTCACGATGTTGATCGGCCAGGACACGGCGATCGCGTTCAAGGCCGTGGTGATCGCCGTGCTCGCGCACTCGCTCTACAAGAGCGCCCTCTTCATGACGGCAGGAATCGTCGATCACGAAACCGGGACGAGGGATCTCGATCGCTTGGGGGGATTGCGGCGCGCGATGCCGGGAACCGCAGCCGCGGCGGTTCTCGGAGGGCTGTCGATGGCGGGACTCCCGCCCATGTTCGGCTTCCTCGCGAAGGAGACGTTGATCTCGACGGCCACGCATCCGACGCTCCCGCCCTTCATCAACCTGATCCTCGCGGGAACGATCGTCGCGGCGGGCGCCTTGATCCTCGCCCAAGCGGGCGTGCTTGTGCTCGGAACGTTCGCCGGGCCGCGCCGAGAGGGTCTTGAGGCCCGCGATCCGCCGGCCCCGATGCTTGTGGCCGCTCTCGTTCCGGCCGCGGCTTCCCTCCTCTTCGCGCTCGTTCCTCTTCCGGGGATCGCGTCTCTCCTCGCGGCGGCCGCGGGGGCGGCCTTCGGTTCGCCCGTCAAGGTCTCGCTCGCTCTCTGGAGCGGCGTCGGAATTCCCCTCGCGCTCTCCGTGGTCGCCGTCTCCCTCGGCCTTGTCTTGCTCCGCTTCGAAAGCCGCGTCCGGAACGCGCAGAAACAACTTGAGGTTGGAAGAATCATCGACCGGCTCTATGACGGTCTCCTGGCCGGGGTCGACGCCCTTTCCAGGCGGGCGGTCCGCCTGCAACACGGCCGTTTGCGTCTTTATCTCTCGGTCATGTTTCTCGCCGTGGTGATTCTCTTCGTCCTGTTCGGCCGGCCCGTCCCGCCTCGGCTCGCGCCGGCCTCGGTGCCGCTCGACCTCTGGGCGGCGCTCCGCGTTTTCGCCTTGGCGATCGTGGTCGCCTCGTCGGCCGCGACGATCGTCCTTCGGCGCGACCTGCACGCGATCCTCGCCCTCGGAGCGTCGGGTCTCAACGTCGCCGTCCTCTTCCTCCTCGAGCCCGCCCCCGATGTCGCCCTCGCGATGATCGTCGTCGACATCCTGACCGTCGTGATCCTCGTCCTGGCCCTCACAAAGCTGCCGGCGGCGATCCGCGCGCGCGCCGACGCCCTCGACTTCCGCGAGAGCAAGCGCCAGAAGATCCTCGACGCGATTCTCGCGTCCGGCGTCGGAGCCGCAGCGGCCCTTGTCGCCTGGACGGCTCTCGCGACCCGCCCGCGGCCGAGCGAGGTCAGTCAGTTCTACGCGGAACGCTCGAAAGCCCTTGCCGGCGCGCGGGACATCGTCGGCGCGATCGTCATCGACTTCCGAGGGTTCGACACGCTCATCGAGATCGCGGTCTTCTCCCTCGCCGGAATCGGCGCATTCTCCCTTCTCTGCCGGGGCGCGTTAAAGCGCGACGCGCGCGCAGCCGATCGCGGCAGCCGATCGCCCCTTCTTCGCTCCTTCGCATTCGTCATTCTCCCGCTTTGCATGGTGCTCGCCGCCGTCTTCGTGATGTACGGCCACGACCGCCCGGGAGATGGTTTCGTCGGAGGCGTGATCGTCGCGCTCGCCGTGGTCTTCTGGTACGCCGTCTTCGGAGCGGAGCGATCGCGCCGGACGCTCCGATGGGTTCGTCCGCTGCCGCTCGCGGTCTCGGGACTCGCTCTGGCTCTCGTCCAGGCGTCGATCTCTTACTTCGTCAACGGCTCCTTTTACACTCCCGTCGACTTCGGGCGCCGTCTCGGACTCCCGCTTCCGGATGGCTTCGCGCTCTCGACCTCCTTCCTGATGGAAGTCGCGATCTTCCTCGCCGTCCTCGGAGGGGCGAGCCTCGTCATCGACTCGACCGGCCATCCCGACGACTCGGAGTCCTGCGAATCGAGCGGGGAGGGACGATGATGCCCGTCCTGATCGCCGCGGGGATCGGAATCGTCTTCGCCGTCGGGATTTACCAGATCCTGCGGCGCAATTTGATCCGTTCCGCGATCGGTCTCGTCATCCTGTCGAACGCGGCGAACCTGTTCCTGGTCGCGTGCGGTTCTCGCTGGGGACTCTTCGCTCCCTATTCGGGATCGCCCGCGCAGACGAGCGATCCGCTTCCGCAGGCGCTCGTTCTCACCGCGATCGTCATCGCGATGGGCGGTTTCGCCTTCGTCTTGGCGGTCGTTCACGTCGTCGCCCTGCGCGGCCGAACCGGCGATTCGGACGACATCGATCGCTTGAAGAACTGAGGCGCGCGATGAACATCGATCACGGGGTGCTTCTGCCGGTCCTGATCCCGATCGCGAGCGCCGTTCTCGGTCTGCTCTTCCTGCGCGGAAGACATCGCGCGCTCGGCCTCTTCTCTCTTCTCGCGATTCTCCTCTCTCTTGCATCCGGCGGGCGCCTTCTCGCGAACCTCGCGCGCGGAGCGGACCCGGCGGTTCTTCCGATCGGCGGATGGCCTGTTCCGGCATCAATCGTTTATGTCGCAGACTTTCTTTCCGCAACGATGACGGTTCTTGGACAGCTCGTCTTCGCCCTCGCGATCGTCTACTCCCTCGGCTGCCGCGATCGGTGCGCGCGGGATTCGGCCTACTATCCCCTTCTTCTCACACTCTCGGCCGGGCTCGCGGGAACGTTTCTTTCGGGCGACCTCTTTCATCTCTTCGTGATGATCGAGCTCGTCGTCATTTCGGGGGCGGTCCTCACTGCGCGATCGGACGATCCGGCGGGCCCGGAAGCCGCCTACAAATACTTCTACATGAGCACGCTCGCGGGGATCCTTCTTCTTCTCGCGAGCGGATGTCTTTATGCCGCCCACGGAACGCTGAACATGGCGGATTTGGCGCGCCGCATCTCCGCCCACCCGGAGTGTCCGCTCGGCGCGGCGGGAATGGTCTTCCTGCTTTCGGCGTTTCTGATCAAGGGAGCGGTCGTCCCGTTCCATTTCTGGCAACCCGACTTCCATTCCGCGGCTCCGACCGCGGTCTCCGCCGCCCTCTCGTCCGTCGTCGTGAAAATCGGTGTTTACGGATTCTTGCGCATGACCACGCTTCTGTTCGTGCCGCACGCCGAGATCCTTCGTTCGAGCCTCATCGTCTTCGGCGCGGCCGGGCTCCTCTACGGCGGGTTCGCCGCCGCGGGAACGCGTCACGCGAAGCGGATGCTGGCGTACTCGACCCTCGCGCAGGTGGGATCCATCCTTATCGCGATCGGCTGGGGGACCATTCCCGCGATCGCGGCCGCGATCGTTCTCATCGTGAACCACGCCCTCATCAAGGCCTCTCTCTTGATGCTGGCGGGAGCCGTCGCGAGCCGTTCTCCGGAGAAGAGCGCGTCGTTTGAATCGATCGGGGGACTTGGGCGCTCCGCCCGCGCGGCGGGCGTTCTCTATTTCGCCGGCGCGCTCGCCCTCGTTGGAATCCCGCCGACCAACGGATTCATCGGCAAGCTCGTTCTCTTTCGCGGGGGAGTCGAACTCGGCCGCTTCGGGACGGTGGCTCTTCTCGCGGGGGCCGGCATCGTCACCATGATCTACATGCTCCGGTCGTTCGCGAGAGTCTGGTGGGAGGGGCCGCAGGGCGGAATCGAGCCGAAGCCCCGCGGGGATCGCCTCGCCGCGCCGGCCGTTCTCATCGTCCTCTGTCTTGCGTTGGGACTCTGGGCGGAGCCGCTCCTCGATCTTGCGCTCCGAGGAAGCGTCTATCTTTCCGAACCGGCTGCCTACATCGCGGCCGTGTTGGGAGGCGGATCATGATCGGTCCGTTCGTCAAAGCCGCTGCCGCGCTCGCGGGGCTCCATTTGCTTCTCACGGGGAATGTTGAACATGCAAACGTCGCGGCCGCCGTCTTCATGGGGTGTCTCGTCGCCTTTCTCCTCCGGCCGAGGGGGAGAGGATGGGGATTCGCCCGGATGCCGCTCGCCCTTTGGGCGATCTTCCTCTATCTCGTCTTGATCCTCTGGGACGTCATCGGGAGCGGCCTCTGGGTCGCCCGGCTCATCCTGACCCGCCGGCCGGCGCTTCGCACCGGGATCCTCGCGATCCCCTCCGGGTGCCGCTCGGAGCTGGGCCGGGCGCTGTCGGCCCACGCTCTCACGATCGCGCCGGGAGAGATGGTCGTCGCAATCGACGAGGACGGTGTTCTGTACACGCACTGCCTCGACGCCGACGCGGCGGAGATCTACGCTCGCGAACACCAAAAACGACGGTGCCGCCTTCTCTCGCGGATCATTCCCAATTCCGGCGAAGGGGCAAAGGAAGCATGACCGCGGTCTTCGCAAACGTCGTCGGAATCGCTCTCGCGATTCACTTGCTGCTGATCGCGCTCTGCATCGTTCGCGTCTGGCGCGGAGAGAACGTCATCGATCGCTTGATGGCCGCCGATCTCGTCGCCACGTTGACCTTGGCGGTTCTCGTCCTCGTCACGATCGGGAAGCGGTCCTCGATCCTCTTCGACACGGCGCTCGGCCTCGCCGCCGTCGGTTTCGTCGGAACGATCCTTCTCGCGCGCTACATCGCATCCGAGAGGAGGGAACGATGAAGGAGGAGCTCGTCGCCGCCCTCGGCATTCTCCTCGTCGTCGTCGGGACGAGCTTTTCCGTGATCAGCGTCGTCGGCTACCTTCGGCTGCCGGATGTCTACACGCGGCTCCATGCGACCGGCAAAGTGAGCGTCTTCGGGATTGTTCTCTTCCTCATCGCTGCCGTGGCGATCGGCGCGGTCGACGCCGGACGCGCCGTCGTGCTCGGTCTCTTCCTCGTGCTCGCCGGGCCGGTTCTCTCGCACTCGATCGGATCCGCCGCGTACCGCATCGGGATCCCGATGAGAGGCGCGGTGCGGGACGATCTCGCCGCGCGCGGGTCGACGGGACGGGAGGAGACGACCGCCGGAGAGCAAGCGGAAGAGCGATAGCGGATGCCCCCCCGGACGCCGCGGGCTACGCGAAATGCTCGGCGAGAGCCGCGGCAAGCTCCGCCGCCGACGCCGGTTCGCCTTCGTTCAGGCGCCGAAGAAAGGCGGCGATGATCGCCTTCGCTTCTTCCTTCCGCCTTTCGCGAATGAACCCGCTTTTCCGTTTCGTTTGCGGCTTGCGTCGGCTCTCGAGCCCTGGCGTTCGCCTCCCCAAACACCAGCGTTGGCCCTCGCACGTCGGATCCTCTACAATCGGGACGGCCGGAACGATCCGGCGCGCGGGAGACCGATCATGAGCGGCAAGATTCGCGTGGGGGTTCTGTTCGGCGGGCAGTCGGGCGAGCATGAGGTCTCGCTCGCGTCCGCGCGCTCGGTGATCGAGGCGCTCGAAGCATCGGGGCGCTACGAGGTCGTCCCGATCGGCATCGCGCGCACGGGCCGCTGGATTCTCCACCCGAAGGCGCTCGAGATCCTCGCCTCGCGCGCGGAGATCCG
>JAGUYC010000097.1 GCA_020061515.1 Gemmatimonadota bacterium
CGGATCGCGGCCTACGAGGCCTCCCTTCCGTCGCCGCTTCCTCAACGTAGTGCCGAGACTACGTTTCCGGGAGCGGCTCGTCCAGGTCGGCCTCTCGGCTCGCGCTCCGCGTCCTCGCGACGAAAACGCGTGCATAGTCCAGGCTCGACCGGCGATTGTTCACAGGATGCCGAAAAAAAGCGGCGGGCCTTACCCCTCGGTTCCGGGAGCATAGGGGATCGGGTCCGGGACACCGTTTTCGCGGAAGGCCCGCAGTCGCAGGCGGCACGAATCGCACACGCCGCAGGCCGTCTCCTCCCCGACGTAGCAGGACCAAGAGAGCGAAAAGGGCGCCCCGAGGTCGAGGCCCAGACGGACGATCTCGCGCTTCGACTTCCGGATGAGCGGCGTGACGATGCGGATCGATTCGCCCCGCGCCGCTCCGATCCGCACCGCCTCGCCGAAGGCGTCGAAGAACGCTTGGCGGCAGTCCGGGTATCCGGAGGAGTCCTCCTCCACCGCCCCGATGTACACGGACGCCGCGTGCAGCACCTCCGCCCACGAGACCGCGAACGAGACCAGAAGGCCGTTCCGGAACGGGACGTAGGAGGCCGGAACCGAGGCCCGGTCGATTCCGCCTGTCCGGATCGGGATCGAGGGGTCGGTGAGTGCGGACCCTCCGATCGCCTTGAGCGCGGGGAAGGAGACCTCGAGACGCTTCTCGATCCGGTAGTGATCGGCGATCGCGCGGAAGGCGCGCCGCTCGCGCGTCTCGGTTCGCTGGCCGTAGGAGACATGCAGGAAGGCCGCCTCTCCTTCCCGCACGGCGAGGGCGGCGGTGACGAGGCTGTCCATCCCCCCGCTCACGAGGACGACCGACCGCGCGCGCCCCTTCATCCCTTAAACCCCCCGCTCGCGGTCCGGCCAGAGGATCCGATGGAGTTGGACTCCCAGCCGAACCGGTAGGCGGTCCTCGAGGATCCATCCCCCCAACTCCGCCGGGGCGAGCCGCCCGTGCGCCGCGGAGAAGAGAACCGGCCCGCGCGCGCCTCGGAGCCTCTTCGCGAGCACTCTCTTCGCCCATTCGTAGTCCGCTCGGTCGACGATCACGAACTTGACCTCGTCCCGCGGGCCGAGCGCGTCGAGGTTGCTCCAGAGCATTGCGTCCGACTGGCCGCTCCCTGGACACTTGATGTCTAGGATTTTGAGAACGCGAGGATCGATCGTCTCGATCGGACGATGCCCGCCGGTCTCGACGAGAACCTCGTGCCCTCGCCCGAGCAGGATCTCGATGAGGCGGTGGAGTTCCTCCTGCTCGAGAGGCTCGCCGCCGGTGAGAAGAACGAGATCGATCCCGTGCGCGCGGACTCTTCCCGCGACTTCTTCGGGCGCCATCTCCTCTCCGCCGCGGAAGGCGTACGAGGTGTCGCAGTAGCGGCAGCGGAGGGAGCATCCGGTGAAGCGGACGAGGACGCAAGGCCGCCCGCTCTCTGTGGATTCCCCGAGAAGACTTGCGTAGATCTCCGTGACCTTCATGATCGTCGTGCGCGGACCTCGTGGTTCGGGCGAAAGGCGGGCGCGATGCGAGTTCGGGAGCCGCCACTTCGAGCCTAACACCTGTGCGGGATCGCGGGGAAGGGGTGCATGTGCCGAGCTATTTGTGCTTCATGCGCTCGATCTCTTTCTTGAGTCTCTCCATCTCCTTCTCCAGCCTCTCCACTTGGCGCTCGAGCGTTTCCCCGAAACCGCGGGCGGCCTCGCGATCGAACCGCGCGAACGGCTTCCATGTCTTCCCGGCCCACGGGAGGAGGGGCTTCTCCCCCAAGGTTACCGCAACCCGCTCCGCATTCCCCTTCCGGAGGCGCTCGATCTCCACCGTCTCGCCCGGGTCGCGATCCGCCAGCGCGCGCCGGACCGATTCGGCCGTTCCGGTCGGCTCGCCGCCGACGGCGAGGATGAGATCCCCGCTCAGGAACCCCGCCTCGGATGCCGGGCTCTCCTCTTCGACCTCGAGAACAAGAACCCCCGTCCCCTCGCGGACCGCGAAGTAGGACGCGAGGTCGGCATTCGGATCATAAAGCTGGAGACCAAGATACGCGCTTCGCCCGATCGCGACGCGCCCGGCCCCCGCCGGCTCCTCGGGTCGTGCCCCGATCTCCACTCTGAGGGTATGTTTCTTGCTATTCCTCAATAGAAAGAGCTCGGCCGTCTCCCCCGCGGAGAGCGAGGAGACAGCCGTCCGGAGTCCTCTCGGGCTCTCCAGCTCCTTTTCGTTGAGAAGGAGGAGGACATCCCCAACCTCCACGCCTGCCTGCTCGGCCGGGCTTCCGGGGACCACCGAGTTCACAAGAACGCCGGCTTCGTCTTTCATTCCAAGAGCTTCGCGCAACGGAGCGGTCAGATCCTGGGTGGTCACGCCGAGGAATCCCTCCGTTACGGGAGCCGGCTCCGCCGCGAGACACGTGTCCGAGAGGGGGAAAGAGAACAAGGCGCCAAGGAGGGCGAGAAGCGCTCCCCAGGATGATGTGCGTGCGTCGTGCATGGCGTTTCCTCCTGCTCGGCGTCGGCGCCCGGATGCGAAGAGCCGCCGCCCGTGCCGCCCGCGGTCCGTAACCCGCGCCCAACCGGCGTGGTTCCGTTCGCATTCAACCCGCGCATGGGAAGCCGGTTCCGGATGTCTCCTTGGCCCTTGACTTTGCCGCCCTCTCATGATATCCTGTCAACAACTTGGAGGAAGGAGTTCCTCCCGGCGATTTGGTGAACCATAGGAGCGGAGCGGACACGAGATCAGCCGAAGGGGAGAGCCCGAGATGGGCTTCTCCCCTTCTCAGTTTCCCGTCGGAAACGGGGAAAACGAAAAGGGCCTCCCGCCCTTGGCTCGTGTCGAATCGACCCATGGGTTCGGGCTCTAAGTCCCTTCCGCGTCTTCTTTTAGGGACCAACGATCACGAGGGAGGCAGGAGGCACTCTCTAGCGGAAAAGTATGCCAGGAACCGCTTGCGAAAGCAAGCGTTTTCTTTTGATAAAGCGCAATTTCTTCCGGAAACCCACCTTCTCCTCCTCGGCTTGACGGTCGTTCCTCCTCGGTGCTAACCTCGTCCATCAGTGCCTGTTCCGGGACCCGCAATCGGGTCCCGTCCCGATCCGATCCATTCTCGCTAGCGGGGAGGTGACATGAAGGCCATCGTCTGCGTGAAAGAGGTGCTCGAAACGCCGGAAGGCGTTCGGGTTACGGAGAAGGGTTCCCTGGCCGCGCGTGACGACGCCAGCTTTCTGATCGACCCGATCGGTCCCTATGCCATCGAGACCGCGCTCCAGCTCCGTGATAAGAAGGGAGGGAGCGTCGTGGTGCTCTGCGTGGGGTCCCGGCGGGCAGAGAAGATCCTGAAGGAGTCGGCGTTCGCCGTCGGTGCGGACGAAGCGTTTCTCATCGCGGATCCAGCCTTGGACGGCGGGGATCCTCACGCGACCGCGCGCGTGCTCGCGGCGGCCATCGAG
>JAGUYC010000225.1 GCA_020061515.1 Gemmatimonadota bacterium
GGAACGCGCCACGCGCGCGGCGGCGAGGCGACGCGCACCGTGACGAGCGCGCTGTCCGACCCGCCCTGACAATCACTCACGACATAGCGGAACTCCTCGACGCCCGAGAAGCCGGCCGCAGGAACATACGTCACCGTCGTGTCCCCCGGATCGATCGCGGCGAAACCGGCGAGCCCGCCGGCGGAGAGAGAAAGGATGCGGAGCGGATCGAGATCCGGATCCTCGTCGTTCGAGAGGACCGAAAGAACGATCGCTTGGTTCACCCCGGTGCTCTCCGCGTCGTCCGCGGCGAGCGGCGGCTGGTTCGTCCCCGCGTCCTCGATCGTGACGAGGGAAAGGGTCCCCCCTCCTTCGACCGGATCGAGAAAGAGACCGCCGGGAACGTGGAGCCCGCCCGCGCAGTCGAACGCGCGCCCCGCCCCGGAGCCGGACCCGACGATCACGTCGAACGCATCGCCGAGCGTCGGCTCGAACCCGTTCGCGAGGGCAACGTGAAGCGCGCCCGCGAAGACGACCTCTCCCGACACGAGAAGCCGGCTGAACGCTCCGGGCGCGGTCCCGCCGATCACGACGTCCACCTCGCTCTCCGCGCCGAGCGGAAGATCGCCCTGGAACGCGAGGTCGCCCGCCGGAAGCCCCGGCTTCAGAATCCCCTCGGAGAGGAAGACCCCGCCGCGGCCGTTGTCGAAGAGGCCGATCCCGCCGAGCACGCCGTTCTCCCGATTCTCGAACGCGCCGCCGTTCGCGACGAGCGCTCCCGCGCGAAGCTCGGTCCGTCCGAAGTTCACGAAGACGCCCGGCGTCCTCCGCCCTCCGAGGGTGAGAAGCGCCGCGTCCTCCCCGACGATCGTCCGTCCCCGGTTCGCCCACTCGGCCCCTTCGTTCACGCGCGCCGTCCCGAAGATCTCGGCGACACCAAGAAACGTGTTCCCCGCCGTCGCGCGGAGATCGAACCACGCGCCCGGCTCGATCCGCATCGTCCCCTTGTTCAGAAGGTGCGCGCCCCGGCCCGGCCGGAGCGGCGAGGGAGTCTCCACGTGGAGCTCCGCGCCGTTCTCCACGCGGACCGTTCCTTCATTCACGAAGGAATCCTGCACGGCCACGATCCCCTCCTCCGCGTGGAACGCCCCGTCCCCCGGATCCTCGAAGAGGTTCTCGAAGCGGCATCCGATCTTGCTCTCCGCGATCGAAAGGCCCGGCGCGTCGGTCCGCCGCACGAGCCCGCGGTTCGCGAAGACCCCGTCCCCGAGGAGATCCCCACCCTCGAGATGGAAGACCCCGCCGGGGTAGTTCGCGAAGCGCGTCGCGCTTCCCGCGATCGTGAGGGCCGAGCCCCCTCCGATCGTCACGAGCCCGCGGTTCCGGAAGAGATCGCCGCGGAGAGGCCCCTCGCCCGGATCGAGGAGCGCTTCGGCGCCGCTCGAGAGGGAGACCTCCCCCGCGTTGTCGAACTCCCCTTCGATCGCGAGAAGCCCCTCGTCCACATGGACCGCGCCGTCCCCCGGATCGTCGCTTTGGTTCTCGAACGAGCAGGCGATGCGGCTGGTTGCGCGCGCGAGACCTCCCCCGTCCCGCTTCCGCACGAGACCGAGGTTCGCGAAGAGCCCCTCGCCGAGGATGTGCCCGCCGAGAAGATCCACGAGCCCGCTTGATTGATTCAGAAAGACGGTCGACGGCCCCGCGATCGAGAGGACCGCGCCTTCCTCGATCTCCACGACCCCGGTGTTCACGAAGTCCTCTCCCTGGCGGAGAGGTCCCTCGCCCGGATCGAGGTGCATCTCCGCCCCCGAACCGACGGAGACGAACCCCGCGTTGTCGAAGTCCCCTTCGATCGCGAGAAGCCCCTCGTTCACGCGGACCGCGCCGTCCCCCGGATCCTCGCTCGCGTTCTCGAACGCGCACGCGATCCGGCTCGCCGCGCGCAGAAGCTCCGGATCGGACTTGATCACCTCGCCGCCGTTCACGAAAGGACCGATCCCCTCGAGATCGCCCCCCTCGAGGATCACGGTCGCGCCCTCTCCGTTCACGAATGGGCCGTCCGTCCGCAAGACCGCGCCGTCGGAGACGGCGATCCAGGCCGCGTTCGACCCCCCCTCCTCGAGGTGGAGGACTCCGGCGCCGATGTGGAGCGACTGCCCTCCGAGCGCGGTTCCCATCACGAGGGAACGGATCGGATCGCCCCCCTCGAACTCGACGGTGTACGGACCGGGAAGATCGATGATCACGTCGTCCGCGGGCCCCGGAACGCCGATCGGATCCCAGTTCTCCGGGTCGCCCCAGGAGAAGCCGTCCCCGCTCCCGCTCCATCGAACGGCGAAGGCGCACCCAACGGGGAGCGCGCCGATCTGCTCGCAGGCGCCCACGGACTCGGGAGAGCAGGGCGAGCCTTGGCCGAGCAAGTACGATCCCCCTTCCCCCCCGCAGAAGAGCGGATCCGCGGAAAGGTTCCCGTCCGTCCCGGCGAACCCCTCGATGCAACCGACCCAGTCTCCGCCGTCGTTTCCGTAGATGTCGGTGCAGGAGACGTTCAGCGTCTCCTCGGAAGTGTGACAGTATACTCCTTCACCGTTGATGTTGAAAGCGACGATCGAGTTCTCCAGATCGATCCGAGCGTTCCAAGAGGCGAGCGCGGAGCCCGAGGGGGCGGTGTTGTCGGCGAAGGTCGAGAAGCGGACCGCGGGCGCCGCGCCGTCCCGGCTCGCGAGACCGCCTCCCTGCAATCCGGCGCCGTTCTCCGCGAACACGCACGTGAGAACGGTGAGCGCGGCATACGAGGAGTGGATCGCTCCGCCGGATGTCTCGGCATAGTTCCGATGGAAGAAACAGTCCTCCACATAGCCGCCGCCCATCGCGGAAAGACCGCCGCCGCTCCCCTCGACGATGTTTTCCCGGAAGAGGCTCGACAGAATCTGCGGGTTCGTCCCGATCGACGCGTAGAGCGCCCCCCCGTCCGCCGAGGCGTGGTTCTCGATGAACGAGCAGCCGTCGAAGGTCGCCGCGCCGTACGCGTCGATGAAGACGGCGCCCCCCATCTCCGCGTCGTTGTGGATGAAGTTGCAGTTTCGGACCGCCAGGTTCGACGAGTAGTCGATATTCAGGGCCGCGCCGGCTCCATAGGGGAGGTACCCGTTCGTGAGGGTGAGCCCTTCGAGGACCGCGGCCGGAGCGTACCAGCACCCGAGAACCCTCCCGAGCGTTTGCGCGTCGATCGTCGCGCACCCGGGATGTCCCGTCTCGCTCCGGAGAACGACGCCCGCTTTCATCGAGAGGTCCGACTCGTAGTACGTCCCGCACGTCACGAGGACCGTGTCCCCCCACGCGGCCGAGTCGAGCCCCGCCGCGATCGTGGGCGCGTCGGCGGTCCCGTGCGGATCGACGACCCACGTCCGCGCGTCGGCGCGCGGCGCGGAGAGAAACATGAGACAGCAAAGAACGATGGCGAAAGGGAAACCGAAACGGGGGATCCGGCGACTCACGGCGCACCTCCTCTGCAGGCGATAGGAATCGGCAATGGGAAGGCGCCGGGATTCGCGCTCGGGTCTCTCGCTCGACTAGGCGTGAAGGGGCCGGGCCTTCAACCCGACGATTGTAACAGATTGAGGCGAGAACGACAAGCCGGAAGCCGCGCCGGAGGCCGCCGAGCCTGGAGGATGCACGCGTTTTCGTCGCGAGGACGCGGAGCGCGTGCCGAGAGGCCGACCGGTACGAGCCGCTCCCGGAATCGTAGTCTCGGCCCCCCCCCGGCGCGCTAGGACTTGTCGCTCCTGGTCGTCGCGACAAGATCCAAGCGCGCCACGGGTCCCTGATGAGGAAGCGGCGACGGAAGGAAGGCCTCGTAGGCCGCGATCCGCGGCCGCAGTAGGAAACGCGTGCATCATCCAGGCTAGCTCGCGGGGGGACGGTTCACGAGGCTCGCGAACCGCGGGCGCTCGCGAAGGGGATCCCAAAGAGGATCGAGGCGGAGAACCACCGGCGTGATTCGGGACGGGATCGAGACGAGCCGTTCGATCTCATCGATCGCCTGATCGTACGCGCCCACCTTTACGCAAACTTGCGCGTACTCCTCGACCCGGTAGGGTCCGCTCACCGCGTCCCTCTCGACCGGAAGGAGATCGACGGCCGTCTTCCCTTCGCGAAGAGCCGCCTCCCGCTCCCCGAGCCCGGCGTAGGCGAGCGCGAGGAGACCGCGGAGGTACGAAGAGCCGGGCTGTCTCCGGAGGCTTCGCTCGATGATCGTTCGCGCCGAGTCGGCCCGCGCGCGCGACGTCACCGTCTCGTTCCGCAAGGCGCACATCTCGGCCTTGTAGAGGAGACAGTAGGCGGAGTCGGAGGCGGTGTCGACCCCCGGCGTGTCGAGGCGGAGCGACTCGCACACCCTCTCGAAGGGCCCCGGGATCACGCGGATGAGGAAGAGCGGCGTCGGGCCGAGGAACTCGGAGGGCGGGATGCGCGCGATCACGTCCTCGAGAACGCGCCCGGCCCGCTCCGTGCTCCCGTCCCATTCAAGATAGAGAAGCGCCTTGTCGATGTATGGGTAAACAATCTCCGGTTCAAGCGAGATCGCCCGATCGAGAGCGATCTCCGCGTCGGCGTAGCGGCCGATGCGGACCAAGCTCTGCCCAAGCGTGTGGTTGAGGGTCGGGTCCCTGGGACTCAGCTCGAGCGCCATCCGGAGACCGGCGACCGCCCCCTCCCAGTCCCCCTGCCGGCGGCGGATCCATCCGATCGCGGAGATCGCCTCCACCTCGTTCGGCCGCCCTCTCTGGACCGTCTGGAAGTGTTCGAGCGCCCTTGCGAAGTCGCGTCTCCCATAATAGTGGAGCTCGCCGAGAGCCATGTGCGTTTCCGGGAGGTCGGGCGCGAGCCGCTCGGCCTCTCCCGCCGCCTCCTCCGCTCCCGCCAGCTCCCCCTCGTGGCCGTAGTTCCACTTGATCCAGATCCGCGCGCGGGCGAGCGCCGCCCACGCGACGGCGAAGCCCGGATCGAGCGCCACCGACTTCTCGAACATCGCGATCGCGTTCCGGCTGTCGTCCTCGGTGAGGCGGCGGCGGTAGAAGTCGCCCCCGCGGAGGAAGTACTCGTAGGCCTCGAGGTTCTCCGTCGGCTTCGACTGCACGCTGCGCCGTTCCGGTTCGAGAAGCGCGATGTCGAGCTTTCGCGCCACGCGCTCCGCGATCTCCGACTGCACGCGGAAGACCTCTGTCATCTCGACGTCGTAGTGGTCCGCCCAGATGCTCGTGTCGTCCGAAACCCGAATGAGGCTCGGGGTCACGCGAAGGGGGCTCTTCGGATCGGAGGGATGCTCGCGCTGGATCGTCCCCTCGAGAACGTAGTCCGCCCCGAGTTCCTCGCCGATCGCGCGGACCGTCTTGTCGCTCCTCTTGTATTGCATCGCGCTCTGCCGGGAGAGAACGCCGAGCCCGTGGATCCCGGCGAGACGCGCCGTGATCGCGTCCGTGATCCCGTCGGCGAAGTACTCGTCCTCGGCCGGCCCGCGGTTCTCGAGCGGGAGCACGACGAGCATCGGACGCTTCGGGGCGGCGGAGCGCATCGAGGGGAGGCGGAGCGCGACGAAGACCACCGCCCCCGCGAGAAGCACGGCGGCGGCGAGAAGAATCGGAACGCGGAGCCCCCTCC
>JAGUYC010000003.1 GCA_020061515.1 Gemmatimonadota bacterium
CGTTGATGCGGGTGAGCCCGGCGGCTTCGCAGCAGCGGCGCAGGAGGTAGTCGACGGACGGGACGGTGAGGCGCAGCGGGCGCTCGCGCATGGACGTGAAGAAGGGGGCGTCGGGCGAGCCCTTCGCAGTATCGCGCCGGTAGGCCCGTATCGCCTCGGCCGCGGGCCCACTGAGCGGAACGAGCCGGACCTTTCGGCCTTTACCGTTCACCCGCAAGACGACGCGGTGGCTGGTGGATTCCACATCGCCCGCGCTCAAAGCGCACACCTCGCCCGCGCGTAATCCGCCCACGCCGAGGCAGACTAAGATCGCGAGATCGCGCTTCCCCCTGTGCGATCGCCGGTCGGGCGCCCGCAGCAAGCGACGCAGGTCACTCGCGCTCAGGATGCGCGGCGCGAACCCCGTCGTGCCTTTCGGCGCACGGAAGCCCCGTGTGGGGTCATCGGCCAAGATCCCCTGCTCGTGGGCGCTCCGCAGATACTTCGCCGCCACCGTCGCCCGCCAGCGCACCGTGGTGGGGGAGAGCCCCTGGGCGCGCATGTGGGCGACGTATCGCTCACAGCAGCCGATCTCGGGCCGGTCGAGCCAGGCGAGGAACCGGGCAACTTCGCGCTCGTATGCCACCTTCGTGGACTCGGCGTCGCAACGCAGCAGGAACAGCGGCAACGCGCCGCGCAGATCGACGCCGTCGCCCGCGTTCATCGCTCGCCCCCTTCCGGATCGGACACGCCCGCATCACCCCCGAGGAGCCCCCGCTCACGCGCGTACTCCAAGAACTCCGCCACCACACGCGCTCGCCACCGCACCGTCGCCTCCGACACGCCCTCCGCGCGCAGATGCTCCACGTACCGCTCCACCGCGTCCGGCTCCAGCCCGTCCGCCCACGCCAGGAACCGCCGCACCGCCGTCCGATACGCCCTGCGGGCGACTTCGTGTTCGCACCGAAGCAGGAACCGAGGCAACGCGTCGGCCAGATCAGGACCGCTTCTTGCACCCATGCGTGGCCCCTCCTTTCGTCACACATGAAGGCTTCAACTCGGGGAAACAGCAAGTCGAATGTGGGCCCTACGCCGCCTTGCTCGCCCCCTTCGCCCGGGCCGCCGGGGGTCGAAACAGCCGGGTCCGCTGCGCGTGGAGCGAGCACCCCACGATCGCGCACCGCTGCACCTCCTTCCGGTCCCAGCAGCAACAATCTAAACACTTAAGGTACACCGCCGTCGGCCGGCTCTTCGGCGCCGCCATCGCTTTTCGGCGGTAGCGCTCGCGCAGGTCTTCCGGGATCCCTTCCAGGATCGCCTCGCCCGCCTTCTTCACGTTGACCTCCCAGTCGAGGTCTTCGATCCTCGGTTCCGGCACTTCTCGAGTCACGGACATTCCAACAACCCCCTCTACGCGGCACGTTTCTCGGAAAACATCGCTCCTACGCATGCTCTTTGGACCTATCGCCCCTTCGGTAGTCTTCGGGTACCACCCCCCTCGCGATCGCCTGCGGGAAGGCCCGTAGGACCCCCTTTTTCGAGTACAGAATCGATCCTGGCGTGGGGCCGTGCCCCCTAGATCCAGTCCTCTTCCTCGATCGACGGGCGCCCCGCCGCATACACGTGGGTGTCCACCCGCCCGTGGAGACCCGCCTCCCGGACCGCGAGGGCGATCGCATCGGCGTAGTCGTCGTGACCGCTCGACCCGTGCCGGATGCGCACGGCCCCGCCCGGCAGGAGTTCGACCTCCAACCCGCGCAGCTCCCGCAAAGAGTCCTTGTGGTCGAGCAGCTCCACACGCCGGTCCAGGATCCGGAGACGGAGCGTGTTGTAGAGATCCGCCTTCGATTGCGAGGTAAAGGTCACCTCCTGGAAGCCGATCCCCGCCTGGGCGAAGGCATGGCGCAGAGGCTCGGCCCCGTACTGGTCCGCGTACACACTCCCCACGCGGTACCGCTGCAGCTGCTTCCCAATCTCGGGAATCACGGCCCCAAGGCGCACAGGCTCCTGCCTCGTCCCTTGCCACGAGGAAAGATGGTCGACGAGCACCGTTCCGGTGTCGTTCTGGTGAGCGATCGCGAGGACGAACCTGTCTCCCTTGAACGCGGCGTCGATCGCGGCGCGGTACAGCCAGTCCCCTTCGGGGTCGACTTCCGTGCGCCCCTTCACCACGCACTCTTCGATGGCGAGGGCCGGAAGGAACGCGCTCACCGCCTCGGTGAACTCACCCTCGTACTCCCGCCGGTAGTTCTCGGGATCGCGCCGCTTCTCGTTGGCGAGGAACCGCTCCGGTACGGCCGGGTTCATGAGGGCCGTCGGCGCATGCCAGACCAGCACCTCGCGGTCCTTCTTCCGATCCCGCCACATGTCCCAGAGAACCCCGGTCATCGCATACGGGCTGGAGGCGAGCACGAGCTTGGCGTTCGGGAACGTGGCCATCGAGGGGCGCACGGCACGGAGCACTTCCACGTCCGGGTTCGCGTAGCCCTCCTCGGTCCACCAGAAGGCGATCTCGTCACAGATGCACGCCACGACCGAGAGCCCGCGGATCGACCGAAAGCTCGCCGGGTAGATCCCGATGGTGATCCCGTTGTCGAGATCGATCTCGTGGGTGCGCGCCCCCTCCACATGCTGCGAGAGGATCGGGCTCTTCGTGATCTTCCCCTCGATGTAGCCGCGCACCACCTGGGCCTGCCGCATGTTCTGGGCGAGGAGCAAGACGACCCCGCGCTCACCCGGCGACAACTTGTGCTGCCGGAAGAACGCTTCGTACAGCGCCACATTGGCGGCGACCTTGTCCGACTTGCCGGATCTCCGGCCACAGATGAAGGCCGCCTCCCGATGCTCGCACGGCTTCCGAGGGGGGTGCCCCGTGCAGCGCCGAACCAGCTGCTCCTGGTCCTTGGGGATCTCCAACCCGTACAGGGTACGGAGCGCCGCCTCCTGCGCCGGAGACAACACATCCCCAATGATGTTCGGGTCCCGGATCGCCCCGATGATGTCAATCGTCCGCGCCACCCTTGTCCTCCTGCCCCTTCACCTCCAAGTACTCGGACAACGTCGGCGCACTCGGCTTCGCCACACGCCGCTCCGCGATCGCCTGGCGGAACTCGCCCACCGAACGCGACAGCGCGTTCTCGACCGTCGTGAGGCGCTCGCTCACGTTCCGCATCTCACCTGCCTTGAGGTCGAGAAGGCCGACCACCTTCAGGAAGTTCTCGATCTGCCAAATGCGAGACCGAAGCCGCACGATCTGCTCGATCCGGATCCGGTCCGTCGCCGTGGGCGGCACTCCCGTCGCCTCGCTGACTTCGGTGATCAGCTCGTGCGCCCAACCCACCTGACGAGCCGTGAGAATCGGACACGTCTGGTGCTTCCGCCCGTGCTTGCACGAGAGGGGGTGGCGGTGGTCCTTGCGCTTCACGTGATAAAGAGGGCAGCAATTGCAGGTGAGGGAGGTCGGGATCTCGACCGCATCCCCGCAATGGTACCCATGCCGGATCCCCGTCCGCCCGAGGGGAAGGACCCCCCGGACGACGGGAATCCGGATCTCGGCCGGCAAGCCACTCGGGATCGGCGCCGGCAGGTTCTCGAACCCCTCCAGGACCGGCTCCACCTCTTTCTTCCGCCCCATCTTCCGAACTCCTTGGGAATCAGGCTCTTCTCGGCCTCACACTCGCTCACACAGCCCGCCAGTCGGCGAATTCGGGGGCTCCACGTGCTCCCCCCTTACCCGGCCCGAATGGGCCCAACGTGCGGCCCCACAGACGCTTAGGGGCTTCGCCCCCTCTACGGGGGGACGCGTCCGGCCCCCTGAAACGCGCCAAGCCCGCCCTGTTCTTGCGCTTGCGGTGTCAGGTATCGATCGCCCGGCGTGTCACTTTGCAACACATCTGCCGACCCCGAATGCGACCCCGTTTTCAGGCCAACTGAGAGAAAGTACTACTTTCTCTTACCGGACAACGACTTACAGCCTCGACTCCGCCCGTGTCGCCCGACTTCGGCGGGTGAGCGATGTTGCAGCGTGCAACATCCGTGCAACATTCCGAGATGGGTCGAACGCGGGATCCCGGCCCCCGAACCAGTCAGACCGTTAACCCCCTATAATGGAGAGCAGTTTCTCTCGGCGACCACTTTCGGGGTCACGCCCCCTGGATCCTTTTCTGGCGCGGCCGATTCTCGGGGTAGGTCCCCGGCCCAGGTCCTTCCCGAGAGGAGCCGGCCATGTTCCCGCCGCGACCGGAATCCGCCTGCCCCTTCATCGAGGTCATTCGAACGCCCACGTCCTGCTCCGAGATGTACCTCTGCGACTCGCCTGCCTGGCAGGGCCGCAACCACGCGCCGAGCGTCGGCCATCTCGCCGGGCACTGTCTCCTCGGGTTCGGCTACGCCTCCTGTCCCCACTACCGGAGGGCGCAGGAGCAACGACTCGCGACCATCTCCCGTATCCGGGAGAGGAGGGAGCCGTCATTGGTCTAGGTAGGCTTGGGCCATCCTCGTCACCGCCCGCGCCTTGAAGTCCTTCGCCTTACCGATCTCGTCCGACGCTCTCTCCATCGCCTGCTCAAACGTTGCCGCCTGCGTCTTGTCGAGCACCACCGTCACGACAACCGGCGACTCTTTGTCCATCGCCGCGGCTTCGTCTTCGAGATCCTCGCCCAAGCCCTCGGGGAGCTGCATGAGTGACAACGCGTCGGTGATCTCCCTCGCGTCGTACGGAAGCGTCCCCTCCAAGTCGGGCAACGTCATCTCTTGCTGCAAGCTGTTCAACAGCCTCGACAAGAGCGACGGCACAGACGCGCCGGACATCTCGTTCAGGTTGATCGAGAGGATCTTCGCCCTCTTGTCGTCCAGCCCGTCCACGACCACGCACGGCACCTTCTCGTAGCCCAACTCCTCCTTGCAGATCCGCCACCGGTGTTCCCCTCCCAGGAGTTCGTACGCGCCTTCAATCTTCGGGTGTGGACGCACCACGAGAGGCTCCACCAACCCCTCGCGCTTCAGGTACGCCGCCAGCTTCTTCTGCATCGCCGGCGCCATGCGGTTTACGTTCCATCCGTTCGGGTGGACCCACTCGACCGGGATCTCCAGGACTTCCATCTAGCTTTTCCTCCCCACCACCAGAAGCTCACGATTTCTCTCACGACTCTCCACGCTGGCCAGACCAGAACAGTGAACATGCTTGATCTCCCGACCGCTCACCTTGGGACGGAACCGCCGCACGAGCTCCATCAGCTCGCCGAGGCCAATGAGCTGGTTGCCGTAACTCACGATCCACAGCGGGATGTGATCGGCCGCCTCAAACAGTCTCGGAAGAATCTTCTCGGGCCGCTCCGTCGTAAACACGCTCGGTGCGACGGGCGCCGGACCGCCTCGCAGCAGATCGTCGAGGGGGCGACTCGCGCGCTCGTAGCTCTGTGTGTTGGCGTAAGGAGGGTCGAAATACGCAACGTCGCCCTGGACTCCCGCGAGGAACTCGAACACGTCCTTCTGCTCGCAGCGGTTCACGTGCCCGTTCGCGAACACGCCCCGGTTGATCGCGCGCCGGATCGGTTCAGCGACTCGCATCGGGTGATGGGGCATGTTCCGGGCGAACACATCCTTCACGTAGTGCGGGTTCATCTCCTCCCACGCGCCCTCTTCCACCTGGTGGATGATCTTCACCGCGCCCCAGTTGCCCATCGGACGAAGCCGAAGCGCGTACTTCACCACGAGCAGCAGCGACAACCACCGCTTCGGCCCTTCGAGCTTCTTGGCGTTCGCCAGCGCCAGATCCAAGAACCGCGCGTGGCGAGGGGCGAACACGTCGGGCGAGAGTTCCCGCTCCGCGTACCCGGGCCCGCCGTCGACCGGCGTGAACAACCGAACAACGTCGTCGTACTCGAGAAGCGTGCGGTCGTTCTCGATCAGCGCGCGACCGACGATCACGCTCCGCTCGGCGCAGTCGTTCGCGACGACTTGATGGCCACGCGCTTTCGCGTAGAGGCTCACGCTGCCCCCGCCCAAGAAGGCGTCCACAAACACCGGCGCCTCCACAGGCGACGGCACATCCCGGAAGATCGCGCCGAGCAACTGCCTCTTACCCCCGTGATAGGCCGGAAGCGCCCGGAACATCGTCTGCATCGCGCTCACATCCTCATCGCTCGAAGCCGTCCCAGAATCGCGGCCTCCAGCGCCTCGCTCGCCCGCTTCGAGATCGGATTCCAGTGAAAGTGCTGAACGTCCTGAGTGGACCGGCCGGTAGGATAGGTAAGGAAGAGCCCGCGATCCCTGGCACGTCGGATCGCGATGTTGTTCAGGAAGTACGACCGATTGAGCACGCACGACGCGAACCCGACTAGCCCATCCTTCTCCACGTCCAGAAGCCGAATCCGAATCTCCGAGATGTCGTACTCCTTCGGCTCGGTGTCCGGGTGTGTGATGCCTTCCACAATCCCCCTCCCTATGCCTTGGGCCGGAAAAGCCAGCCCCTCATCTCTTTCTTGATCGCATGCAGACGTCGGATCACATCGGGACGCTCGACGTAGTCGCTCAGGATCTCCATTTCGGGCACGACGTAGGCCACGGCTTCGGGGAACGACTCCTCGGCCTCGCGCACCCGGTCAGGGCGAAGAACGAGGACGATGCGTTCCCCGAGAACTCGTGAGTCGATCTGAACCCACGGCGGGTCGATGGCGAAGGCTTCGTGGTCAGGGTAAGCGGGACGTACGGGAGAGACGAGGCGGCGGAGGTCGGCGGCCGCGAGTTTTCGCTTGCTCGCCCCGATCTCTTTGGCAAATGAAGACTTGGGACTCCTTCCCCCTCGCCCCCCATCCCGATCCACATGCCCTTGGTCAGGGTCGGCCAGGGTGGCCAGGGTGTCTCTCTTACTCACTATATATATCCCCCCTATCTATCCTTGTTTCTTCATCGGTACGTGAGAAATAGGAAAAGCCCTGACCACCCCGACACACCTGACCGGTCGCTGCGGCGCAAGGACTTGCGCGGTCAGGGTGACGACTACCGACTCTGACCACCCTGACCATCTCCACCCTTCCCCAACTCGATTCCCTCGAACACCTGGGTCCTTTTCCCGTCCTGCCGTGGGCGCCCGGCTCGAATGGATGGGTCCAGCCTGTGGACCTCCTTAGCGAATTGCGCGAGTCCCAGGGGGCGATAGCCGCATGCTTCCGCCCAGGTGCGGTACTCCCCATAGAGCGCCTCTTTCGGGATTTCGTGGCGCGGATCGACCTCACACTTCTCCTCCAAGAAGGCGCGCGCCGGGTTCGTCTCGCGCTTGTAGTCTTCCTTCGCTTCCCGGGATGCTGTCGGCTCGATGAGGTGGCCTCTCTCACGCAGGCGCTGCAGCCCTTGTATCGCCCAGTTGAAGATGCCGGGCAGCTCTGCGATCAGCTTCTCTCCGAGCTTTCGGTCTTGTCGGTCCGGCGGGATCGTCACGGTGAACGGCACGAGGACCAGGCGTCTCCAGACACCTTCGGACCGATCACTGAAGCGCGGTCTCATGTTGGTGGCGAAGGTGAGGCGGGCGGTTGGCAGTGCCGTGATTGGCTCCTTGTTCTTTCGGTCGAACTGCATGGGGTCGCCCGACACAAAGGGTTTGAGCACCCCTTCGGCCACCCGGTCTATCTCGCCCATCTCGGGGACAACGTTGGCGAGCTTCCCCAGCGTTGGAGCCAACTGAAAGCGAACTTCGAAGAACTCCAATGGAACGGCGGACACGTTTTGCGCGCCCAGGAGTTGTCGGAGCACGGTGCAGATCACGCTCTTCCCGTTTGCCCCATCGCCCTCCAGGATCACGAAGCGCTGCTGCGAAAGGTCGTACACAAGGTTGTAGCCGAACCACTCTTGGAGGAACTGCCGTCCATCGGCTTCGGGCAAGACCTCGTCGAGGAATTCTCGCCACCGCAGACACGGCGCCTGCGGATCAAACGCGTAGGGGAGCAGGGTCGGGCAGAAGAATTCGGGCGTGTGCTTCTGAAGAACGTCGAGATGCCCGGCGGCGAATCGCTCGACATCGACGACGCCGTTTTGGAGCGCAACGAGGTTCGGCTTCCGCTCGCAGCCCGTCGAGCTCACCCAGAATGGGAGGTCGAGGCTGTCCGGAAGGGCGCCAAGCGATTCCAGGTTGAGGAGCACGTTCCCGGCGAAGTTCCGCGTCGCCCGCGACCGGTAGTCGGGATGATCCCGAAGGTAGGCGACGATCAAGCTCCGGCACTCCTCATCCGAGAGCGCGTCGTAACAGCGCCCGTTGTAGAGCCACCAGTCCCCGCGCCATCGGCGAAGCTTGCCGCGGAGCCCCTTGGCCGCCAGGAAGTCGTCCGCGGCGTCGGCGGCGAGGACATCGTCCTTCTTCCTCTTCCCTGTGGGTTTCCGGTCCCTCTCGGCTTTGCGGATCGAGTACGCCACTCGGCGGGTGTCCTTGGTTCCGCTTGGCATCGCGAGAACCGTGGCGAGAACTTCTTCGGGGGTGAAATCCTCCCCGAGAAGGAGATCGATCATCGCCATGTCGTATCCCGAGCCGGTCGAGTCCCGGAGGTCCCCTCGTTCCCCATTCCACGTGCGGCGAATGCGCTCGTCCGATTCGAGGAGGCCGCGGAAGCGTTCCGGGATATCGGCTGCGGCGAGTTCTCTCGAGTCTGCTTCGCTCTCATCGACCTCGCGCTCGAAGACCTCATGCATGTCGCAGGGCTCGCTTGGGATTTCTCCCACGATGCGGGCCAACCGGTGTGGGCGCTCGGGTGTGGGTGTTCCCTTGATCGCGACGGTTCCCGGCACCTTGATCACCCGGGCCAGGTCGTAGATCGAATCGAGCCGGAGCCCCGGGTCTTCCTCGACGATCGTCCGGACCTCGCTCTCCCACGCTTTCGTCTGAGCCTCCACCCGTCTCGCGTCTCCGTTGACGGATACAGCCGAGAGCGGGAAGAGCACCTGCGCTCCGTTTCCGCTGTCGACGAGGATGGCGCCGGGGTAGTCCGATGCGACCCGGTCCGCCACCGCGAGGGCTACGTCATGTTCGGCGCTCGTACTCGACGTGTTCCGTGGCCGCCGCGGGTCGATATCGATCGAGAGGGCCGTGACGATCTCGATATCCGCGCTGCGTGCTCCAGGGATACCCTGCGCGAGCTTGTTGTGGGCCTGTGGAAACTGCTCGACGAACCGGCGCGGCCGTGGATTGCGGCCGGCATACACGTTTGCTCGGCCGCTCCAGCGGGTGCAGGTCTCCACGAACGCATCCTCGTCGTCGAAGAACCCGATGTGGGGCCTCCTCTCCGATGGGATGATCCGAAGCTCGGTCAGCCCGTGTTGGCCGTGGGAAAGGAGTCGGAAGAAACGGCGAATGTCTTCGTGATTCGGGCCGGGCGGCCGCTCAGGCTTCAATCTGTTCCTCCTCGGCAGTCGCCCCCCCTACGACTCGCCTGTGGTAGCGCCCCAGGAACCCCGCCGTCAGCCGGCCTGCGATCTCTCGCGTGGAGCAGAAGAGGATCGGCACCTTGTAGTCGAGAAGGAGCGCGATCGTGCTGCCGAGAACGGAGTTCGGGTGCGCGTGGCTGCGGTACTTCCTGTCCAGGATGTCTTGAAGGTCGGCTTCGACGAGGACGCAGGCCGCGTAGTACTCGCGCAGCCGTCCCAGCTCTCGCTCGAAGCGCTCGCGCTCGTGAATCACGGACGAGACGAAGTCGGCGAGCGATTTCCGTTCCACAGCGACTTCATGTTCGCTTCCGGCCAGGGAGTAATCTCCCGCCGGGAGCGCGCGACGTGTGACCACGATGTGCGCCGGGTCGAATCGATACGGAAGCTGCTCGCGCGTATCGACGACGATCGGGATCCGGTACTTCTCAGAAGGGGATGATGGACTCATCTTCCTCTTTCCCCCCGGCGTCGATCGGGTGGTAGCCACGGAACGGGACCGAGTTCTTCCTCCCCTCGGAGCCGTCGGATTTCGTGTAGGTATCGACGACCACGTCCACGAGGCACCGCTTCCCCTCCACCAGGTCGGGCGTGACCTCGACCTCCGAGTCCGTCGCGATGCCGACGGCTTCGAGGAAGAGCTTCAATCGAGGGAGCGCCCTTTCGCTGAAGTGAATCCGGTCGAAGAGGAGTGCGCCTCGGTACTCGCCATCAAGGACGCGAAGACGAAGGTCGAGGCGCTCGTCTCCGTGCCGGTTCTGGTTTTCGTCCGCCTGCGCGATCTCGACTCGATAGCGGCCCTCCGGTACGGGCTCGCGCCGATCGCGGCGAGGGATCTTCCGAAAGTCCACGGTTCGTGTCATGTCATCTCCTTTCCCGGAATCGCTCCGGCCTTGTTGAGTCGTGTGTCCAGGGGATACTAAACACCCCCGGCAAAAAAAGGGCGAAGAGCAAGCCCCCTTTCTACCCCCAACGAAACTCCAGCCCGCGGGCCTTCCGAAGAAGCCCCAGGTCCTGCAGTCGAATGCTCATCGCTTGTCGTGACACTCGGAAGACCGCCGCGAACCGCGACGCCGTTTTCCGGTAGAAGCCGTCCATAGACCACGCGAATGCGCAGTCGTCGTAGTAGAGGGGCTCGCGGCTCCCATACTCCCTCTCCCAGGCATCGTAGACCCATGTGCGCGGCATGAGGCACGCCGCACTGTAGTAGTCCGCCTGCCACTCAAACCGATCTCTTGTGCCATCCAGACGACAGACGACGCTCGGCGCGGATTGACATCCGGGGATCAAGGGCAGCTGGGGCTCACGCTCAGCGAGATACTCGTAGTGGAGCCGCAGATGTCCGACCTCGTGGCAGAGGGTGAAATGGTACCGCCCTTCCTTCTCCGGATGTTCGATCGGATCGAGGCTCTCATCGATGATAACCTGCCTCTGGTTCGCCCAGGTTGCCCCCAGAGCATCGGGCACTCCTGTGAGTGCGGGGAGATCATCGAGGTCCACCGTCACCTGCAACTGACTCTCCGCGATCTCGTCGATGGGGACGGGCGGTTTCTTCACCTCGCCGTGAGCGCGGCCGTAGTCTTCCAAGAGCCGCGCCGCGTCCGTTTCGATCTCTTCCTTCGATAGATACCTCGGCTTCATGCGAGCGTCGTCTCTCCTTTCCTGATCTGCCTAGCAGGATCGCCAGGCGGTTCATGCACCCTGACTTCTCATGCATCGCTGGCCCTACCGCTTTTCGCTCGATGCCGACCTCTTCTTCATCTTCGCCGCGTGCTCTCCCAATTGACGTAGCGCCTCCGGAGACAGACCCCGTACCGTTCGCAGAAAGGTTGCCATCTCAAGCGGCTGTTCCTTCAGAATCGCTTTCACCTCGTCCGGAATTCTCCCCGCCAGAGCGATGAGTTCTTCGGCATCCGCACCCAGCGCCTTCGCCATCTCCCGAATCCGCGCTTCGGGCGGTGGGACAAACTCGTCTCGCTCGATCTTCGATAGATAAGTCGGACTGATGCCGATCTCCTCTGCGAACTTCCGCAAGCTTCTTTCCTTCGCCTGGCGCAGCTCGCGCAGTCGTGCGCCAAAGGTGCGCCCCTCGTTTCGTCTGCCCACGGCACCCTCCTTCTTGCCCTTGACGAGCATCCACTATCCAGGTTACACTGAACGTCGGGCCTGTCAAGTGAAAAGTGGGGGCTCCAGACAGGAAGGCCAATTGATCGCCAGAGAAGGACACGATGAGGTTGCGGATCCGAGACAGCGAACGCCTTTTCATCGCACCTAACGTAAGCGGCCCGCCATCCCTTGGCAAGAGCGGAAAGCCCAAGGCTATCCATTTGCGCGATAATCGGTTACGAGCCCAAGGGCCTGGGCCATCACTCTCTTGCTTGACTTCAGCCCCCATCGAAGCGTCCATCTTAAACGATAGCAACCAGTTAACGCCCTGAGGCGGCGGGGGTTATGGGCGAAAGATTCGACGTTCAGGCGGAGCAGGCGCGCTTGCAGGCGCTGCCCATGGCGGAGCTAAAGCGCGAGTTTGAGAGGGTTTGGGGGTGGAGGCACACGACGAACAATCGGAGCACGCTTATCCGCCGGATCCTGTGGAGGCGCCAGTACGGGCCCTTGTCGGAGGCGGTCGTGCGCCGCGCGAGGGAGATCGCCGCCCAGGTGCTCGTGAAGGAAATCGCGCCGCCGGGCTGGCCGGGGGTGCCCGAGGCGCCGGTGAGCGAGCCTGTCCGGGACTCTAGATTGCCGATGCCCGGCACGGTTCTGACGCGCGAATACCGAGGCCAGACCGTCGTCGTTTCAGTGCTTGTGGATGGTTTCGACTACAGTGGAGTTGTCTACCCTTCCCTCTCTGCGGTAGCCAGTGAGATCGCTGGTTCACACGTGAACGGATTTCACTTTTTCCGCCTGGGTAAGAAGAAGGAGCGCACGTGATCCAGAAGGCAGAGCCGACCGTGGTGCGCGCGGCGATCTACACGCGCAAGTCGACCGACGAGGGCTTGGACTCGGATTTCAACTCGCTCGACGCGCAGAGGGAGGCGGCCGAGTCCTACGTCGCTTCGCAGAAGGCCGAGGGGTGGGTGTGCCTGCCGGAGCATTACGACGACGGTGGCTTCAGCGGCGCGAGTACGAATCGCCCGGCCCTCCAACGACTCCTCGCCGACATGGACGCGGGGGCGTTTGACGTCCTGGTCGTCTACCGCACCGACCGACTGTCGCGCTCGATCCTGGACTTCCTGCGGCTGCTGGAGCGTGTGGAGAAGGCGGGGGTGGCCTACGTCAGTGTGACGGAATCCTTTTCCACAGGGACGCCTGCGGGTCGCCTCATGATGCATCTCTTGCTCTCGTTCGCCGAGTACGAGCGTCAGGTGATCGCCGAGCGCACGCGCGACAAGGTCCACGCGGCGAGACGACGCGGGCGCTTCACTGGCTCAACGCCTCCGATGGGCTATCGAATCGCTGCCGAAGGCGGGCGACTGGTCGTCGACGAGGGCGAGGCCGAGCGGGCGCGAGAGATCTTCGCTTTATATCTCAAGCGCGGCTCGCTCATCCCCACGGTGGCCGAGCTGAACCGGCGCGGCTGGCGCACGAAGCGCTGGGTGAGTCGCAAGGGGACGGTCGTCGGCGACACGCCCTTCGTGAAGACCAGCCTCCACGGGCTGCTCACGAACGCGACGGTCGCCGGGCTCGTGCGGTTCGGCGGCGAGCTGTACCCCGGCGAGCACGAGGCGGTCGTCGATCCCGACCTGTGGAACCGCGTCCAGGAGCGCCTGAAGGCGAACGGCAACGGCGACGGCCGGGCGACGAAGCGGTCGAGGTGCCCCGCGTTGCTGGCCGGGCTCCTGTGGTGCGCCCCCTGTGGGAAACCGATGGGCTTCACTTACACCACGAAGGGCAGCCGCCGGTACCGCTACTACCGGTGCGGGAACTCCGACAAGACCGGCGCGGACACGTGCCCCTCCGGCTCCCTCCCGGCGGCCGAGATCGAGCGGTACGTCGTGCGCGAACTCGCCGCCATCGGGCGGGACGAGGACGTCATCGCCGAGACGGCACGGCAGGCCCGCGAGCTGGCCGATGTGGAGGTCGTGAGGCTCGAAGGCGAACGGGCCGAGACGGAGAAGGCGCAACGCGCCCTCGAAGAGCAGATGCGGGAAGCTGCGACCGCGCCCCCGACCGGTGCGAACGCGGTCCACATGGCCGACCTCCAGGCCGAGGCGGCCGAGACGGAGGCCCGCATGGGCGCCATCCAGAGGGACTTGGAGGACGCCCGCGCCGGACACCTGGACGAAGCCGACATGCGCGCCGCCCTCGCCGACTTCGACGCCTTGTGGGAGGCGATGACCCAGGCCGAACGGGCCAGGACGCTCCACGCCCTCGTCGAACGCGTCGCCTACGACGGCCAGGCCGAGACCGTCGCCATCACATTCAGGCCCATCGGGATCAAGGCGCTCGCCGGTGAGGCCCGATGACCGGCCCCACCGTCACGCGTGCCGCCCACTTCCACAGGCAGGCCAAGGGACGTAAGCGACTGCGGGATAAGGCGGAAGAGCCTGTGGTCGTCCGCGGAGAGCGCATCCCCCGCGAGGTCCAACTGCTCGCCCTCGCCATCTCCTTCGAAGACATGGTCCGAACAGGAGAAGCCCGAGACTACGCCGACATCGCCCGACGGACAGGCGTCTCACGCGCCCGAATCTGCCAGATCACGCGGCTCCTCGACCTGCCGCCGGAGGAGCAGGAAGAGATGCTCCTGCCCCAGCGCCCGCCGTCCCTCTAGGCCGCAAACATTGACGTTAGCTACGCCAGGGCGATAGACTTCAGGCATGGTCGGGTAGCCCCGCACGTCGATATCGAGCATGAGTGAACGCACCGTGGTGTGGCATCATCGGCGCCTGCGAGGCGAGGCAGCCGAGCGGCGGCGTTAGCCCGCAATAACAACGCGGAAGCATTGCCCGAAATGCGTCGGCCCATGAACTACGTCAAGTCCAAGCAACGTGTCGCCGACCACGGGGAGGTCTTCACCCCGGCGTGGATGGTCGAGGCAATGCTCGACCTGGTGAAGGGCGAGACGGAGCGTATTGACTCCCGCTTCCTGGAGCCCGCGTGCGGGAGCGGCAACTTCCTGGTACAGATCCTGCGGCGCAAGCTCGCAGCCGTGGAACTCAAGTACGGCGAGTCCGACTTCGAACGGCGGCACTATGCGCTGCTCGCGCTGATGTGCATCTATGGCATCGAGCTGCTGACGGACAACATCGCCGAGTGCCGCGCGAATCTGCTGGAGATCTTCGCGGAATACCTAAGCGTGAATGAGTCGTACGAACTCTATCGCGCGGCGTCCTGGGTCTTATCGCAGAACCTCGTGCACGGCGACGCGCTCACGATGCGCACCCACGACGGCCAGCCGATTGCCTTTGCCGAGTGGGGCTACCTGGGTAAGGGCAAATTCCAGCGGCGCGACTTCCGCCTCGATACCCTCACACAGTCGTCAGCCTTCAGCGCGGAGGGCTCGCTTTTCGCCCACCTGGAAAAGCACGAAATCTTCACGCCGACCAGGACTTACCCGCCGATGACGGTGAGCGAGCTAGCTGCTACTTCGCTTGGCAATGCGCCGAAGGAGGCCGTATGAGCACTCAAGCTCGCTTCGCCCTTCGCGGCCGCAACCCGGATGTCCTGACGTGCATCGCCAACCTCTCGAACGACGAGGTCTTCACGCCTCCGGAGTTTGCCAACCGCATGCTGGACACACTGGCCGAGGCGTGGACGGCGGATCACGGCGGCGCGAACATCTGGGCGGACAAGACGGTGCGGTTCCTGGACCCGTGCACCAAGTCGGGCGTCTTCCTGCGCGAGATCACCAGTCGCCTGACCAAGGGCCTGGCGGACGCGATACCGGACCTTGAACAGCGCGTCAATCACATTCTGACGCAGCAGGTGTACGGCATCGGCATCACGCAACTCACCAGCCTGCTGGCGCGGCGCAGCGTGTATTGCTCGAAGCACGCCAAGGGCAAGCACTCCATCGCCAAAAGCTTCACCCGTGACGACGGCAACATCTGGTTTCAGCGCATGGAGCACACGTGGGCGGATGGCAGGTGCGAGTGCTGCCGCGCGAGCCAGAAGGCTTTCGACCGTGGCGACGGGCTCGAAACCCATGCTTATGCGTTCATTCACACCGACGACATCAGGACTCGCATGGCCGAGTTGTTTGGAGGCAATATGCAGTTCGACGTGATCATCGGCAATCCACCGTACCAGCTGGACGACGGCGGCTACGGCACTAGCGCCACGCCCATCTATCAGTTGTTCGTGCAGAAGGCTCTTGATCTTGAGCCGCGCTACGCGGTGTTCGTGACACCGTCACGCTGGATGGCCGGTGGCAAGGGGCTCGACCAGTACCGCGAGCGCATGCTGTCCGACAAGCGGATGCGGCGCATCGTCGACTACCCGAAGCTCTACGAGGGCTTTCCCGGCGTAAAGATCCGCGGCGGGATCTCTTACTTTCTGTGGGACCGGGAACACAAAGGCCCGTGCGTGGTGCAGACGATCTGGGACGGGGAGCCGACTGGCCCGGCGGTGGCGCGCTACCTCGACGCCTACGACATCTTGGTACGGCGCAACGAAGCTGTACCCATTCTGGAGAAGGTCAGGGCGAAGGGTGAACCCACGCTTGATGCTCGGGTGTCCAGTCGTAAGCCGTTCGGTCTCCCGACCAACTTCAAGGGAAAGACATCGAAAGCTGGCATGAAGAAGCCGGTGAAGCTCTTTGAGAACCAGCGTATCGGCTACGTTGAACGCAAGGACATCACCGTCAATTCCGCATGGATTGACGAGTGGAAGGTGCTCATGACGGCCGTACAAGGCACGAGTGCGGCGATTGAAACCAAGTTCCTTAGCAGGCCAATCATTGCTGAGCCTGGCACTGCTTGCACCGAGACCTATCTCGTCGCCGGCCATTTCGACAACGAGAGGGACACGACCAACTACGCACAGTACTTGCGCACTCGGTTTGTCCGCTTCCTTGTTTCATTGCGGAAAGCCACGCAGCACGCGACGCGAGACGTCTACTCCTTTGTTCCCGACCTTCCGCTGCACTACGAATGGACGGACGCTAAGCTCTACAAGCGGTATCACCTGACGAAGGGCGAGATTACCTTTATCGAATTGCAGGTCGCTGAGCACGACAACGAGCTATTCGATGAGACCGGTCCGGATGAAGTCGACGATGAGTAAGACCATCGAGGAAATTCTTGCGCCGAAGCTGGAAGCCCGGCCGCGCATCTACGCCTACTCCATCACGGACAAGGCGCACGCGGGACTCCTCAAGGTCGGCCAGACCACGCGCGACGTGAAGCAGCGCGTAACCGAGCAGCTCAAGACGGCAGCGATCAAGAACTACAGGATCGAGCTCGACGAGGCCGCCGAGCGCCACGACGGCACCATCTTCACCGACCACGAGGTGCGCGCGGTGCTCCTCAGGAAGGGCTTCGAGAAGGGGGAACTGGAGTGGGTGCGGTGCACGGTCAAGGACGTGAAGACCGTGCTCACCGAGCTGCGCACCGGCAAGACGTTCACCGGCACACATCACGAGACCTTCGCGATGCGCCGCGAGCAGGTCGAGGCCGTCGCCAAGACCCACGCCTACTTCCACTCCGTCTGGCAGGAGGACATGCACGCCGTCCCGCGCTTCCTCTGGAACGCGAAGATGCGTTTCGGCAAGACCTTCACCACGTACCAACTCGCCAAGAAGCTCGGCGCCAAGCGCGTGCTCGTGGTCACCTTCAAGCCCGCCGTCGAGGATGCCTGGCAGACGGACCTCGAATCCCACATCGACTTCGATGGGTGGCAGTACCTCTCCAGGCACTCGGACACCGACCCGTTAAGAGTGTCCGCCCGGAAGCCGCTCGTTTATTTCGGCTCCTTCCAGGACCTGCTCGGGCGCGACGCGGCGGGGAACATCAAGGCCAAGAACGAGTGGCTGCACAAGGTGAAGTGGGACCTTGTGGTGTTCGACGAGTATCACTTCGGCGCGTGGCGCGAGACTGCCAAGGAGCTGTTCGAGGGCGAGGAGGAGGCGGTCGCCAGGAAGGAAGCGAAGATTGAATACGGCGCGGGCCTGGAGGACATGAACGAGGATCTCACCGAACTTTCAGAGAAAGAGACCGAGTTCCTGCCCATCACCACCAAGGCGTATCTCTACCTTTCCGGCACGCCATTCAGGGCGCTGGCCACGGGCGAGTTCATCGAGGAGCAGATATTCAACTGGACGTACACCGATGAACAGCGTGCCAGGGAGGAGTTCGCGACGAAAAAGCCAGGAGAATGGAACCCCTACGGCGCGCTGCCGCAGATGCGCCTGCTCACCTACCAGATGCCGGACGAGCTTCTGGCAATCGCCAGTGCCGGGGAGTTCGACGAGTTCGACCTCAATGCGTTCTTCGAGGCATCGGGTACGGGCGAGAAGGCGCAGTTCAAACACAAGAGCGACGTGCAGAAGTGGCTGGACATCGTCCGTGGCGGGTACACGCCCAAGTCGGTGGAGCATCTGAAGACTGGCACACGACCGCCGTTTCCTTACTCGGACGTGCGACTGCTGCCCTACCTGCAGCACTCGTTCTGGTTCCTCCCCAACGTCGCGGCCTGCCACGCGATGGCTAACCTGCTGGCCGAGAAGCACAACACCTTCTGGCACGATTACCAGGTGGTCGTCGCCGCCGGAGCCTCGGCAGGCATCGGGCTCGACGCGCTGCCACCGGTGCGCACGGCGATCGCTAGCGGGTTCGACACCAAGACCATCACGCTCTCCTGCGGAAAGCTCACCACAGGCGTCACCGTACCGCAGTGGTCGTCCATCCTAATGCTGCGCAACCTCAAGTCGCCGGAGACCTACTTTCAGGCGGCCTTCCGGGTGCAGTCGCCGTGGTCCATCAAGAACCCCAACGGCGACGACCCAAACGAGGAGGAGATCCTCAAGCCCGTCTGCTTTGTGTTCGACTTTGCGCCCACACGCGCCCTGCGGCAGCTCTCCGAGTACGGAATCGGCCTGTCGCCCAACGAACCGAATCCGGAGAACGCAGTCAAGGACCTCGTTTCGTTCCTGCCCGTGTTGGCCTACGACGGCGCGAACATGACGCAGATCGACGCGGGCGGCATTCTCGACATCGCGATGGCGGGCACCTCGGCCACGCTGCTGGCCCGCAAGTGGGAGAGCGCGCTGCTCGTGAACGTGGATAACGACACCCTGCGCCGCATCCTCGACAACCCCGAGGCGATGGCCGCGGTTGAGCGCATCGAAGGCTGGCGCTCGCTGGGCGACAACATCATCGAGACCATCATCAACAAGAGCGAGAAGTTGAAGGAGCTCAAGAAGAAGGCCAAGGACAAAGACCTGACGGCCAAGGAGAAAAAGGAGCTCAGCGACGAGGAAAAGGAGTACAAGTCCAAGCGCAAACTCGTCCAGGAAAAGCTGATCAAGTTCGCGACACGGATTCCCGCGTTCATGTACCTGACCGACTTCCGTGAGAACACGCTGCAGGATGTCATCACCAAGCTGGAGCCGGAGCTGTTCCTGACCGTCACCGGCCTAACGGTGAAGGACTTTCACCTGCTTGTCCGGCTCAAGGTGTTCAACACCGAGCAGATGAACCAGGCCGTCTTCGCGTTCCGGCGGTACGAAGACGCATCGCTCCGTTACACCGGCATAGAGAGCCACCCGGGACTGACCCATTACGGGCTCTACGACACCGTGGTGGCGAGGGTCTGACGTGCAGTCATGCGAACCTGCGGGGCAACAACTGGTTGCAGCGGACTGTTTGCTCCGCGGCCCGCAGCTGAGCTGGACCCCCGCCCGCCTCGTCTCCGCCCTCTACGGGCTGACGGAGGAGGAGAGAGGGATCGGGGAGGGGGAGCGGTGATTCGTGCTTGGCCCCGCTTTCATGTCGTGGCGGACGTGGCGTGGATCGGGTCACGGGGGCCGAGCGGCGCCCAGGGCTGAATGAAAAGGAGAACAAACGTGACCGTGGTGCGTCTTGACAAGAGTGGCCCAGTCGAACTTGTGCCTGAGCCATTTCGGTCCGAACGGGAACTCGAAGATCTTGTGGTTTCCACGCCCGGACTCCTCGTCGCCGCTGACGAGCCCCCGCTCGCCCTGGTGAGCCGCCAAGTCACGCTCCCAGAATCTGGGACGCTTGATATCCTCCTGGTCAACGGAGAAGGGCTGCCAGTGGTCGCTGAGGCGAAGCTTGGGAGAAACGCCCAGTCGCGGCGTGAGATCATCGGCCAGGTCGTGGACTACGTCTCCGCCTTGACCTCTTTCACCGTAGACGAACTTAACCACCTGGTGGAGGGCAGGATTGAAGTAGCTCTTCGGTCATTCCCTGAGGGGGCAGACGACGACCAGCGCCTCGAAGCCCTCTGGGCGGAGGTCGGCAAGAACCTCCGCGCCGGTCTGGCTCGGTACGTAATCCTCGTAGATGAGGTTCCCCGCGAGCTGGAGCGGATCGTCCGGTTCCTGTGCCTGCGGTCAAACCTGGATCTCTCGCTGGTTTGCATCAGGAAGTACACAGACACGCTTGGGGAGACTGTGGTCGTGCCTCAACACGTTGTTCGATCCGCCATGGTTCAGCAGGAAGTGGATGGCGGCTCGTCCAGGCAGATTCCCCGCGAACTCCAGGTCGTCATTGAGGCTTACGAGGCTCGGGCGGCGACCGGATACGAGACAAGAGGTCGGGGACATAGCTACAGGCAGATTCACCCACCTGGGTGGCCGGGGTCCCTGCACTACGAGTTCCTCAAGTACCGGGACGGCATCAGCGCTGAGATCCACGTGGAGTCAGATTCCGTGTCTCACATAGCTGAGGTTCTCTCTCCCTTTGCGGGACCGCCTCGCCCTGGAATCCCAGTGGATCTCGTCTGGGACCGGAAGTGGTCTCGGAATCGGGGCCGCCTCTTTGCACGCCTCCCGGTCGCCACGGAGCCGGAGGTCGTCGCAGAGGCAATGGCAAAGCTCATCGAGCTTACCCACGACGCAGTAGCCCAGAAACTCGGGACGAGGGAAGCATGACGATACTGTCACGAAGAAGGGGCCACTCGGCTTACTCCTTCCTGGTTGTCCCTGCGGCCGAACCTCTCGCCCGTCTCGCTCCCGCCCTCTCCGGGCTGACGGAGGAGGAGGTGGGGAGCGGGGAGGGGGAGAGGTGATGGCCCGGGGCGCGGCAGCCGAGCGGCATCGTCATATGTGCCGTGAGCAGACCGATTCGAGGGACAGATGATGCGCGAATCGTCGTATGATGTCTTCGTGAGCTACGCGCAGGAGGACCTCCCGAGCGCGCGAACGATCCACGAGGCGCTCAGAGCGGCGGGCGTCAAGAGCTGGTTTGCTCCTGAGGGGATCCCGGCTGCCTCTCGCTACGGCGAGATCCTGTTTGACGCAATCGAGGCAAGCCGAATCCTGCTTCTGGTCTTCACGCCAGCAACGAACCAGTCTGGCATGGTTGATCGCGAGGTCGGCCTAGCGGGCAGTCTTGGCATACCGATTCTGCCGGTTCGAGTCGGACGGGGCGAGCCGTCGAAGAGCCTTCGCTTCTTCATTGGCACACACAACTGGTTCGAGGTGGTCGGGTCCCTACAGGACTCCCTGTCAGCATTGGTCGACGCCGTCCGGGCGTCCCTCGACCGGGAAAGCTCCCCTCCCCTCCCCACGGTAGGCCTCTTGCGGCGCAGTCTCGTTGTCTTCTCAACCATGACCCAGATAACAGAGATCTGGGCGACGGAGCGAGGACTTGAGCTGTACCTCTACGATCTCAAAGCAGGGGAGGCTCGCAGGCAGTTGGCTTTCTCGCCCAAGGAAATTCGGGCCATCCTCGATGCGGACGACATCGAAGTGAAGCCGAGATCTCGGTACAAGACATGCGGGGTGTTCCGAATCGGGGAATGTGGCCGGTGGCTCTACGACAAGTCCCTCTATCCAGATCCGACAATTCTGCACTCAGCATTAAGGTCTCTCATGGAGACAGCAATCCAGTCTCGACCAGACTAGCCGCCAAGCAGGAATCCCGTGTTCCCGTGGCTGGGTTCCCGGGCGGTTTCACCATGGTGCGCCCCGCGTCTCCACAGGCGGGCGTGGGGAGAGGCGGGGCGGGGTGGAGCGACGACGTTTCGCGCATGGGGTTCACCGCCGCCCTTGACGCCGAGTCCCCCACAGGTATAAGCTCCACACATCGCCGATCGGCTCTGCATCTCGAAGCTGCAACATGAGTTCGTACGGGCCGTGCTGAGCTATAGGCGCGGCTGCTGAGCGGCAGCGTTGGCCAGGCTGGAGGCGATACTCGTGAGCATAGAAAGGAGGCCTGGGATGAAGTACTTTCTTGTCTTGCTGGCCACTTTGACCTTTCTGGTCAATGACGATGCGCGGGCGCAATCGCAGCGCATTAATCTGTCTGGATGCAACGTGTGGCCTAACGAACGCTATAGCGACCACGAACCCTGGTATGCTGTTGACCAGTCCACCGATACGTATACCTGGAGCACGGAGTGTTGTAACACCACCGTTGCACGCATTGGCATCGCGTTTGAACAGCCTGCGGAAGTGACTCGCATCCGTCTTTGGAAGGACAGCAATGGGGGGGGACGGAGGAGGGCCTTTTCCTATCCCGAAGGATCTGATCATACTCGTCACGACTGACGAGGGCCCGCTAGAACAGAGAACTTGGACCAGAGTATCAGGACTACTGGGCAACTTCGGGGGTGCAGAGATCTTTCGCGCAGATTCCATCAGCGCCGATGGTTTCGTATGGGGAGACATGCACGACAGCGTGAATGAAGGACATGGTTGGGGCTCGCTAGTCTTTGACCCGATACCGGCAACTGGTGTGTGTATACAGTTTGCAAACCCGCAGGGGGAGACGTTTCCGTATGTGCACTACAAACTTCACGAGTTTGAGGCATACGGGCTCGACCCCGTCCCGACGCGCGAAGCCTCATGGGGGGGGATCAAGGCGCTGTATCGGCCGTAGGCTGTCCAACTCCGCTTGCACCTGACGAGCGCTCTTGTCACGCCGCTTGCGAGGGCAAGCAGCGGGCCAAGCCGCTGAGGCAGCGGACGCGCTCGCAGGTGAAGCTGGCGTTGCGCGGATAGGCAGACAAGGCGCGCATGTGGCCCTTCTGTCAGTAACCGCCGTATAGTCTCCACCTGATTTCGCGGATAGGTCACCACCCGATTTCGCGCATAGGGCGCCCCGCGTCTCCACAGGCGGGCGGGCGGCGCCGTGTGGAGTCGACGCCTGACGTCCATCAGCGCCGGTGTGGAGTATGCTGGGCGTCCGTTCCACAGGC
>JAGUYC010000125.1 GCA_020061515.1 Gemmatimonadota bacterium
GGCGCGATCCGCTCGCGGTCGCCTCGCTCGATGCGATGCTCGGGGCGGGCTGGTCGCTCGGCGGGACGATCACGCCGCGCGAGGAGAACGACGAGATCCGGATCGACTACTTCCTCGCGAACAACGAGACGGGCGAGGTCTCTCCCCCCTCGACGCTCTCCGGCTCCCTCGCGGACTTTCTCGCGCTTGAGAAGCGGCTCGCGTTCGATGTGATCCAAAAGTTCGGAGTCCCTCTCGCGGAAGAAGAGCGCCGCGCCGTGGCCGCCGTCCCGACAAGGCACTTTCGCGCGTTTCTCGCCTACTGCGACGCGCTCGACGCGGAGGACCGAGGGGATTCGGAAGCGGCCCGCGCGCTTTACGCGCAGGCGCGGCGACTCGATCCTTCCTTCGCGCTCGCCGCGGAGAGGGCGGAGCGAACGGCCGGTTCCGCGAAGGCGATCCGAGCGATCGCGGAGGCGGAGATCGCTCGCCCTGCGGAGATCCGAACGGAGCGGCGTCTCGCGAGATCCGCCGGGCTGCTTCTCCCGGCCCCCTTGCCGGAGCGCGGGGAGGCGAGCGATCTCTCCAACGTGCGCGCCGCCGCGCGCGCGGATCTGGTGATCCGGGTGGATCGGCCATGAAGAAAGTCGCCGCTCGAGGCGCCGCCGCGCTTCTTCTCCTTTTCGCCTCCGCCGAAGCTGCGCTCGCGCGTTCGGGCGAGGTTCGTCTCGTCGACGAGCCGTTCATCGAGGGGGATCTCGGTGTTTCCATCCGAAAGTGGACTCTGAAAAAGGAGGGATGGCCGGACGCGGAGATCTTCGAGATCGCGGCGCCGGCTCGTTTTCGAAAGCCGCTCGGGGCGCGCGGCGATGTTGTCCTCGAGATTCCCGGCGTTTGGGCCTCGATCGAGGAGGAGAAGAAATCCGAATACCGCGGGCCGGCCGACGCGCGTCTCTCGGCGTCGTTCCGTCCGGGCGGAGCGGGAACGCGCGTGGGGGTTCTCCTCGGGATTCCGATCGGGGCTTCGAAGCTGAACGAGGGGGAACGCGCGGTCGCCGAAGCGGCCGCCGACCGCCTGCTCGGTTTACCTATCAAGCGTTTCGGGGAGGGCGTCGACGTCGGGGCGAGCCTCGTTCACGGGTTCGCGATCGCTCGTTCCTGGGCCGTCTCCGCCGGAGGCGGGTATCTCCGCAAGGGAGAGTACGCGTTCCTCGGCTCGGGCGGGTCGGAGGACGATTACAAGCCGGGCGACGAGATCTTCTTCGCCGCGGGGATCGAGAGGGAGTGGGGCGGCGCGGTTCTCATCCGCTCGGCGGCGGATGTTCGCTTCCGCATGTTCGGCACGGACGAGCGGAACGGCGAGGACTTCTACGAGGAAGGAGACGAGGCGGATCTTCTTCTCGACGGCATGCTTCAACTTGCGCCGGGACGGCGGATCGATGTTCGCGGGTTCTTTGTCTTCAAGGGTGAAGGATCGGAGCGGGGCGCCTTCGGAACCGGATCGATCGACTCGCTTTCGATCGAGAGATACCTTCGAAGGGGAATGACCGGGGATTACCGGGAGATCTCGGCCGCCTACACGCATCGTGTCGCGGGACGGATCGATCTTTCGGCGGCGGCGCGCGCGGGAGACTTCGGCGAGTACGCCCTCGCAAACGGCTCGAGCGGCGCCGCGCTTCTCGGTTCGGGGCGCGTCTACGAGCTCGGCGGCGGCGCGGAAGCGGATCTCACCTCGCGTATCCATCTTCTTGTTCATGCCGCGCGTCTCTTCGGGGAGGCCGAAGGGGGAGCGGTCGACCTCACGGGCCTCGACTTCGGGGCCGCGATCCGATGGAACTACTGACCTCATTCCACGCGCTCGGCGCGGACCTCCGCATGCGCGGGCGCGCGCGGATCGTCGTTCTCCTCATCGGAGCGTTCCTCGGCATGAGCGCAGCGGCGCGCGCGGAACCGCCTTCTTCGCCGGCCACGTGCGCCGCGACGGATACGCTCTGCGGGCGGGTCCGGATCACTTGGGAGGAGCCGGCGGGGGGCGGAGCGGTCGAGGAGTACGACATCCGCCGCGACGGCGCATGGATCGGCTCCGCGGGGAGCGGGGTCCGGTTCTTCATCGACGAGCAAGCGGCGCCGAACGTCTATCACGCATACGCGGTGCGGGCGCGGAACGCGGACGGCGATTCGCCTCCATGCGAGTCGATCGGCCGTTCGCTGACGGCGCCCGATCCCCCCGCCTCCTTCTCCGCCTCGCGGGATCTCTGCGGGGTCGTGCGCCTCGCGTGGGAGGCGCCCGCCGGAGGAGGACCGGTGTCGGGATACCGGATCGCCCGAAGCAGCCCGCCCGGCGGTTCGTTCGATCTCTCCGCCGACTCGCGGTTCTACGAGGACGCTCCCGGCGTCGACGGCGTTCTCTACACGATTCGAGCCTTCAACTGTGAAGAATCGAGCGCCCTCGAGGACACCGGGCGTCTGTTCCTCTCGACGCCGTCCCCGCCTCCTTCGTGCGCGGCGGCTTACGAGTCCTGCTCATCCCTTCGGGTTTCCTGGGCGCCCGTGTCCGGGGCGGTGTCCGGATATGTCGTTCTTCGCGGGGCCGGAATCGTCGTCGATTCAGTCGGACCGGCCGACACGACGGCGGTCGCGGCGGGGCTCGACGCCGGGATCGATCACGTGTTTCGCGTCTTCTCCGTGAACCCCTGCGGCCGTTCCGCCTCTCCATGCTCCGCCTCGGCCCGCATCCCCGGACCGATCGGAGCGCCTCCTTCGGGATCGTGCTCCGCGTCGAGGGACTCGTGCGCCGGAATCGAGATCTCCTGGACATGGGCGCCCGCGGAGGCGGAGTGGTTCCGCGTGGTGCGCACGGACAACGGGGCGCTCGTCGGCACGGTCGACGCGGGGA
>JAGUYC010000277.1 GCA_020061515.1 Gemmatimonadota bacterium
CCTCCGCACTTGGTGGCCTTCGCGCGAGCAGGCGCCCGTGGCCGCCACCCGCGCGTGGCTCAGTCGTCGGACGGCGGGGCCTGTGATTGTTAAGGAACCTGGTTCGAATTGTTAAGGAACCTGGTTCACGAGTATTCAGGCCCCGAGGGGGAGGTCGGCCCGCCGAGCGCGCAAGAACGCGCCCCGTCAGGGTTTTCTCCCCGATCGACGATGCCGCCACGGCGGGCAATTGTTAAGGAACCTGGTTCGAATTGTTAAGGAACCTGGTTCGAAAATGTCCGAGCGGCGAGTTGCCGCGCGCCGCGCGCGGCATGTTTGAGCAAGCGAGCCCTGCCCCCCGGCTCCGGAGCTTTCCGTTCCCGCCCGATCGGATCCGGGATTCCGGGATGCCTCGCTCGCTGGTGAGCTTATCCTCATGAACCAAAGAGAAGGAAGTTTGAAGAGAAGAGCGGAGCGGATGCGGCGAACTTGTTATAATCAAAGGGAGTCGATCCGTGCCCGCTCCCCGCGGAAAGGAAACACGTGCGCACCCTCGGAATGCTCCTGGCGGGGTTCTTCGTCGCCACGCCCTTTGTCGGGGCGGGGACGCCGTCGCCGGATGATTGGCGCGACCAATCGATCTACCAGATTCTGACCGACCGCTTCTTCGACGGCGATCCCTCGAACAACGCGATCGAAGGGTCCTATGATCCGTCGAACGGCGCGCGCATCCACGGCGGCGACTGGGCGGGGATCGAAGCGAAGCTCGACTACATCCGCGGCCTCGGCGCGACATCGATCTGGATCTCGCCGGTGCAGAAGAACGCGTACGCCGCCTACCACGGCTATCACATCCAGGACTTCTACCAGTTCGCTCCGCACCTCGGCGGCGAGACGGCGCTTCGCTCCCTGATCGACGAGGCGCACGCGCGCGGCCTCACCGTGATCCTCGACGTCATCGCGAACCACGGCGGCGACCTCATCGACTCGGCCCACCCGGACTATCCGGACTTCCGCGATCCCGGCACCTACGTCCTTCGATGGAAGAACGCGTCGAACAAGGCCGCGCCCCCCTTCGACGATCTCTCTTGGTACCACAACAATGGACACATTGACAATTGGGTCGATCCGGAGCAGATCCTCGGCGAGCTCTTCGGGCTCGACGACTTCCGCACCGAGGAACCGGCCGTGCGGGCCGCTCTCGTCGACGCTCACCGGTGGCTCATCGAGAGAACCGACGCGGACGGCTTCCGCATCGACACGGTGAAGCACGTCGAGCTCTCCTTCTGGCAGGCGTTCGCCCCCGCCGTCCGCGCCTTCGCCGCCGACTCGCTCGGCAAGGAGCGCTTCTTCCAGTTCGGCGAGGTCTTCGACGGCTCGAACGCGAAGAACGGAATCTACACCGGAACGAAGGCGGGCGGCCCCTTCGCGCTCGACTCGGTTCTCCGATTCCCGATGCACTTCACGACGAACGCCGTCTTCCGCGACGGCGGCGCGACCGAGTGGCTCTCCGGGCAGTACGCCGACTCGGTCCATTACGATCCGAGCGCGAGAAACCGCCTCGTCCTCTTCCTCGACAACCACGACGTCGCGCGGTTCATGGGCTTCGGCTCCGCCGCCGCAAGGGACGAAGCGAAGGCGCGCGTCGCCCTCGCGTGGCTCACCACCTCGGTCGGCGTCCCCTGTCTCTACTACGGAACCGAGCAGGAGTTCGACGGCGGGGGCGACCCGTGGAACCGCGAGGACATGTGGGACGGCTCGTGGGACTTCGGCCCCTCGGAGGGGGACAACTTCGACCAGACGGCTCCCCTTTACCAATGGGTCCGAAGACTGAACGGCCTCCGCGAGCGGTTCCCGGCGCTTCGCCGCGGCGGACAGACCGAGATCGCGAATGCGCCGAGCGCGGGGATCTACTCCTACTATCGAAAGTTGCCGGGTGAAGAAACCGTCCTCGTCCTTCTGAACACAAAGGGAGAGGCGGACACGCTCCTCGTCGATCCGGATCTTCCGGGCGGGACCGTGTACGACCTTCTCTCCGAGAGGAGCTTCGCGATCCCATCGAGCGGCGCCGTGCCGATCGTGATCGGGGGCCTTTCGGCGGCGCTTCTCGCGGCGTCCCCCCCGGACCTCGCGCCTTGGATCGAGGCGGCCTGGCCGGCGCACGACAGGGCGATCCCCACGCTCCGCCCGCGGATCGAGATCACCTTCACCGAGCCGATGGATCGCGCGTCGGTCGAGGCCGCGCTCGGCCTCTCCCCCGCCGCGGCTTACGCGACCTCTTGGGCGGGGAACACGCTTCTTCTCTCGACGGCCGCCGATCTCGCCGACCATGCGACCTACACCGTGTCGATCGGATCGGAGGCGCGCGATCTCTCCGGCGATTCGCTCGGCGCGCGCTTCTCGTTCTTCTTCCGGACCGACGAGGGGGCGGGACCGATCGCGGTTCCGCCGGGGTTCTGCGCGGAGACGCTTCCGAACCGAAACCTCGACCGCCCGGTCTCGCTCGACCGAGGGAAGAACGGAAGGATGCTCGTGGGAGACCGGACACGGGATCGCGTGTTTCTATGGAACGACCGCGGCTTCGTCGAGACCGTTCTCGCCGACTCGCTCATTGGACGACCGGACGCGCTCGCGTGGGACCGCCCGGGAGGCGCCTTCGGCGGGGACCTTCTCGTCTCCGACCGATCGAGCATCTTTCGGTTCGCCGCGGACGGCGCGGAGGCAGGGCTCGTTCGACTTCTGGCGTCGTTCCCGAGCGCGACGAGCGGATGGGCTCTCGCCGTCGACACGATCGGCGCCTTCGGCGGGCTCGCGTACGCCGGCGCTTCGTCGAGCGACTCCATCTGGGCGGTGAGCGCGAGCGGGACGAAAACCCCGTTCGCCGGTTCCTTCTCCGGCGTCCGCGGCCTCGCCTTCTCGAGCGGCGAGCGCTTCGGGCGGGCGCTCTTCGCGACCGGAGGCGACCACAAGGTCTTTCGCATCGACTCGACGGGAACGGCGAGCACGTTCGCCGATGATGCGACCCTCCTCTCCGGCGCCACCGCCCTTGCGTTCGACGAGCGGGGCGGCTTCGGCGGCGACCTCTTCGTCGCGAACCCGGCCCGCCAGGAGATCGTCCGCGTCGGGCCGGACGGCGCGACAACTCTCTTCGCAAGCGGATTTTCGAGCCTTGAAGGACCGGACGGCCTCGCGTTCGACGGGCTCGGGAACCTCTACGCCGCCGAGGGCGGAACAACGGGGAGCCCGCGCATCGTGCGGATCGCCGCGGCCGCCGAGTCGACCGGCGTCCCGGAGAACGGAGGTCCTCCCCCTCGCTTCCTTCTCGGAGCGAGCGCCCCGAACCCGTTCAAC
>JAGUYC010000288.1 GCA_020061515.1 Gemmatimonadota bacterium
CCGGAAGCCTCCGCGACCCGGACGCGGATCGCGGGCGCGGATGCCTCTTCTCGGCCGTGCATCGCCCGGAACGGCCCGATCGTGAACTCTCCCTTTTCGCTCGGGAAGAGGAGATAGGTATGCGTCAGCGATGCGTCCATGCGTCCGTTGATGATCGAGATGTTCTGCGAGGTTCCCGAGGAGTAGGTGCGAAAGCCGGCCGTGGACCCGAGGTCGATCTCCACATCCCCTTGCGCGCCCCGGATCGCGAGCGTGAGCGTGATCCGGCCGTCGAGGTCGATCTCCGTGCGGTCCGCGCGGACGTCGAGCTCGATCGCGCCCGCCTCCCCACCGAAGAGGAGAAGCGCGGCAAGCAGAATCCCGACCGAAGCCCCGATCGCTCGCATCGTTCCTACCAGTCCTTCGCGGTCGCCTTGCGTTTCGAGCGCCGCTCTTGCATGCTCTCGCGCCGGAGGTTCTCCTCCTCCTCGGCGAGCGCGGCGAGGATCCTCTCCGCCTCCGCCCGCGACATCTCGCCCGAGGAGGGAGGCTCCCCTTCCGTCTCGGCTTCTTCCGGCGCGGAGGTTTCATTTTCGTTCGCTGGTAAAGGATTCTTCTCTTCGCCTTCTTCCTCTTGCGGCGCCTCCGGCTCTTCTTGCTCCCTCGGCTTCTCCGGTTCGCCTTCGTCCGACTGCGGTTCCTGCCGTTGATCCTCTTGGTTCTTCCTCTCGTCGAGTAGTCGTTGAACGAGCTCGAGATTGTGCTTCGCGTCGCGATCGTCCGAATCCCGGCGGAGCGCCTGCTTGTAGAGCTCCGCGGCTTCCGCGGGCTTTCCGGCTTGAAAGAGAGTGTTCCCGGCGCCGTAGAGAGCGGCCGCTGCCGTCTCCTCGGCCTGTCTCGCGGCGTGAAACGCGGCGAGCGCGTCTTCGAAACGTCCGTTCTGATAAAGGGCGGCGCCGAGGTTGAACGAGAGGACCGGGCGGTCGGGCGTCTCGCGCGCGGCGCGGAGAAACGAGGCGAGCGCCTCGTCGTACCGCTTCTCGCCGTACGCCTTCACGCCCCGCGCGGTCTCCTTGCGCGCCGGGTCTCCCCAGCCGACGAGGAAGCACGCGGCGAGGAAAACCGCTCCCTCGACCTTCCATCGAAACACGCTACGTCTCCTTCCGCGCGGCGCCCGCGGTGCCGAGAAGGAACTCGATCGCGAGGAGCAGTGTAGCAGGGAGAAGGAACCAGACGTAACGCTCCTCGCGGATCACGAGAAGTCTCGATTCGAACTCGGTCTTGTCCATGCCTGAGAGCGCGTCGAGGATCCGGTCGAGCGCGTTCGGTTCCTCCGCGAGAACGTAGAAACGCCCTCCGGTCTTCTCCGCGATCTCGCGGAGCGCGGCGTCGTTCCGTCGGGTCACGACGAACTCGCCCTCCCGGTTCCGCTTGAACCCGCTCCCCTCCGCCTGCGGGAGCGGGATCAGCTCCCCTTCGCCGAGCCCGAGCCCGACGGGGAAGATGCGCACTCCGGCCTCCGCCGCCTCGCCGGCCGCCGCGAGCACGTCCCCTTCGTGATCCTCGCCGTCGGTGAGGAGGATCACCGCTTTCGATCCGGCGTCGCTCGTCTCGAGCATGTGGACCGAGCGGCGGATCGCCTTCGCGATCGCCGTGCCTCCCGTCGGGACGGTCCATGCATCGATCCCGCCGAGGAAGATGCGAACCGCGCCGTAGTCGGTCGTGGGCGGACACGTCGGCACCGATGTGCCGGCGAAGGTCACGATCCCCACGCGATCCCCGCGCAGCCGATCGAGCGCTCCCGCCGTCTCCCCCTTCGCGCGCTCCAACCGGTTCGGCGGCTGATCCTCCGCGAGCATGCTGAGCGACGTGTCGAGCGCGAAGAGGATATCGATCCCCTCGCGCTTCACCGGAAGCTGTCTCTCCCCGTACTGCGGATGCGAGAGAGCGAAGAGAACGCCGGCGAGCCCAAGAAGAAACAGCCGCTCCTTGCGCCGGCGCTTCCCCGGGTCCGCGTCGAGGGAGAGGGTTCGCAGAAGATCGGGGTCGCCGAAGCGGCGCATCGTCTCCTCCCGCTTTCGCCGGTCCCGCCGGACAAGGAACCAAACGAGCGGAAGGAGAGCGAGCGCGTAGAGAAAGTCGGGCGATCCAAAACGCATCAAGGAAACCTCCGGAGAAGCGTCGCGGCGAGAATGCCCTCGGCGAGCAAGAGGGCGGCGCCGGGGAGAAGGAACCAGCCGAAGAGATCCGTGTAGTCCACGTAGGTGTCGCTCGTGATCACGGTCTTCTCCATCTCCCCGATCTCCGCGAAGATCCGGCGAAGCGCCTCCGTGTCGGTCGCGCGGAAGTATCGACCCCCGGTGCTCGCGGCGATCCTCCGAAGGACCTCCTCATCGATCTCGGTCTTCTGCCGAACGAGCCTCCTCCCGAAGATCGGGTCGTCGATCGGGAAGAGCGCTTCCCCTTCCTTTCCGACCCCGATCGTGTAGAAACGGATTCCTATCGTCCGCGCGATCTCCGCGGCGGTCGCCGGATCGATCTTCCCTGTGTTGTTCACGCCGTCGGTGAGAAGGATCGCGACCTTCGATTCCGCCTCGCTTTCCTTCAGGCGGTTCACGCAGTTCACGATCGCCATCCCGATCGCCGTGCCGTCCTCGACCATCCCGATGCGGATCTCGTCGAGAAGCCCGAGAAGAACCTCGCGGTCGAGCGTGAGCGGGCACTGCACGAAGCTGATCGCCGCGAAGGCGACGAGCCCCATCCGGTCGTGCTCTCTTCCGCGGATGAACTCCGCGGCCACCGTCTTCGCTGCATCCAGACGGTTGTTCGGCTCGAAATCGATCGCGAGCATGCTCGTGGAGACGTCGATCGCGAGGAGGATGTCCACTCCCTCCGTGCTCACGCGCATCGCGCGCGCTCCCGATTGCGGCCGCGCGAGCGCCGCGAGAAGAAGCGCGAGCGCGAGCATTCGAAGAAGCGCCGCAAGGTGCCGCCGCGCGGGGTTCTCGGGCGGGCGCGCTTCGCGAAGAAGCTGGGCGGACGAGAAGAGAAGCCGAGGGCGTCTTCCGCGGCGCCGCACGTAGGCGGCCGCGAGGAGACCGAGAAGAAGAGGCGCGGCGGCGAGCACCCAGGGGTGTGCGAAGCGGAGGATCACGCGGCTCCCTCCTCCCTCTCGGTTCCCTTCTCCCGCGTCTTCTCCACGAGCGCCCTCGTCTCGCGAAGAGCGCTCTCCGCCTCGGCGCGCGGCGGCTCGTTCCCCCGGAACTTCACGAGGTCGCACCGGAGGAGAAGGCCGCGGAGAAGACCGGTCGTCTCGGGCTCGACGTTCTCCTTCCGGATCTCGCGGAGGATCTCGCGCGTGGTCCGTTCCGGCGCGGGGAGTGCGAAGCGCCGGTCGAGATACTCGCGCACGATCGAAGAGAGCTTGAAATAAAACGCGCGCGGGACGCCGTCCGAGGAGGCGTACTCGCTTTCCAGTCGGTCGATGCTCTCGACGGCGATTGCGTGCGCAGGCCGTAGGTCGATCGGCCGAAGGACGGGCGCGGGGAGCTTTCCCCTCTTCCGCAGGCGGAGAGCGAAGAAAGCGGCCGCCGCGGCGAGGAGGAGAAGAAGCGCCGGCAGTACATAGACGAGCGGGTCGCGGCCGAGCCCGATCGGCGGCTTCACATCGCGGATCTCGCCCGAGGAATCGACACCGACCGAGAGAACCGCGACCGGGATCGGAACGCTCGCCTCCCCTCCCGCGTCCGATCGAAACGAGGGGATCTCGAACGCGCCGGTACGGAAAACTGTGATTCGATAGACGCGCGAGGTCCGGCGCACGCTGCCTGCGGTCTCCTCTTGAATCGGTGAGATCTCAAGGATCTCGAACGGCGCGATCCGCTCGTCGTCGATCGCCGGAAGAGGGGTCTCCTCTCCCGCCGCGGCGTCGAGCCGGACCGTGAGCCGGATCGGATCCCCCACGGTGATCGTGTCCCGGTCGATCGACGCGGTCACGATCGTTTCCGCCGGCGCGCGCCCGGACAGAAGAGTCAGAAGAAGACAGAGGAAGCGCGCGATCCTCACCGCCGGAGCCTCCTCTCCCTCGCGCGGAAGAACCGGACGAGCGGATCGACGTAGTCTCCGTCGGTCTCTACCGGAACGAAATCGACGCCGTTCGCCCGGAAGAAGGCTTCGAGCTCCTGATCGCTTCTCGCTCGGCGGGAGTTGAACTCCTCGACGAAGGCCCGGTCGACCCGCGCATGGAACGGCTCGCCGGTTTCGAGGTCCTCGAAGTCCGCGCTCCCGAGAATCGTAAACCCGTTTCGCTCTCCAACCGGTCCTGGATTCTCCGGCTCGGCCGCCTTCTTCGTCGATCGAATGAGCCGAGGAAGACCCCTCTTCTCCTTCTCCCGCTTCTCGGGTCCGATCTCCCGCGGATCCGCGACGCGGATCGCGATGACGTCGTGCCGCCGGTTCGTGACGCGGAGAAGCTCCTCCGGCGGACGCTCGAGGAAGTCGGAGACGAGAAAGACGACCGACCGGCGTTTCTGCACGCGGTTCAATCGTTCGAGCGGCGCGGCGAGGCTCGTTCTCTTCCTCTCGGGTCGCCCGTGAAGGAGCTCGAGGATCACGCGGAGGACATGCCGCCTCCCCTTGCGCGGAGCGATGAACTTCTCCACGACGTCGGAAAAGAGGATGAGCCCCACCTTGTCGTGGTTTTGAATCGCGGAGAACGCGAGGAGAGAGCAGATCGACGCGGCGATGTGAGCCTTGGATCGGTGCGTGGTGCCGAAGTCGGTCGAGGCGCTCCGGTCGACGAGGAGCATCACGACGAGCTCCCGCTCCTCGACGAACTCCTTCACGAAGGGACGGTTCATGCGCGCGGTGACGTTCCAATCGATCGCGCGGACGTCGTCCCCGTCCTGGTACTCGCGCACCTGGTCGAACTCCATCCCGCGCCCCTTGAAGACCGAGTGGTACTCGCCGGAGAAGAGGCTCTCCACGAGGGAGCGGGTGATGATCTCGATCCTGCGGATCTCGCCGGTCAGTTCCTTCGGCAGCATGTCGCGTGACGGCTCCGCTCTAGGGGACTTCGAGGCGGTCGAGGATCCTTCGGAGGATCTCCTCGCTCGTGACTTCCTTCGCCTCGGCCTCGTAGGTGACGATGATCCGATGCCGGAGAATGTCCGGGCAGATCTCCTTCACGTCGTCGGCGGTGACGTAGTCGCGCCCGTCGAGGAAGGCGAGGGCGCGGGAGCCGGTGTTCAGGTAGAGCGTCGCGCGCGGAGACGCGCCGTACGCGATGAAGTCCTTGAGGTCGAGCCCGTACGCCTTCGGATCCCTGGTCGCGTGGACGATGTCGACCATGTATTCCTTGAGGTTCTCGTCGATTCGGATCGACCGCATCGTCTCGCGCGCCCGCCGGATCGCGTCGAGGTCGGCGACCGGGCGGATCTCGACCGCGTCGACCCCCGCCCAGCGGTCCATGATCCGCCGCTCCTCCTCGCGGCTCGGATAGGTGATGCGGAGCTTCAGCATGAAGCGGTCGACCTGCGCTTCGGGGAGCGCGTACGTCCCCTCCTGCTCGATCGGGTTCTGTGTGGCGAGGACGAGGAAGGGATCCTCGAGCCGATGCGTTCCGGTTCCGATCGTGACCTGCTTCTCCTGCATCGCTTCGAGGAGAGCGCTTTGCACCTTCGCGGGAGCGCGGTTGATCTCGTCGGCGAGAAGGAGGTGGGTGAAGATTGGACCTTTACGCGTGAAGAAATCGGAGGTCTTCGGATCGTAGACCATCGTTCCGACGAGGTCGGCGGGCAGGAGATCCGGAGTGAACTGGATCCGCTGGAAACGGGCGTTCACCGCGCGCGCAAGCGTGTTCGCCGCGAGCGTCTTGGCGAGCCCCGGCACCCCCTCGATGAGGACGTGTCCCCCCGTGAGAAGCCCCACGAGAAGGCGCTCCACCATGTACTCCTGACCGACGATCGCGCGGCCGATCTCGTCCACGAGAAGTCGGAACGTCCTCCCCTCCTCGCGGATCCTCTCCATCGAGTCGTCGTGAACCATGCTCTCGTTCGTCTCCTCTTGTGGACCGTTGGTTGCTCGAGCGATGCCCCGCTCCGCGCCGCCCCCGAGCGTTTCCTACCCCGGCCGGCGCGCGGGGGTTCCCATCCGCTCCCTCGAAATTCCGGCGATCGGTTGGGTCCCTCTTCTACCTCATCACGACGATCTTGCGGGTCGCGGTGAAGGGGCCCGCCTCGAAGCGGAGGAAGAAGACGCCGGATCGGAGAGCATTCCCGCCTGCGTCCTCTCCGTCCCAATCGACCGAGAGGCGCCTCCCCGCGCGCATGGATCCCTTCCAGACCTCGCGGACGAAACGCCCGGCCGTATCGTAGATCCGGATTCGAACGTCGCTCCTCTCCGGGAGATCGAAGAAGATGCGATACGCCCCGCCCGATCCGGCGACGAAGGGGTTCGTCGGGCCTTCGTCCTCCTCGTTTCCGTAATGAAGCGCGTAGTCGACCGAGTAGAGCGCCGCGGTGAAGTACCCCACGGCCGGGACACGCGCGGAGTTGCCGTTCACGTCGCAGGCGTGAATCCAGTACTGGAACGAGAAGCCGGGAAGGGCCGCGCCCGGGAAGGTCGCTGCGAAGGTCGAGTCGTCCCTCCGTGCGAGGGGGAAGGTCGAGAGGCCGGATTGCCGGTCCTTCCACTCGAACGAGAGGAACCGGTAGGCGACGTGGACCGATTCCTCGTCGATCGGGGCCGCGTCCGTGATGACGGCGACCACCTCCGCCGGCCATTCCTGGACGGGGAACCGCCCGATCTCGGTGTGCGCGATCCGCGGGGGCGTCGCGTCGCCGATCTCGAAATACGACTCCGGCGCGTTCTTTGGAACCGTATAGACCGTATCGTTTCGTGTAAAAAGGAAATAGTAGCGCGTCGGTTGGAAGGGATAGTCCGCCGGGATTCGGCAGGCGAAGTCGAAGCCCCCTTCCGAATCGAGCGCCGCGGTGTCCGTGAACGCTTCCTTCCCCCCGAAGACCACGCGCGGCGGATCGAAGCCGGGAACGAGCGAGAGCCGGAGCCGGACGTCGTGCGCGTCGGTCCCGTTCCACGCGACGTCCGCGGGCGGATCGTGGCGAACGACCGGAAGAAGCGCCGCGCGATGCGCGTTCACGATCCCCCATCCGAGAAGGGTGTCCGGGTTCGCGCTCCGGCTCGCGGTGCTCTTCAGCGCCTCGGCGAGAAGATCGGGCGTGAGGATCGGATGGATCTCGAGAAGAAGCGCGCACGCTCCGGCGATGAGGGGGGCCGAATAGGAGGTTCCCCTCAGGGATTCGCCGTAGCGGCTTTCCGGCGTTCCCGCCCGCGGGTTCACGAGCCCCGCGACCCCCTCCCCGAGCGCGGCGAGGTCCGGCTTGATCCGCCCGTCCGCCGTGGGCCCGAGCGAGGAGAAGCTCGCCCGGTCGCCGTTGATGGTGACCGCCGCCGCCGCGAGAACACCGGGGGCGTCGGCGGGGGCGATGATCTTTCGCCAGGCAAAGTCACCCTCGTTCCCCGCGGAGTTCACCACCACCATGCCGCGCTCCACCGCCGCCTCGGCGGCGATCGAGATCGGCGCGGTCTTTCCGTCCATGTCCGAGGGGTCGTACCAATCGGTGTACCCGACCGAGCTGCTCGCGAGATCGACGCCGAGGCTCTCTCCCCATTCGATCGCCGCGATCCAGTGATCCTCCTCCTCGGGAACCTCGTTCCATGTGTCTTCGGTTCGGGCGAGATAGTAGGTCGCGCGGTGCGCGGGGCCCACGATGTACCGCGGATCGTACCCTCCGATGACCGAGAGGGTCTGCGATCCGTGGTTCTCGATGAGGAGCCCCTCCACCGAATCGTCGCCGTCCACGAAGTCCCGTCGGCGCTCGATCGTCATCGTGCCGAAGCAGGGGGCGGCCGTGTAGAAACCGGAGTCGAGCATGAGAATGTGCACTCCCTCTCCCGTGTAGCCGGCCTCCAAGAGAGGGACGAGACCGATCTGGGCGAGCTGGATCTCCGAGAGGCCGTAGCGAGGGCTCGGGGCAAGCGATCTCTTCTCCGGGCTTCGAACCGGGGGGACGGGCGGCGCGGCGAGTCGCGCCACCTCGCGCACGCGGCGCACGAAGGGGAGCGCCGCGATTCGCTCGATCGTCTCCCGATCCGCGCGCACGCTCGCCGCGTTCAGCCACCGCGACAGGTGACGAATCTCCGCCCC
>JAGUYC010000287.1 GCA_020061515.1 Gemmatimonadota bacterium
CGGCAAGCTTCCCGGCGCGGGCGCGCTCACGAGATGCCGCACCGCGAGCTCCTCATCCTCCCAGACCCGAAGGACGCCCGACGTCCGCCGAAGCTCCTCGAGAACCTCCGCCCATTCGGGATTCCGGTCGATCTCCGCCTCGACTTTTTCCCGTTCCTCCGCGGTCAACTCGCCGTAGACCAACCCCACCAACAGCTGTTCCATTTCCTCGCGAAGCACCTACGGCCACCTCCCTTCTTCCATCCCGAACCGCCTGAGGACCCGGTTCAGATTCCTCAGGCCATGAAAGATTCGTGATCGAACCGTTCCGACCGGGATCCCCAGGATCTCGCCGATCTCCCGGCTGCTGTATCCGTTGTACTCGCGCATCACGATCGCCGTTCTCTGTTCCTCCGACAGGCTCTGAAGAGCGCGCATGAGGATCTTCGCGATCTCCTTGCGGTAGACGATCTCTTCCGGATCGCCGTGCCGCGGCGGATGATCCGCCCGTTCGGCCAGGAGCCGGTCGAGGCCCCCTTCGGGGAGTGCGTCCGTCGAAACCTCGGTCCGGTTCCGGCCGCTTCGAAGACGGTCGAGACAGACGTTGTGCGCGATCCGAAACAGCCACGCTGGGAACTTGTTCGGATCCTGGAGCCGCGACAGCCCGTTGAACACTCGAAGGATCGTTTCCTGGACAAGGTCCTTCGCGTCCTCGTCGTGCCCCACGACGCGGTAGACGAAGTTGTAGACCGGGCGTTCCCAACGAGCCATCAGCCGGTTGAAGGCGCCCACGTCGCCGTCCAGGACGCGCCCGACGAGAACCGCGTCGGTCGGCTCCATCTGTTGTGCCAACCTGTCCCTCCCCGGTCCGGCACTCGATTCCATAGACGAATCCGCCTCTCGGGACGTTCAACGATTCCCGCGCGCCCCTCCCGTCCCTACCTCCTCTCGAGAGTGGAACCGCCGCCCCGGCTTGTCAATGCGCTTGGGGGAGAGAGAGTTACGGAAAGAGACTTGTGCCCCCGGCCGGACCGGGTTATTTTTCAGAGAGATGGGTGTGAGCCGCTTACGAATTCAGCCGTTCATCGTGCGGGACTGCGCCCTCTCCGCGATCGCGACCGGGAAGCGCGCCCAGAACCTCAGGGAACTCCGCGACCATCTCCAGACGGTCGATCCGGACAGCATCTACTACCACTTCTGGGGCGGTCTTCTCCGCCCCAGCTTCGACGATCCGGAGTACAAGAACGATTTCGCCGCGTGGGCGTTCCACTCCCTTCACGACCCGGCGCTCGCCGAGCGGCTCGGGATCATCGACCCGACCGATTGCGGAGATCTCGAGGGGCTTCGCGCGGAGCTGATCGACGTGATCGAAGAGAGGCTTTCGGAGACGGAGCTCGTTCCCTGGGCGAAGCCGGACCGGCAATTCGCCTTCATACGATCCCAGATCGTCATCTTCAACACGCACCGAAAGCTGTCCCATCCACGCGAGCTGACGAAGGCGACGGCGGCGATGTCGCTTGGAAGCATCTTCTTCCATGTGATCGACGCGAGGAGCCGCACGCCGGACCGGGTCGACGATTTTCGCGCGTGGCTCGGAGACCTCGGACCCCGCTACGACGACCTTTGCCGCGACCTCGGCGCCGTCGATCCGTACCTCAACACGCTGGCCAACCTTCGAACGGACCTTTCCCTCATCTTTCGAAAGCACTTGGGGGGAGGACGATGACGGCGGGGATGTTGGAATCGCTCGCCACGATCGCCGGACGGGACGTCGTCGAGCATCTCCATCAGCTCGCCGCTCCTCTGAAGGGAATGCGCGTCGTCCACGTCAACTCGACGCGCGTCGGCGGCGGTGTGGCGGAGATCCTCGCCAAGCTCGTTCCGCTCAAGCGAGAGCTCGGAATCGACGCCTCGTGGGAGGTCATCGCGGGGGAAGAGGAATTCTACCGCTGCACGAAGAGCTTCCACAACAGCCTCCAGGGGACGATCGCTCCGGTCTCCGACCGCCTCCTGCGGGTCTTCGAGGAGACGGGCGTGCGAAACGCGGAGGCGCTCCGTCCGGTCCTCCAGGACGCGGACCTCGTCTTCATCCACGATCCGCAGCCGGCTCCGCTCCTCCGCCACACGCCGAACCGGAAGGGGAAATGGGTGTGGCGCTGCCATATCGACGTGAGCCGTCCCTATCGTCCGACCTGGAAGTACCTTCGGCCGTTCCTCGCGGAGTACGACGCGAGCATCTTCTCTCTCGCCGCCTTCTCGCAATCGCTTCCCCATCCGGAGTACCTCATCCCTCCGAGCATCGATCCTTTAAGTGAGAAAAATCAGGAGCTGCCCCAAGAGGAGATCGACGCCGTTCGCGAGCGCTTCGGCATCGACCCGATGCGGCCGCTGCTCGTTCAGGTGTCGCGCTTCGACCGCTTCAAAGACCCGATCGGGGTGATCCGGGCGTACCGACTCGCAAAGACCTTCCTCCCGTACCTGCAGCTTGTCCTCGCGGGGGGCGGCGCGACCGACGACCCGGAAGGGAACGCGGTCCTCGCCGAAGTCGAGGAGGCGTCGCGCGACGACCCCGACATCCATGTTCTTCTGCTCCCGCCCGACGCGCATCGGACGATCAACGCGCTCCAGCGCGCCGCGGACGTGGTTCTCCAGAAGTCGCTTCGCGAGGGGTTCGGGCTCACCGTCTCGGAAGCGATGTGGAAGGGGAAGCCGGTCATCGGAGGGGACACGGGAGGGATCCGGCTCCAAGTCGTCGATCATCACACAGGGTTTCTCGTGAGCACACCCGAGGGGGCGGCGCTCCGCATCCGGTATCTCTTCAGCGATCGGGAGCGCCTCCAAGCGATGGGGCGGAAGGCGCGGGAGTTCGTGCGCGAGAACTTCCTCCTCACGCGGCAGCTCCGGGAGTACCTCGCGCTGATGGTGACGCTCACCCGAGGGGCGGGGGATCGCGTCGAGCTCGACTGAACCGGCGGGCCCGCCGGCCGCCCCGTGGAAAGGGCGATGAGAATCTTGCGAACATCCGTCGATCCGAACGCTTTTTTCGTCTCGCTCGGGCGGGCGCCGCGCGGCGTCCTCCTTCTCGACTACGACGGCACGCTCGCCCCGTTCCGCGTCGCGCGCGAGGAGGCGGTCCCGTACGAAGGGGTGCGCGAGAGGCTCTCCGCGCTCGTCGAGGCGAAGAAGACCCGGGTCGTCGTCGTGAGCGGACGATGGACCCGCGACGTGCTCCCGCTCCTCGGCCTCCCGTCCCCGCCCGAGATCTGGGGCTGCCACGGTTGGGAGCGGCTTCGCCCGCGCGAGGCCCCCGAGGTCGAGCCGATCGGAGAGGAAGCCGTTCGCGGCCTCGTGGAGGCGGACGAGTGGGCGGAGCGCGAAGGACTCCGGCCCCGGTGCGAGCGGAAGCCGGCCTCGACGGCGATCCACTGGCGCGGCCTTCTTCCGGAGGAAGTTCATGTGTTGAAGGACAAAGTGTTCGCCCGTTGGCCGCGGATCGCGGAAGACGCGGGTCTCGCCATGCGGACTTTCGACGGAGGGATCGAGCTCCGCGCGCCGGGGAGAGACAAAGGATCGGCCGTGCGGACCGTTCTTTCCGAGGAGTCGGACCGAGCCCCCGCCGCCTACCTCGGCGACGATCAGACCGATGAGGACGCGTTCCGGGCTCTCGAGGGGAGAGGGCTTCGCGTCCTCGTGCGCGAGGAACTCCGGCCGACCGAGGCGGACCTCTGGATTCGTCCCCCCGGCGAGCTTCTCGACTTCCTCGATCGGTGGATCGGCGCGGCCGGAGGAGGGCCGTCGGGATGATGGGCGCGGAGGGCCGCCTCGTCGTCGTCTCCAACCGGCTCCCGGTCGCCGTGGAGCGGGAGGGGGACGGGTGGTCGGTTCGCCCCGGATCGGGCGGTCTCGTCACGGCGATGGCCCCGATCCTCCGCGGCAGGGGGGGGGTCTGGATCGGATGGCCCGGCGCGTCCGGGGCCCCCGAGATCGGCCGATTTCTCCGCCAGGCGGGCGCGGAGGCCGGATACGACCTTCGGGGGGTCCCGCTCACGGCCGAGGAAGAACGCCACTTCTACATCGGCTTCTGCAACGAGATCCTCTGGCCCCTCTTCCACGATCTGCTCGACCGCTGCAACATGGATCCGATCTACTGGGAAACCTATCGCGCCGTGAACGGGAAGTACGCCGGCGTGCTCCGGGAGAGCATGAGTCCCGGGGACATGATCTGGGTGCACGACTATCACCTCATGGCGGTCGCGCGCGAGTTCCGGGAGCAAGGGGGCGGGGAACACCCGCTCTCCTTCTTCCTTCACATCCCCTTCCCGCCGCCGGACATCTTCCTCAAGCTCCCCTGGCGCGCGCCGATTCTCGAGGATCTTCTTCGCTACGACCTCATCGGCTTCCAGACCGAGCGGGACCGCCGCAACTTCACGCACTGTCTCCATGCGGTGCTTCGCGCCGCCGCGATCCGAGGGAAGGGGCGCGTGATCTCGGCCGAGCACGGAGGCCGAACGACCCGCCTCGGGGTCTTCCCGATCGGGATCGACTACGACTACTTCGATCGCGAGAGCCGGACGGACGAGGTGGCGAGCCGCGCGTGGGAGATCCACTCGAACCTCCCGAAACGGCAGATCATTTTAGGGGTCGATCGTCTCGACTACACGAAAGGGATTCCCCACCGTCTCCAAGCGTTCCGCGCCGCCCTTCTCAAGCATCCGGAGCTGATCCAGAGGGTCACGCTCGTCCAGATCGTGGTCCCGAGCCGCGAGGACGTCCCGGAGTATCGGGCGCTCAAGACGGAGATCGACCGCCTCGTCGGGGAGATCAACGGACAGTTCACGCAGCACGGATGGGTGCCGATCCAGTACATGTTCCGGAGCCTCACCCGGGACCAGCTCCTCGGATACTACCGCACCGCCGAGATCGCGCTGATCACCCCTCTCAAGGATGGGATGAACCTCGTCGCGAAGGAGTACTGCGCCTGCTCGATCGAGGAGAACGCGGTCCTGATCCTGAGCGAGTTCGCGGGTGCGGCGGCGCAGCTCGGCGGCGGGGCTCTCCTCGTGAACCCCTACGACCGCGAGGCGGCGGCCGACGCGATCGTCCGCGCGTTCCACATGAGCCCCGAGGAGCGCCGGACCCGCATGCGGAGGCTGCGCCGCGCCTGCCAAAAGCAGGACATCTTCTGGTGGATCGACGCGATCCTCCGGGCGGCCGTGGCGAAGGAGCTCCACGAGTTCCTGGCGGACGGGTGAGGCTTCCCCACCGCCGCGCGCGACCGGCTCGACCCCGAAGAAATGTTTGACAGAACCGCCCCTCCCCTGCATACTTTCCCGTCTGGACCTAAAGAAATCGATCCCTGTGAGTTGGAGGAAACGCGATGCCGATGGCCATACTGGGCAAGAAGATCGGGATGACCCAGCGGTTCGACGAGCAGGGGCGGATCATCCCCGTCACGATCGTCGAGGTCGCCCCTTGCCCCATCGTCCAGAAGAAGACCCTCGCCAAGGAACGGTACAGCGCCCTGCAGATCGGCTTCGGGAGCCGCAGGAAGAAAAGAGCGAACCGGCCCCTCGCCGGCCATCTCAAGAAGGCGGGAGTCGAGCCGACGCGCCTCCTCAAGGAGATCCGCCTCACGGAGGAAGAAGCGGCCGGGCTCGATGCGGGCGGCGCCCTCACGATCGAGATCTTCGAGAAGGGGGATTTCGTCGACGTCACCGGCCGGACGAAGGGAAGGGGATTCGCCGGCGTGATCCGCAGGCACGGCTTCTCCGGAAAGAACATGACGCACGGGACGCACGAGTACTTCCGCCACGGCGGATCGATCGGCATGTGCGCGACGCCCGGGCGTCTCTTCAAGGGGAAGAAGATGCCGGGCCACATGGGCGCGGTGCAACGAACAATCCAAAACCTCCGCGTCGTCGAGGTGATGAAGGACCAAAACCTCCTCTACGTCGCGGGCGCGATTCCCGGGGCGAAGAACGGGATCGTTCTCGTCCGGAAGTCGGTGAAGAAGACGGCGGCCAAGAAGAGCTGATCCTCGAACGACGGGAAGCTCCCGGCCCCTCCGGGAGTTTCTTTTCATACATGAAACAAGAGACCCGAGTTGCGTTTTCCGGATCGGGTTCGCCGGGCGATCTTCCGACTGGAGGCGGGGCCGACGCCCCGCGGCACGATGGGAAAAGCGTCGATTCTCGCCGAACTTCTCGAGTTCCTCCTTCACAGGAAGAAGTGGTGGCTCGCCCCGATCCTGATCCTCCTCGTTCTCCTCAGCCTTCTTATTGTCCTCTCCGAGGGATCGGCGATCGCTCCCTTCATCTACACGCTCTTCTAACCTCGCTGCGCGGCGCCCGGATTTGTCGTCAGGGCCGATCTCCGCGAACGAAGCGCTCGTAGAGACGAACGTCCTTCGCGCTTCCGATCGCGAGGGGAACGCGCTGGTGAAGGCTCGAGGGGACGACGTCGAGAATCCGGTCCCGACCGGTGGAAGCAAGACCGCCCGCCTGCTCCGCGACGAACGCGAGGGGCGCGGCCTCATAGAGGAGACGGAGCTTCCCCTTCGGGTTTCTCGAATCCTCGGGATAAAGGAAGATGCCGCCGTGAAGCAGATTCCGGTGGAAATCCACGACGAGCGACCCGACGTATCGCGAGCGATAGGGGCGCCCGCTCGCCGAATCTTCTTCTTTTAGATACGAAACATAGGCCCGCGCCCCCTCGGGCCAGAGAGACAGGTTCCCCTCGTTCGCGCTCAGGATCTTCCCTCTCTCCGGCGTCTCGATCGCATCGTGCGAGAGGATGAACTCGCCGATCGTCGGGTCGAGCGTGAAGCCGTGGACGCCGAATCCGGTCGTGTAGACGAACACGGTGCTCGAACCGTAGATCACGTATCCGGAGGCGAGAAGCCGGTTCCCCGGCTGGAGCAGATCCTCGAGCCCGCCGCGCGCCCCCTCGCCGGCGCGACCGAAGATTGAGAAGATGGTTCCGACGCCGACGTTCGCGTCGATGTTCGAGGATCCGTCGAGCGGGTCGAAAAGGACGACGTATTTTCCCGCCGGATACTCCTCCGGAATCGGAATCGGCCCTTCCCGCTCCTCGGAGGCCATCCCCGCGAGATGCCCGCCCCGCTCGAGAACGTTCACGAGGGTCTCGTCGGCGAAGAGATCCAGCTTCTTCACCTCGTCCCCGGACACGTTCGTCGATCCGGAGGCTCCGAGAATGTCCCCGAGCCCGGCCGAACGAACTTCGCGCGCGATCAGCTTGGCCGCGAGCGCGATGTCGGAGAGGAGGCCGGTGAAATCCCCGGTCGCACCGGGGTGCATACGCTGTTCCTCGATGATGAACTCGGTCAGGGTCAGGCGGCGGGCCATGCTTGTTCCTCCGCGCGGGGGGGCTCCGCGCCCCTCGCGACCATCGTAGCACAGGCGAACACCTCGTGGTCTCCCGGGGGGCGCGTGCGGCTACCGGATGGTCGCCCGCGCCCGCTCC
>JAGUYC010000005.1 GCA_020061515.1 Gemmatimonadota bacterium
ATTCCCGGCCGTCGCCCGATGGAATCCGCCGCCCGTCGGGCCTGTCCGACACACTCAAAGGGCTGGCCGTGGACCCGGATGAGGTTTTCATGAAGGACAGGACTGCAGCGTCACCAAAAGGCGCCTCAGCAGGGTTCTCTTGCGCTCGGAGCGCCTCAACCATCGCACGTCCGAAAGCAGGTTCCGGGTGCTCGTCCTCCAGAACGGAGCGGAGCCAAGCCCCGAATGCGGCGTCAGGGTCTGGTGCACCCGACTCGGCAATGGCCATCTTCTTCGCCTGAACGAGCCTGGCGAGCAGGCGACTGAGACCAGGGATCGATTCCTCGGGTAGAAGAAGCGATTTCACGACAGCCCGGTAAAGCACGAGTGGGACGGAGAAGCTGAGGCCAGCCGAGCAAGGCACGTAGGAAGTCGCGTAGTTTTCAGTGCGCGCTCTCTGTGACAAAGCCAAGAGGAAATGGGTCTTCCCGCCTCCGTAGGGCGCCAGCACGAGCTTGAAGTGAGCGTGCCGTCGAGAGAGGTCTTGGAAGTAAGATCGAGCAATCCGGTCGATCCATGGATTCAGACCAACTGTGTAGCGTGGAAGGACCTCCGCTGCCAGGCGGGGATCAGCAGGGGGTTTGCCTTCCTCGCCCAGCCTCGCCCACAAGTCTCGTGCGGACTCTGAGTTCATCATGGCCAGTCAAACTCCTACTTGAGCAAGCTCATCACTTCCTTGACGTATTGCCGAACAGCCCCAGGATCGATTCTTTCTGCATAGTCCTTGGCCTTGGTCGCAAAGAGCGATCGCGCGACTATTATGTCCTCCGTGCATACCCCGGCTTCGCTTGCTAGATCGAGGAGCCGATCAAGTAGTCTTTCGTAGAACGCGCACTTCCCCGGCCCCGGGTCGGTCAGTTCGTCAAGACTCATCCAGATCGCTCTTGGATTCGGAAGGTCTTGACCCTCGTACTGAAGCCCGAGGCGCTCGATTCGCTGTGCAAGTGCGGCCAGTTCGCGCCGCGCCATCGGAAGAAAATCCTCGACCACAGCGTAGTAGATTGCGCAACCGTGGAGTCCTCCGATCGCGACGTAGTCGGCAAGATTTCGCAGATTTGCGAAGTGAATCATTCGAGCCCGGAAACCAAGGCCTTCTAGCGACAGGCTCTGCTCTGTTTCGTCGAAGAGAACGACGAGGCCACGGCATCCAATGGACTTCGGCAGGGAGCAGGCAGATCGAAGCCAGGCGCCGGCGTTCCTCTTGCCTAGCCTTCCCAGTGGCCGAGGCAAATCTGGATTCCTCTTAGCGAGTTCCGAGAGCCTGAGGCCGACCGGCGGTCTTCCGACGAGGAGGTCATGCAACTCCTCCTTGACGCCGTGAATCGTCCCTGCTCTCGACTGCGTTCTCGCATATGCAAGAACGAGATTTCGGAATTCTCTGCACAGCCACTGATCGCCCTCGATTCCGCTCATTCGAAGTCTTCGCGTCTCGTGCGGCGCATTCTCGAGAGCATTCGCGAGGAGAAAACCGATCCCGAGCCGAGGGGTCTGTCCGTCCTCTCCGGGGGCAGTCCGGAAGCTACGGACGAGCTGGCGATAGGTCTCGTCAAACGCGGCGAAGGGCTTGCTGCGAGAGTGGCAGTCAATATAGGCTGTCGCGCAGCCATTACGAAGAGCAGTCGCCTCAATGGTTCTCAGGACATGAGACTTGCCTCGGCCGTATGCTGCCTCGATGAAACGGATTTCGCAACCCCCGGAATCCAGATAAGGCAAAGTCTCGTCTGCGAACCGGGAGAGCAAACCATCGAGGCCGACCGAGATTCGTAACGCAGTCTGGCCATCGGGTGGTATGCCCAGTGTTCCGAGCAACTCGAGGGAGTCACGGGCGTTCAATCAGACCCCGCCTTCTCTATTCTCAGCACAGCCAATGTCTCAACCGAGCTCTCGACGCTTTCTAGACTCGGTAGAGTCATCGTCTGTCCCTGCATCACGGTGTTCATCGCCGGAGTCTGAGTGCGCAACCTCTCGCGGCCGATTTCCCATCCCCTCTCGCCAAACCTGGCCAGGTCGAACACGAACTGAGCCGAAGAATAGGACTGAAAGTGCTTGGAGTCGGGGTGCGCTATGAAGTCGCGCTTCTTGAGGTTCCTGACCATTACGGTCAGTGCGTATAGGTTCCGGATCGGAACCCAGCCTTCCCGTGGCTCAAAGTGAAGCTTCGCCATCTCATAAGCTCGGCGCAGGAGTTTGAAGAATTCCTCCCGATCGAAGGGCTCGCCCTCCATGCGTTGGTGTAACTCCGTGATTTCACGAAAAAGCCGACCACCATCGACCTCGGAGATCTCTGCAGCGATTTCGCTGCCCAGACTGATTCTGGCCTTTGGCCCGGCGTACCGGATCTCAAACGGGCCCACCCGGTCGTATTCTCCGAACCGCCGACTTCGAATCCCTTCCTTCTTCGCCGCGGCATGAAGCGCTTCGCGCCTGCTATCCAGGGCCCTGTGGAGGTGGTCTGTCGTCGTCTGGAGTCGCTGCCTAAGCTCATCCGCAAGTTGTGGCATGGCGACAGCCTGGGCCGCATTCATCGCTTCCAGGACCGTTGCTGCGGTCTTCTCGGTCTTTTCGTCACCAAGTTTGACGAGATTAGTTAGCGCCCGACCCAGGGCGTTGACCCGAAGGGCGATCTCCTTCAGACCCGCAGCCGCTTGTTCTTTGGTCGCTCCCTCGAGGGTCATCTGCTTTGTGGGTGGCGCGCCTTCCTTCTCTGGACGTTTCGCCACGAGAACCTCCTTCATGTATCCGGGTGGATAGCCGATGCCGCGCGACCCGTTCAGAATCCTCGCGTCCGAGAGACGTACCCCGAGCCCAACCACCAGTGTACTTGAAGTGCCCCGCTATCCACAAGCAGGTCGTGAGGTTACCCGTCCCCGCTTGCTTCTTTCATGCCGAAGGGTCATGGCAAGGACCAGGACGCTACCGCCGTGAGGGCAACATCCTGCGTACCCTCCGGAGCCGGCTCACGACGAGACTCGTTCAGGGCAGTTAATCAATTCTCAACGACCCGTCGCCCAACTGACGTCATCGCAGCTGATTAGTCGACTCCTTAACGAGATGCCTCGCAGAAGCGTCTTCGCACTGATGGCTGGGACCGATCGCGACATCGGGAACCCGGAGTCGTCAACTGCTTGGCCCCAGGTTCGAGTCCCGCCCGGGGTGCCGGGGAATACGCAAACCCTAACCGATTGATATTGCTGAAGTTGCGCGATGGCTGTCTGGGCTGGCTCCCCGGGCAGGACTCGAACCTGCAACCAACCGGTTAACAGCCGGTTGCTCTACCATTGAGCTACCGAGGAACCTGAAGCAAGCCGATTCGTTCGGGACGGCCGGATCGCCGTCCTATCGTTCCTGATTCTATTGCATCCCGGGCCGAATGAGAAGCCCCGGGTGCGGATGCCGGATCGCGCCGGCGTCCGCTCGCGGCCGGGGCGTGGCTACTTCTCGAAGAGCTCGACCGCGGAGAGCATCACGTAGCAGTCCGGTTGCGGACAAACGTGCGGCTCCTCGCCCTCCGCGTGCTCGTGCTCGTGAGCGTGATCGCACTCCTGCTCCGCTTGCGCCGCGACCGGCTCCACCACCACGAGCTCACCCTCGACTCGAATCCGCGCCCCTTCGCACGTGGTCGGCACGGTCACCGAATGATCCGCGCTCTTCGCATAGATCTTCGCCCCCGAAGAACCTTCCTCGACGAGCGCCCAGCAGCCGGAGCCCTTGCACACGCCCGTCACGGTGCCTTGCACCAAGACCGTTTCCCCTGCGAAGGCGCGCGGGTTTTCCATCAGCCCTGCGATCGATACGGACGCCTTCGCGCCGATCGGCTCGCCGGCCTTGTAGTAGGGTTCGCTTCCGCATGCGACGGCGATCAGTCCGACAAGCGCGATCGCACCAATCGTCATCCGCGTTCTCTTCATCGAGCGAAATCTCCTCATCGAGTGTGTCGCCGGCCTCGCGTTCCCCGCGAAGCCCGATCGAGGTCTCCGGCGTCCGAATCGGGACGCCCAACAGCAAGTCCCCGCGCCTCCGCGGGGACCGCATTTCCAAACCGACCGGCGTCTCCGCCTTATCCCTTCTCGGCAGGCGCGGACTCTGTCGGCGCTCCCGCCCGCGCCGCGGCCTCTTCCTCCGCGCGCTGCCGCTCTTCCTTCTTCTTCTTCTTCTTCTCGACCTTCTCCTCGAGCTCCTCGATCTTTGGTTCGAGATCCACGAGCTCGATGAGAGAAAGCGGAGCGTTGTCGCCGCGCCTTCGCCCGGCCTTAAGAATACGCGTGTAGCCGCCGTTCCGGTTCGCGTACGCCGGAGCGATCGTGTCGAAAAGCTCCCGCACGACCTTCGCGTCCGTGATCGTGCGCATCACGAGCCGCCGCGCGTGAAGGTCGCCCCTCTTCGCCAGCGTGACGAGCTTCTCGGCCAGCTTTCGGAGCTCCTTCGCCCGCGCGTCGGTCGTTTCGATCCTCCGCTTCCGGAAGAGCGACGTGACCATGTTCCGGAACATCGCCTCCCGGTGGCTCGTGCTCATGTTGAGGTGCCGGCCGGCTTTCTGATGTCGCATCGCGCGAGACCCTTCCTTCCCTAGGTTTCGTTCGGCTCGGTGCTGCCGCTCGCCTGCCCGGAGAGGATCTCATCCAGGTTCATCCCGAACGAAAGATTCATGCCTCTCAGAATATCCGAGATCTCCTTCAGCGATTTCCGGCCGAAGTTCCTGTACTTCAGCATGTCGGTCTCGGTCTTCTGAACGAGATCGCCGATCGTGCGGATCTGCGCCGACTGGAGACAGTTGCTCGAGCGGACGGAGAGCTCCAGCTCGTCGACGCTTCGCGAGAAGAGATCGCGCAGCTCCTCGACCTTCTCGTCCTCGACTTCTTCGTCTTCCGAAGTCGGCTCCTGCTCGAAGGTCATGAAGAGCACGAGATGATCCTTCAAGATCTTGGCCGCGTGCGAGACCGCGTCCTCGGGGGTGATCGTTCCGTTCGTCCACACCTCGAGGATCAGCCGGTCGTAGTCGGTCTTCTGGCCGACGCGCGTCTCCTCGACGCGAAACGTCACGCGCCGCACCGGCGAGTAGAGGGAATCGACCGCGACCACGCCGATCGGGGAGTCCTCGATCAGCTGCTGATCCGCCGCCACGTACCCCCGGCCCACGTTCACGCCGACCTGCATCTTGAGCGAGGCGCCCTTGTCGAGCGACGCGATGTGCAGGGTCGGGTTCAGAAGCGCCATCCCCGCGGGGACCTCGAAGAGATCCGCCGTTACCTCGCCCGGGCCCTCGACGTCGAGCACCAGCGGCTTCGGCTCGTCGCCGTCGAGCCGGATCACAAGGTTCTTTAGGTTCAAAACGAGATCCGTGACGTCCTCGACCACGCCCGGAAGGGTCGTGAACTCGTGCCGGGCGCCCTCGATCTTCACGTAGTGCGGAGCCGCTCCCTGCAGGGAAGAGAGGAGCACGCGACGGAGAGCGCTCCCGAGAGTGGTTCCGTATCCTCTCTCGAGCGGCTCGGCGACGAACTTTCCGTACGTCTCCGTGTGCGTCTCTTCTTCCCTCTGGATCGCCTTCGGCATCTGGAGACTCTTCCACTTCATCTTACGCCGCCCCCATGGACTACTTCGAGTAAAGCTCCACAATGAGCTGCTCGTTCACATTCGCCGGAATCGCGTCGCGAGCGGGCATCTCCATAATGTGGCCGGAGAGCTTGTCGATATCCCGGGAGATCCACGCGCAGAGCTGGTCCTCCCGGCGCCGTTCCTTCGCTTCCTTGAAGACGTGAAGCGATCGGCTCTTCTCGGCGACCTGCACGACTTCCCCTCTCACGAGCGCGTACGAGGGGATGGTGACCTTGCGCCCGTTGACCTGGAAGTGGCCGTGCCGGACGAGCTGCCGCGCCGCCGAGCGGGAGGGCGCGAACCCGAGACGGAAGACGACATTGTCGAGGCGCCTCTCGAGCAGCCGGAGCAGGTTGTCTCCCGTCACGCCCGGCTGCCGCTCGGCTTCCGCGAAGTATTTCCGGAACTGCCTCTCGAAAATGCCGTAGATCCTTCTCGCTTTCTGTTTCTCCCTGAGCTGCAATGCGAAGTCGGATTGCTTCCGGCGCGGACGCTGGCCGTGCTCGCCGGGAGCATACCCCCGCCGATCGAAGCTGCACCTCGGGGAGAAACAACGATCCCCCTTCAGGAAGAGCTTCGCCCCTTCCCGCCGGCACAACTTGCACTTCGCGTCGGTGTATCGTGCCATTCCCTTCCTCCGTGCGAACCGACGGCCCCCCGGCCGGGGCTCACTCTAAACGCGGCGCCTCTTCGGGGGCCGGCAACCGTTGTGCGGAATCGGCGTCACGTCCCGAATCGACGAGATGTCGAGGCCCGCAGCCTGCAAAGAGCGGATCGCAGCCTCGCGCCCCGCTCCCGGTCCTTTCACAAGAACCTCCACCTTCCTCAGCCCCATGGAGAGCGCCACCTTCGCTGACTCCTCGGCGGCGAGCTGCGCCGCGAACGGCGTGCTCTTCTTTGAGCCCTTAAACCCGATCCGGCCGGCGCTCGACCACGAAACAACGTTCCCCTTCGAGTCCGTAATCGTCACGATCGTGTTGTTGAACGTGGACTGAATGTGCGCCACGCCATACGGCTCGACCCGTTTGTCTTTGCGTTTCTTCTTCTTTTCCTTCGGGGGTGCCAAGCGCGGACCTCCTCTCCCCGGTCTTCCCGCGGAGCGTTGCGGGGCCGACCCGCTTTACGACTTCTTCTTCATGACGCCCGAACCCTTCTTCGGGCCTTTTCGCGTGCGCGCGTTTGTGCTCGTTCTCTGACCGCGCACGGGGAGTCCTCTCCGGTGCCGGAGGCCGCGATACGTCCCGATGTCCATGATCCGCTTGATGTTCATGGCCACCTCGTTGCGCAGGGCTCCCTCGACCTTGTGCTCGTTCTCGATGATCTTTCGGAGCTTGGCCGTGTCTTCCTCCGACAAGTTCTTCGCGCGGAGATCCGGGTTCACGCCCGCCGCCGCGAGAATCTTTCGCGACGTCGAGGACCCGATCCCGTAGATGTAGGTCAGAGCGACCTCGATGCGCTTCTCGGCCGGGAGATCGACCCCAGCAATACGGGCCACCGGCGACCCTCCTTTCCTCGAATCTTAAAGCATCACTGCTGTCTTTGTTTGTGTTTCGGGTTCTTCTTGCAGATAACCCGCACGACTCCGTTTCGTTTCACGATCTTGCAGTTCTCGCAGATCTTCTTGACCGACGTCCGCACCTTCATCGCAACTCACCTCGCATCCGCGTCCGGGTCCGCTTCTACTTGTATCGATAAATGATCCGGCCGCGGCTGAGGTCGTACGGAGACAGCTCGACCGTGACCTTGTCCCCGGGCAGGATTCGAATGAAATGCATGCGAATCTTCCCGGAGATATGGGCCAGGACTCGATGGCCGTTCTCGAGTTCCACCCGGAACATCGCGTTCGGGAGGGGCTCGATCACGGTTCCCTCGACCTGCACCGCCTGTTCTTTCGCCATCCTTCCTCCCTAGCTCGTGAGGATGTCGGGGCCGTTCTTGCGCACGGCGACCGTGTGCTCGAAGTGCGCGCTGAGCGACCGGTCCGCGGTCACCACGGTCCAATCATCCTCGAGGACCCGCACGTCGGGACCGCCCGCGTTCACCATCGGCTCGATCGCGAGGACCATCCCCTCTCGAAGACGGATTCCCTTTCCGGGACTCCCGTAGTTCGGGACCTGCGGGTCCTCGTGCATGTTGCGGCCGATGCCGTGTCCGACCAGCTTCCGGACGACCGAGAACCCGTGCGCCTCCACCTCGCTCTGCACTGCGTGCGAGATGTCGCCGAGACAGTTCCCGGGACGCGCTCTCTCGATTCCCTTGTAAAGCGCCGCGCGCGTCGCCTCGAGAAGCCTCCTCGCTTCGTCGCCGATCTCCCCGACCGGGAACGTCGCCGCAGAATCTCCGTGGAAGCCGTTCTTGTACGCGCCCACGTCGATTCCGACGATGTCTCCCTCCTTCAACACCCTCTTGCCGGGTATCCCGTGCACGACCTCCTCGTTGATCGAGGCGCAGATGCTCGCGGGATACCCGTTGTATCCCTTGAAGGACGGCTCCGCGCCGCGCGATCGGATGTGCGCGGCGATCAGCTCGTCCAGCTCCTCCGTCGTCACACCCGGAGCGACCTTCTCGGCCACGAGGCGAAGCGCGCTCGCGACGATCGCCCCGCTCTCCCGCATCCTCTCGATCTCCTCGTCCCTCTTCAGAATGATCATGCCGCTCCCGCAGCCATTACCGCCGCCCGCGGAGCCGTCCTTTCTTCATGAAGCCGTCGTAATGCCGCATCAACAGGTGCGACTCGATCTGCTGCAAGGTGTCCAGACCGACGCCGACGACGATCAGAAGGCTCGTCCCCCCGAAATAGAACGGGACATTGAACCGGCTAATCAGGAAGATCGGCAGGATCGTGATGAGAGCGAGGAAGATCCCTCCCGGGAGCGTGATCCGTGTGAGGATTCGGTCGATGTACTCGGACGTCCTCTTGCCCGGGCGGATTCCCGGAATGAACCCGCCGTACTTCCTCATGTTGTCCGCGAGATCCGCGGGGTTGAAGATGATCGCCGTATAGAAGTACGCGAAGAAGACGATCACCACCGAATACGCGATATTGTACAGCGCCGTGTCCGGCGCGAAGAGGTTCGTGAGACTCTGAAACGCCTCGCTGTTGCGGAAGAACATCGTGGCCGCCGTCGAGGGGAACATCAGAACCGATTGGGCGAAGATGATCGGGATGACGCCCGCGGTGTTCACCCGGAGCGGGATGTGCGTGCTCTGCCCGCCGTACACCTTGCGCCCCACGATGCGCTTCGCGTATTGAACGGGAATCCGCCTTTGTCCCTGCGTGATCATGATCACCGCCGCGGTGATCGCGACCATCACGATGATGAGAAACGCCATGAGGAACGGGGAGAGCGTTCCCGCTCGGAGCATGGCGAATGTCGTAAGGGCGTCGATCGGGAATTGCGCGACGATTCCGATGAAGATGATCAGCGAGATCCCGTTCCCGATCCCCCGCTCCGTGATCTGTTCGCCGAGCCACATGATGAAGACCGTTCCGGACGTCATCGTGAGAACCGTCAGGAAGCGGAATGCCCACCCGGTCACGGGAACGACGGGAGCGGTTTGGTCTCCGACGGGAACGGTGAGGCTCTCGAGGAAGATGCTGATCCCATAGCCCTGGATTATGGAGAGGACAACGGTCCCGTACCGCGTGTACTGGTTGATCTTCCGCCGGCCTTCCTCGCCTTCCTTCTGGAGTCTCTCGAAATACGGAATCACCGCCGTCAAGAGCTGCAGGATGATCGACGCGCTGATGTTCGGCATGATGCCGAGCGCGAAGATCGTCGCCTTCGAGAGGTTCCCGCCCGCGAAGAGATCGTACAGCCCGAACAGGGTCCCCTGGTTCTGGCGGAAGAAATACCCGAGCGCCGCCGTGTCCACGCCGGGTGTGGGCACGTGGCTTCCGATTCGATAGACCACGAGGAGGGCGAGCGTGAAGAGAACGCGCCTCCTGAGCTCCGGTATCTTGAAGATATTTTGAATCTTGCCGATCACGTTCTCTTCCTTCGTGTCTCGACCGTTATTTCAACAGGTTGACCCGGCCCCCGGCCGCCTCGACCTTCTCGCGCGCCGCGGCGCTCGCAGCGTGCACCGACACGCGAACCGCACTCTCGACGCTCCCCTTGCCGAGCAGTTTGAGCGGCGCGTTCGGATTCCGAATGATCCTCTTCTCCGCGAGGATCTCGGGAGTGATCTCCTCGATCCCTTCGCAGCGGGCGAGGTCCCCCACGTTCACGATCTGGTACGTCTTGCGAAACGGGTTCTTGAAGCCGCGCTTCGGGAGACGCCTCTGCAAGGGCATCTGGCCCCCCTCGAACCACGGCTGGACCGTGTTCCGGGCCCACTGGCCTTTCGCGCCCCGCCCGCTCGTCTTCCCCGTTCCGCTCGCCTCGCCGCGTCCGACGCGCTTCCGCCGCCGAACCGCGCCCGGACCGGGTTTCAGGTTCTCCAGCTTGAAGGCCATGTGTCAATCCACCTCCTCGACCCGCAGCAGATGGCGCACTCTGGCGATCATGCCGCGGATCTGGGGCGTGTCGTCTTGAATCACCGCTTCGTGCAGGCGGTGAATCCCCAAAGTCCGAATCGTTACCTTCTGAACTTTCTGTCGTCCGATCGCCGAGCGGATCTGAACGATCTTCAGCCTACTCATGCTCCGTCTCCGCTCTCTCCGCGACCGCATCCATCCCGAAGAGCTGCCGAACCGACATGCCGCGGGCCTTGGCGACCGCCCCGGCGCGGCGCATCTTGTTCAGCGCGTCCATCGTGGCGGCCACGACGTTGTGCGGATTGCTTGAACCGAGAACCTTGGTGAGCACGTTCCGCACCCCCGCGGCTTCCATGATCGCGCGCACCGCGCCTCCCGCGATCACACCGGTCCCGTCCGAGGCCGGCTTCATCCACACGCGCCCCGCGCCCTTTCGGCCGACGATCTCATGAGGAATCGTCGTCCCCAGCATCGGAATCGGCTTCATCGCCTTCCGGGCGGCCTCGGTCCCCTTGCGGATCGCCTCGGCCACCTCGCGGGCCTTCCCGAGCCCCGTGCCGACGCGGCCCTTGCCGTCGCCGACCGCCACCAAGGCGGTGAAGCTGAACCGGCGTCCGCCCTTCACGACCTTGGCGACGCGGTTGATGTAGATTACGCGTTCCTGAAGCTCGTCCCGTTCCGCATCCTCTCGGGGCGCAGGCCCCCTCTTCTGCCTCATCAAGGTGGAACTCTCCCCTAGAACTCGAGCCCTTCTTTGCGCGCGGCTTCCGCGAACGCCCGGACCCGGCCGTGGTAGGCGCACCCGTTGCGATCGAACCGAACCTTCCGGATTCCCATCTCGATAGCCCGGCGCGCCATTGTCTTGCCAAGCTCGGCGCTCTTCGCGGTCTTTCCCTTCGCCTCGGCCGCCGCCGCTTGGAACTCCTTCGACGTCGACGTGATCGAAAGAAGCGTCCTTCCCCGCTCGTCATCGACGATCTGGGCGCTGATGTGCTTCAGGCTTCGGAACACCGTAAGCCGCGGCCGATCCGCCCCGCCGGAGATCTTCTTTCGGACCCTCGCCTTTCGCCGCAGCCTTCCTTCGTTTCTGAGGCCCGCCTTCGACTTCATCGAACTTCCCCCAGCGCCCAGCCTGCCTAGGCGGTCGCCTTGCCCGCCTTCCGCCGGATCGTTTCCTCGAGATACTTGACGCCCTTCGCGTTGTAAGGCTCGGGCGGCCGGAACGAGCGGATCTTCGCCGCTGTCTCGCCGACGAGCTTCTTGTCGATCCCGCGCACGACGACCCGGTTACCGGCCACCTCGATCTCGATGCCGTCCGGGATCGGGTAGTTGACCGGATGCGCGAGCCCGAGGAAGAGCTGAAGCTCTCTTCCTTGAAGCTGCGCGCGGTATCCCACGCCGTTGATCTCCAACACGCGTTCGTACCCCTGCGTCACGCCGATGATCATGTTCGCGATCAGGGTCCGTGTCAGGCCGTGAAGCGACCGCTGCACGCCGTCGTCGGACGAACGGCTCACGCGCACCGCCTCGCCGTCGACCTCGACTTTGACGTCGCCGTGGACGGTCATCGCCTGCTTCCCCTTCGGCCCGGTCACCTCCAGACGGCTCTCCTGCAGGCTGACCTGCACGCCGCTCGGAATCGCGACCGGGAGCTTGCCAATGCGGGACATAGTTACCTCCGAACCGGCCGTTACCAGACGTAGCAGAGCAGCTCTCCGCCGATCCCCTGCTTCCGGGCCTCTTTGTCCGTCAGAATCCCTTGCGAGGTCGAGAGGATCGCCGTTCCGATCCCGTCGTACACGCGCGGAATGCCGCTTCGTCTCACGTAACGGCGAAGGCCCGGAGTGCTCGCGCGCCGGAGACCCGTGATCACGCGCTCCCCCGCCGGGTCGTACTTCAGATAGACGCGAATCGACCCCTGGAGGCCGTCGTCGATCACCCGGTACTTCGAGATGAACTTCTCTCGAAGCAGAACCTTCGCGATTTCAACCTTCAGATTGGATCGCGGGATATCGACCCGCTTGTGCTTCGCCCGATTCGCGTTGCGAATGCGGGTGAGCATGTCCGCCACCGGATCCGTCATCGACATGTACAGGCTCCCCGTTCCTCGGAAGCGGTTTCCTACCAGCTCGCCTTCACGACTCCCGGGATCTCGCCCCTGAGGGCCAGCTCCCGGAAACAGATCCGGCAGATTCCGAACTTCCTCATGTACGCGCGCGGCCGCCCGCAGCGGTGGCAGCGGCGGCGGCGCCGGACCATGAACTTCGGCTTCCGATTCGTTTTCTCAATGAGCGCTTTTCTCGCCAATCGAGACTCCTTCTCCCCACTACTTTCTGCGGAACGGCATCCCGAGAAGCTCGAGAAGAGTCATCCCCTCCTCGTCCGTTCGCGCCGTCGTTACGATCACGACGTCCATCCCCTGGATCTTCGCCACCTTGTCGTAGTCGATCTCGGGGAAGACGATCTGCTCTTCCATGCCGAGCGTATAGTTGCCGCGGCCGTCGAACGACCGGGTCGGAACGCCGCGGAAGTCGCGAATTCGCGGAATCGCGACGTTCACGAGACGATCGAAGAACTCCCACATCCGTCTTCCGCGCAGGGTCACCGCGCATCCGACCGGCATCCCTTCGCGGATCTTGAAGTTCGCGATCGACTTGCGGGCGCGCCGAACGCTCGGCCGTTGCCCGGTGATCGCCGCCAAATCGCCCATCACCGCGTCGAGCACCTTCGCGTCTTGCGGCGCTTCCTTGACGCCCATGTTGACCACGATCTTTTCGAGCGTCGGAACCTGCATGACGTTGCGGTAACCGAAACGCTTCCTCATCTCCGGCAGGACGCTCGTCTTGTATTGTTCTTTCAGGCGAATCACGTTCCGCACTCCCCGACGGCCTCTCTAGCCGATCACTTCCCCGGTCTTCCGGGCGACACGGACCTTCTTGCCGTCCGCCAGCTCCTTGTGACCGACCTTCGTCGGCTTGTTGTCGTAGTAGAGCATCACGTTCGACACATGGATCGGAGCCTCTCGCTCGAGGATTCCGCTCTGATCGCCGGGCCGCCGCGCCTTCCGGTGCCGCTTGACGAAGTTCACTCCTTCGATGAGCAGGCGCGCTTTCTTCCGGTCCACGCTGAGGACCCTCCCGGTCTTTCCCTTGTCCTCGCCCGAGATGACGATCACGATATCGTTCTTCTTGATCTTCACGGCTCAGAGCACCTCCGGAGCCAGCGAGACGATCCGCATGAACTGGCGCTCGCGCAGCTCCCGCGCCACCGGGCCGAAGATTCGAGTTCCCCTCGGCTCCTTCTGATCGTTGATGAGGACCGCGGCGTTCTCGTCGAAACGAATGTACGATCCGTCGCGGCGTCGGATCTCTTTCTTCGTGCGCACCACGACCGCCTTCACGACATCGCCCTTCTTCACCTGCGCGCCCGGGAGAGCGTCTTTCACGGCGCAGATCACGATGTCGCCGACGCGGGCGTACCGTCTTCTCGTTCCGCCCAGCACCCGGAAGCACATCACTCTCCGGGCGCCGGAATTGTCCGCCACGGAGAGTATCGTTTGTGCCTGAATCATCTCCGAGCTCCTCTCCGAATCCTAGGCTTCTTCATGGCGCCGGACGATCTCCACCAGACGCCAGCGCTTCATCTTGGAAAGAGGCCGCGTCTCCATGACGCGCACCAGATCGTTCACGCGCGCTTCGTTGTTCTCGTCGTGCACGTAGATCTTCGACGTCCTCTTCACGATCTTCCCGTAAACGGGATGAGGAGCGCGCCGCTCGATCGCGACGACCGCCGTCTTGTCGGCCCCGTGCTTCACCACGCGCCCAATCCGGACCTTCCTTCTCGCTCTCGTTTCGTTCATCCCTCAAGGCCTCCCGGAGCCGTCCTCACTTCTTGTCCTCGGTGCCGGCCGCGCGGGAAGCGCCGGCGCCGAGGTGCCGAATCCCCTTCTCGTCCTCGTGGAGCACCGTCCGGATCTGTGCGATCTCGCGGCGCAGCAAGCGAAGCCGAAGAGGGTTGTCGAGGGCGCGCGTCGCAGCATTGAAACGCAGATTGAACAGCTCCTCTTGGAGGTCGGATTCGCGCTGCTTCAGCTCCTCGCGGCTCATCTCGCGCAGTTTGAACGTCTTCATCGTCAGTCCGCCAGCTCTTCGCGGGAGATCACCTGGGTGCGGATCGGCAGCTTCGCCGCCGCGAGAAGGAGCGCCTCCCGCGCGAGCTCTTTCGATATCCCCTCGATCTCGAACAACACTCGGCCCGGCCGCACGACAGCCACCCAGTACTCCGGAGCGCCCTTCCCTTTTCCCATTCGGGTTTCGGCGGGCTTCTGAGTCACCGGCTTGTCCGGGAAGATCCGGATCCAGACCTTGCCGCCGCGCTTGACGTGGCGGGTCAGAGCCACGCGAGCCGCCTCGATCTGACGGTTCGTGATCCAGCCCGGATCGGCGGCCTGCAGCCCGTAGTCGCCGAAGCTGACCTCATGCCCGCGCCTCGCGACGCCCCGCGTGCGACCGCGCTGCTGCTTGCGGTACTTCGACTTCTTCGGCATCAACATCGCGATCGCCCTTTCTTAACGGCGCTCTCCCGCCGCGTGCCCCGCGGCGGTTTCGCCCAAACCCCTCTTCTTCCCCATCACCTCTCCCTTGAACACCCAAACCTTCACGCCGATACAACCGAACGTCGTGATGGCGGTCGCCTGCGCGTAGTCGATGTCCGCACGGAGGGTGTGGAGGGGGATGCGTCCTTCCTTGTATCCTTCGCTTCGGGCCATCTCCGATCCGCCGAGGCGTCCGGCGCAACCGATCTTGATCCCCTTCGCCCCCATGCGCATGGCCGAGGAAACCGCCTTCTTCATCGTGCGGCGGAACGACACTCGCCCCACGAGCTGGTGGGCGATGTGCTCGGCGATGAGCTGGGCGCTGGTCTCCGCGCGATCGACCTCCTTGATGTTGATATAGATCTCTTTCTTCGTGAGGTGCTGAAGCTCGTCGCGGAGCTGGTCGACTTCCTGCCCCTTGCGTCCGATCACGATCCCGGGACGCGCCGTATGAATCATGATCGTGACCTTCTTCGGCGCGCGGTCGATCTCGACCTTCGCGATCCCGGCGCGCTGCAACCGCGTCCGGATGTACTTCCGGATGAAGAGGTCTTCCTTCAAGAGGTTCGCGTAGTTCCTCGTCGAGAACCACCGCGAGTCCCACGTCTTGATGATGCCGAGCCGGAGACCGACCGGATTCGTTTTCTGGCCCAAACTACTTCTCCCCCTTCGCGGTCTTGCGAAGCCCCACGACGATCGTGATATGGCTCGAGCGTTTCCGGATCCTCGTCGCCCTTCCCATGGCCCGCGGCAGGAATCGCCGGAGCGTCGGCCCTTCGTTGGCGTAGGCCGTCTTCACATACAGATCGCTGCTCTGGATCTTCATGGTCCCTTCGCCGGCCAGGGCGTTCGCCACCGCGGAGTTCAGGATCTTGGTAATGATCCGCGCCCCGCGAACATCGGCTGCGCGCAGCGTCCGGAGCGATTCCTCCACCCCGCGCCCCGCGATGAGGCGAAGCACCATGCGGGCCTTCCGCGGAGGAATCCTCGTGTACCGAGCGTGCGCCTTGGCCTCGCCCGACTTCTCAGTCTTTCCTTCCATCCCTCAGCCCTTTCGACCGCACCGAACGCGCCTCACTTCGAGGCCGGCGCCTTCGACTTCTCCTTCTTGCCTCCGTGCGCGCGGAACGTGCGCGTGGGGGCGAACTCCCCGAGCTTGTGGCCCACCATGTTCTCGGTGATGTACACCGGAATGAACTTGTTCCCATTGTGAACCGCGAGCGTGTGGCCCACGAACTCCGGCGAGATGGTGGATCGGCGCGACCAGGTCTTGATGACTTGGCGATCGCCGCCCCGATTCATCTTCTCGATCTTCTTCGAGAGATGCTCGTCGATAAAGGGACCTTTTTTCAGCGATCGGGCCATATCTTCCTCCGCGCTCCGCGACTACTTCTTGCGGCGCCTGATGATCACCTCGTCCGATTTCTTCCGTCTCTTCCTCGTCTTGTATCCGCGGGTCGGGACGCCCCACGGAGTGACGGGGTGGCGGCCGCCCGAGGATCTCCCCTCGCCGCCGCCGTGCGGGTGATCGATCGGATTCATTGCGACGCCGCGCACGCTCGGCCGCCGCCCGAGCCAACGCGAACGCCCCGCCTTGCCGCCGACCTGGTTCTCGTGCTCGATGTTGCCGACCTGTCCGACCGTCGCCCGGCATTCCAGATGAACCTGGCGGATCTCGCCCGACGGCAAGCGAAGCACCGCGTACTTCCCTTCCTTCGCGAGAAGCTGCGCGTACGTGCCCGCGCTCCGTGCGATCTGCGCGCCCTTCCCCGGCCGCATCTCGATGTTGTGGATCTGGCTTCCGAGCGGGATCCTCCGGATCGGAAGCGAGTTCCCCTCGCGGATTTCCGACTCCGGGCCGTCCTGAATCGGATCGCCGACCTTCACGCCCTGCGGCGCGAGGATGTAGCGCCGTTCGCCGTCCGCGTACAGCACAAGCGCGATCCGCGCCGAGCGGTTCGGATCGTACTCGATGCTCTCCACCCGGCCAGGCACCCCGCCCTTATCCCGGCGAAAGTCGATCAGTCGGTAGCGGCGCTTGTGACCACCGCCTCGATGCCGGATCGTGATCCGTCCCTGGTTGTTCCGCCCCGAGTTCTTCCGCAGGGGCTCCACAAGCTCCTTCCGCGGTTTGTCCTTGGTGATCTCCGCGAAATCGGAGACCGCCCGGTATCGGAGCGTCGAGGTCGTCGGCTTGAATTTCCGAATGCCCATCGTGCCGTTCCTTCTCCGAAGCCCTCCGCCGGCGGGCGGCGAGCCTTAGACCTGCTCGAAGACCGGTATGCTCTCGCCCTTTCGGACGGTCACCGCCGCGCGCTTCCGATCCGGAGTCTTTCCGACGAAACGCCCGCGGCGACGGAGCTTCCCCCGCGCGTACCATGTGGTGATCTTTTCCACATGAACCTTGAAGATCTCCTCCACCGCGGCCTTGATCTGGATCTTGTTCGCGTCCGTCGCGACTTCGAACACGTACTTGTTCTCGGCGGCGCGAAGATTCGAGGTCTTTTCCGTCACCACCGGCCTAAGAACGATCTTCCTCGCCTCCATGGTCCTACTCCGCTTTCTCGAACGCCTGGAGCGCCTCGGCGGTGAAAACGACCCTGCCGACGCGGACGGCGTCGTACGTGTTCAGGTTGCCGACGGTCGTGACGGCGAGGCGCGGGAGATTCCGCACCGACTTGAAGACGTTCTCGTCGAACTGGGCGAGCACCAAGAGGCACTTCTCCCGGTCCTTCGCGACGCGTCTCCAAAAATCCGAGAACACCTTGCTCTTCGGCGCATCCATCCGAGGGCAAGCGTCGATCACGGTGATCGCGCCCCGTCCGGCTTTGTCCGAGAGAACCGAGAGGAGCGCCAAGCGACGGATCTTCTTCGGGATGCGCATCGTGTAGTCCCGCGGGCGCGGTCCGTGGCTCCGCCCGCCTCCGACCCAGAGAGGCGACGTCGACGTCCCCGCGCGCGCGCGCCCCGTCCCCTTCTGCCGCCACGGCTTCTTCCCGGATCCCGATACCTCGTGCCGCGTCTTGGTTGAGGACGTTCCCTGCCTCTGATTCGCCAGGAGGGCCTTCACCGCCTCGTAGACCGCCTGCTGCCTGGGCCGGACCGCGAAAGCGGAATTCGGGAGCGTAACCGTTCCCTTTTCCTGGCCCTCGAAAGTCTGGAGCATTGCTTCCGCCATGATTCGCTCCCTTACACCTTGATCTCGATATCGACCCCGGCGGGAAGATCGAGCCGGCCCAACGCGTCGATCGTCTGCGGCGTGGAGTCGAAGATCTCGATCAGCCGCTTGTGCGTGCGGATCTCGAACTGTTCCCGCGATTTCTTGTCGATGTGCGGCGACCGGAGAACCGTGTAGATGGTCTTCTTCGTCGGGAGCGGAATCGGTCCCGAAACCCGGGCGCCGGTTCTTCTCGCCGTCTGCACGATCTCGGCCGTCGACTTGTCGAGAACCTCGTGGTCGTAGGCGCGCAACCGAATGCGTATTCTCTGACCTGCCACGTTCTTCACCTCCGCGGCGTCGGCTACGCCGCGCCTACCGTATGCTCTCCCGAGGGGCGCCCGCCGCGCGGACACCGCGTCGCTTTTCGTTCACGGTTCAAGAGACCGCGGGACGAGCCCGAAGCCCCGAGCCGATTCGCGCTCCTCGCCGCGTTCCCGTTCGTTCTTGCCGACTTCATCCGCCTAAAAACCCCTCATTCGGCTGATCAGCGCAGCCGCGATCCTCGACGGGATCTCCTCGTATCGCAGGAACTGCATCGTGTAGAGCGCGCGTCCCTGCGTCAGCGACCGGATCGCCGTCGCGTAGCCGAACATCTCCACGAGCGGAACGATCGCCGTCACAATCTTCGCGTCCGCCCTCTGCGCGCTTCCGGAGATTTGCCCCCGCCGTCCGTTGATGTCGCCGATCACCGGCCCGAGGAACTCCTCCGGAACCACGACCTCGACCGTCATCATCGGCTCGAGCAGAATCGGATCCGCCTGCCGCACGGCGTCCTGGAGAGCCATCGACGCCGCGGTGCCGAAGGCCACGTCGGTCGAATCGACGTCGTGATACGATCCCCCGACGAGACGCGCGCGGATCCCGGTCATCTCGTAACCCGCCAAGACGCCGCTCCCCATCGCTCCCCGGAGGCCCTGCTCGATCGGTCCGAGGAACTGCCTCGGAATCACATCGGACGAGATGCCGTTTTCGAACTCGAATTGCGTCGCCACGTCGATCGGCGCGACCTCGAGGATCACGTGCGCGTACTGCCCGCGCCCGCCGCTCTGGCGAACGAACTCCATGTCCGAACGGGCCGCGCCGCGGATCGTCTCCCGATACGCGACCTGCGGCTTGCCGATGTTCGCTCCCACCCCGAATTCGCGCGCCATTCGGGTCGTGATCACGTCGAGATGAAGCTCCCCCATCCCGGAGATGATCGTCTGGCCGGTCTCTTCGTCGACCCGATAGCGGAAGGTCGGGTCCTCCTCGGCCATGCGCGCGAGCGACGAGGAGAGCTTCTCCTCGTCCGTCTTCGTCTTGGGTTCGATGGCGACAGAGATCACCGGATTCGGAAACGTCATCGACTCGAGCGCGATCGGATGCTTCAGGTCGCAGAGAGTATCCCCCGTGACCACGTTCTTCAGACCGACCGCCGCGACGATGTCGCCGGCGTAGATCTCGTCGATCTCGGTCTGCTTGTTCGCGTGCATCTGAAGGATCCTTCCGATCCGCTCCTTGCGGCCCGTTCTCGGGTTCAGAACCACGTCCCCACTCTTCAGCGTCCCCGAGTACGCTCGGAGATACGAGAGCTTGCCGACGTAGTAATCGGCGCTGATCTTGAACGCGAGCGCGGAGAACGGCTCGCCGTCCGAGGCCCTCCGCGCCAGCGTCTTGTCGGTCGTCGGATGCGTCCCTTCGATCGGCGGGACGTCGGTCGGGGAGGGGAGATACTCCACGACCGCGTCGAGAAGTCTCTGGACTCCCTTGTTCCGGAGCGCCGACCCGCAAAGAACCGGCATGACGTGAACGCCGACCGTCGCCGCGCGGATCGCCCGCCGAACGTCCTCCTCGGACACGGGGCGCCCCTCGACGTACTTCTCGAGAAACGCGTCGTCGTACTCGGCGATCGCATCGAGAAGCTCCGCGCGCGCCTCCTGCGCTTCGGCGGCGAACTCCGCGGGGATCTCCTCCTCGCGGAACTGCGCGCCGAGCGACTCGTCGTCGTACACGACCATCTTCATGCGCACGAGGTCGATAAGACCCCGAAAGCGCTCTCCTTCCCCCGTCGGGATCTGGATTCGTACGGCATTCGCCCCGAGCTTCTCGCGCATCATGCGCACCACCCGGGAGAAGTCGGCTCCCAGCCGGTCCATCTTATTGATGAAGGCGAGCCGCGGAATGCGGTACTTGTCCGCCTGCCGCCACACGGTCTCCGACTGCGGCTCCACGCCGCCGACGGAGCAGAAGACCGCGACGGCTCCGTCCAAGACCCGGAGAGACCGCTCCACCTCGACCGTGAAGTCGACGTGCCCGGGCGTATCGATTATGTTAACCCTGCAGTCTTTCCAGAAGCAGGTCGTCGCGGCCGACGTAATGGTGATCCCGCGTTCCCGCTCCAGGTCCATCCAATCCATGACGGTCGTGCCGTCGTGCACCTCGCCCATCCGATGAACCCGGCCGGTGTAGTAGAGAATCCGCTCGGTGGTGGTCGTCTTCCCGGCATCGATATGCGCCATGATACCGATGTTGCGCACCTTCTCGAGCGCGTACTGACGACCCATGACGGACCTCTCGTTCACACATCACCCGCGACGCTCTCTTCGACCGTTCGTCGCGGCGGGATTCGCGCGACCTCGAACACGCGGTAGCGCTTGGCGTTTCAGGAAGTAGGAGGATTCTCGTAACTCTTGTCAGACCCAATTCGTCATCCCACGACTGGTTGGGAACGGTTACGCTTGGACACTACCAACGGTAGTGGGCGAAAGCCTTGTTCGCTTCCGCCATCTTGTGCGTGTCCTCTCTCTTCTTGATCGTGCCCCCTTCTTTTTTCGAAGCGGCCACAAGCTCCGCGGCCAATTTCTCCTCCATCGACTTCTCCGAGCGGGCCGTGGAGTAGTCGATGATCCAGCGAATCGCGAGGGACGTCCGCCGTTCCGGGCGGACCTCGACGGGAACCTGATACGTTGCGCCGCCGACCCTGCGGGACTTCACCTCGAGAACAGGCTTCGCGTTGGAGATCGCCTGCTTGAAGACCGTGATGCCCGGCTGGCCGGTCTTCTGCTCGATGATATCCATCGCCCGATAGAACACTCTCTCCGCCGTGCTCCTCTTGCCGCGGCTCATGAGCGAGCTAACGAACTTGGTCACGAGAAGGCTTCCGTGAACCGGATCCGGCAAGGGATTGCTGCGCGGAACGTATTTCTTCCTCGGCATGGTTTCTACTTCTTCGGTCTCCGCGTTCCGTACTTGGAACGGCTCTGTGTTCGTCCCTCTACCCCGGAGGCGTCGAGCGCCCCGCGGACGATGTGATAACGAACTCCGGGAAGGTCTTTCACCCTGCCCCCTCTCACGAGAACGAGGGAGTGCTCCTGCAAGTTGTGCCCTTCCCCGGGGATGTAGCTCGTCACCTCGATTCCGTTTTGAAGCCGCACACGAGCCACCTTCCTGAGCGCCGAGTTCGGCTTCTTCGGGGAGGTCGTGTACACGCGAATGCAGACCCCGCGCTTCTGCGGAGAGCTCTGCAGCGCCGGCGCTTTCGTCTTCCTTTTCAAGACCTTGCGGCCCTTGCGGACCAGCTGATTGATCGTGGGCAAAAAGGCACCCTCCGAGACGGAACCCGTTTCAGTTCATAGGCATAGAACTGCTATTGTCTCCGCCTTTCTACTTGCTGTCAAGAATTTTTTCCTGCTCGTCCCCCGGCTCTTCCGGCTCCACATCCGCTTCCGCCGCAACGACTTGCTGCTCCTCTTCCGAAAGCGGCTCCGGTTCCTCCAGGCGGATTCGGCGGCAATGTCCCACGCCGGTCCCCGCCGGGATCAGGTTCCCCATGATCACGTTTTCTTTCAGCCCGAGGAGATGGTCGGTCGCTCCCCGAATCGCCGCCTCCGTCAACACCCGCGTCGTCTCCTGGAAAGAAGCGGCCGAGACGAAGCTCTCGGTCGAGAGAGACGCCTTGGTGATGCCGAGAAGAAGCGGCTGGAACATGGCGGGCTTGCCTCCCTCCGCGACAAGGCGTTCGTTCTCCTCGCGCACGAGCGCTTTCGACACTTGATCTCCCTCGAGGAAGACCGTGTCGCCCGGATCCTCGATCCGAACCTTCTGCAGCATCTGGCGCACGATCACCTCGATGTGCTTGTCGTTGATCCGGACGCCCTGGAGCCGGTAGACCTCTTGGATCTCATTGACCAAGTATTCCTGAACCGCGTTGTTCCCCTTGATGCGAAGGATGTCGTGCGGGTTGATCGGGCCCTCGGAGAGAGGCTCGCCCGCGTTGACGTTGTCTCCCTCTCGGACCATCAGGTGCTTGCCGTGCGGGATCAGGTACTCCTTCTCCGCGCCCGACTCATGCGTAACGACCAACCGGCGCATTCCGCGGACTCGCCCCGAGAACTTCACGATCCCGTTGATCTCGGTTACGACCGCGGCATCCTTCGGCTTGCGCGCCTCGAAAAGCTCGGCGACGCGCGGGAGGCCTCCGGTGATGTCCCGAGTCTTGGAGATCTCGCGCGGCATCCTGGCGAGGACCTGCCCGCCCTCGATCTCCTCTCCGTCCTGGCAGTCGAGCCTCGCCCCCGTCGGGATGAGGTACTCGGCCATCTTTCGCCCGCCGGGCGCGAGGATTCGGATTGTGGGATGCAGATTCTTCTCGCGCACGTCGATGATGACGCGCTGCCTGCGGCCCGTCTTGTCGTCCAGCTCCTCGCGAACGGTGATGTCCTCGATGATGTCGACGAACTTCACCTGCCCCTTCTTCTCGGAGACGATCGGCGCCGAATATGGATCCCACTCGAAAACAGGATCCCCCTCGGCGACCCGCTGGCCGTCCTTCACCTTCACGTTCGCGCCGTACGGGATCCGGTGCTTGGCCCGCACCCGGTCCTCCTCGTCCAGAATCTCAACCTCTCCGTGACGCCCGATCGACACGTGCGAGCCGTCCGTGAGCTTCAGCAGCCGCACGCGCTCGCTGAAGCGGATCTTCCCGGCCACCCGCGCGTTGAGGTAGTTCTCCTCGGTGATGCGCGCCGCGGCGCCGCCGATATGGAAGGTCCGCAGGGTGAGCTGGGTGCCCGGCTCTCCGATCGACTGCGCGGCGATCACTCCCGCCGCCTCGCCGAGACTCACCATCCGCCCGTTCGCCAAATTGCGACCGTAGCACTTCGCGCAGACGCCGCGCTTCGTCTCGCAGGTCAGCACGGACCGAATTCGAATCCACTCGATCCCCGCGTGGTCGATTTGCTCCGCGTGCTCCTCGCGAATCTCCTGTCCGGACTCGACAATCATCTCCCCGGTGATCGGGTCGATCACGTCCTCCACCGCGACGCGTCCGAGAACGCGGTCCGCGAGCGGCTCGATGATCTTCTCGCCTTCCTTTAGGGCGGAGATGTCGAGCCCGAGAATCGTGCCGCAGTCCTCCTCGGTGATGATGACGTCCTGCGCCACGTCCACCAGACGCCGGGTGAGGTATCCGGCGTCGGCGGTCTTGAGGGCGGTGTCCGCGAGTCCCTTGCGGGCGCCGTGCGTCGAGATGAAGTACTCCAGCACGTTGAGCCCTTCGCGGAAGTTGGAGACGATCGGCGACTCGATGATCTCGCCCACCCCTCCGGTGAGCTTCTTCTGGGGCTTCGCCATCAGACCGCGCATGCCGGCAAGCTGGCGGATCTGCTCCTTCGATCCGCGGGAACGGGAGTCCGCCATCATGAAGATCGGGTTGAAGCCCCTCTCCGATTCGCCCATCCGCCGGAACATGTTGTCGGCGACCTCGTTCGTGCAGTGGGTCCAGATGTCGATGATCTTGTTGTAGCGCTCGAGATCGTGGATGTGGCCGCTGTTGTAAGCGTCCTGAATCTTGCGCACTTGAGCCCAGGCGCCCTGGATCAATCCTTGCTTCTCGGGCGGGACCATCACATCGTCGATGCCGACCGTGATTCCAGCGATCGTCGCGTAGTGGAAGCCGAGATCCTTCAGCGCGTCCAAGAACTGCGCGGTCCGCTCAGGGCCGAACAGGGAGTGGCACTGCCCGACGAGATCCTCGATCGAGCCCTTGTGCAACGACTCGTTGATGAAGCCGAGCTCCGTGGGAACGACCCGATTGAAGAAGACGCGCCCCGTCGTCGTTTCGAGAAGCTTCCCGTTCACGCGCGCCTTGATGCGCGTGTTCAGCTCGACGACCCCGGCCTCGTAGGCGGATTCGACCTCGTCCGCGTCCGTGAACGCCATCCCATCTCCCCGCGCGCCGTCCTTCGGATGGGTGAGGAAGTGAAGGCCGAGAACGATGTCCTGCGTCGGAGAGGCGAGAGGCCTCCCGCTCGCCGGCGCCAGGATGTTGTTGCTCGAGAGCATGAGCACGCGCGCCTCGATCTGCGCCTCGAACGAAAGCGGAACGTGCACGGCCATCTGATCGCCGTCGAAGTCCGCATTGAAAGCGGCGCACACGAGCGGGTGGATCCGAATCGCTTTCCCCTCCACGAGAACCGGCTGGAAGGCCTGGATCCCGAGGCGGTGCAAAGTCGGCGCGCGGTTCAGAAGGACCGGGTGGTCCTTGATGATCTCCTCGAGAATATCCCAGACCTCGGGCTTCTCGCGCTCGACGAGCTTCTTCGCGCTCTTCACCGTCTGGACGTAGCCCTTGTCCTCGAGCTTCTTGATGATGAATGGCTTGAAGAGCTCGAGCGCCATGTTCTTCGGCAGCCCGCACTGATGCAGCCGGAGCTCGGGCCCGACGACGATCACCGAGCGCCCCGAATAGTCCACGCGCTTTCCGAGGAGGTTCTGGCGGAAGCGCCCCTGCTTTCCCTTGAGCATGTCGGAGAGGGACTTCAGGGGACGGTTCCCCGGGCCGCGCACCGCGCGCGTTCTTCTCCCGTTGTCGAAGAGCGCGTCGACCGCTTCCTGGAGCATTCGCTTCTCGTTCCGGAGGATCACCTCCGGCGCGCGGATCTCGATCAGCTTCTTGAGGCGGTTGTTCCGGTTGATCACCCGCCGGTAGAGGTCGTTCAGATCCGAAGTGGCGAAGCGCCCCCCCTCGAGCGGAACGAGCGGACGAAGATCGGGCGGCAGGACCGGGATCGTGTCGAGGATCATCCACTCCGGCTTGTTCCCCGACTTCCGGAAAGCCTCGACCACCTTGAGCCTCTTCAAGGTCTCCTTCTTTCGTTGAACGGAGACCTCCGTCTTGGCGATCACACGAAGATCGTTCGAAAGATCCTCGATGGGGACCGCCTTCAGGAGATTCTTGATCGCCTCCGCCCCCATGTCCGCCTCGAAGCCGTCCGCGCCGAACTCCTTCCGGAGGGCGAGGAAGCGGTCCTCGGAGAGCAGCTCCTTTTGCTCGAGCGGCGTGTCCTTCGGGTCGGTGACGACGTACGACTCGTAGTAAAGAATGCGCTCGAGATCCCGGACCGACATGTCGAGCAGATGTCCGATGCGGCTCGGAATTCCCTTGAAATACCAAATATGGGAAACCGGGACCGCGAGCTTGATGTGGCCCAGACGCTCCCTGCGCACCTTCGCTTGCGTCACCTCGACGCCGCATCGGTCGCAGACAACTCCGCGGTAGCGGATGCGCTTGTACTTCCCGCAGTTGCACTCCCAGTCCTTGACCGGCCCGAAGATCCTCTCACAGAAGAGTCCGTCCTTCTCCGGTTTGAAAGACCGATAGTTGATCGTCTCGGGCTTGGTGACCTCGCCGTACGACCAACCCAGGATGGTCTCGGGCGAGGCGAGCTGAATCCGGATCGACTCGAACGATGCCGGCTGCCGCTCTTCTCTCTCTCTTGCCGTGTACACCTGAGTGACCCCCTAGGCGGCAACGCCGCCCCTCGCGAGCGCCGACTCGCGAATGGTTACTCGGTTTTCTGCTGCTCGAGATAAATATCGAGACCCAACGACTGGAGCTCCTTCACGAGCACGTTGAACGACTCGGGAATGCCAGGTTGGGGCGGGTTTTCCCCCTTCACGATCGCTTCATACACTTTGGATCGGCCCACGACGTCGTCTGACTTCACGGTCAACAGCTCCTGCAACGTATAGGCCGCGCCGTACGCCTCGAGCGCCCACACCTCCATTTCCCCGAATCGCTGGCCGCCGAACTGCGCCTTGCCGCCGAGCGGCTGCTGCGTCACGAGCGAGTAAGGGCCGATCGAGCGCGCGTGGATCTTGTCGTCGACCAGGTGGGAGAGCTTCAGCATGTAGATGTATCCCACCGTCACCTCGTGCTTGAGCGGTTCTCCCGTGCGGCCGTCGTACAGAACCGACTTCCCGCTTTCCGGAAGACCGGCCTCGCGAAGCTTCTCCTTGATTTCGTCGATCGTGGCGCCGTCGAACACCGGCGAAGCGGCGCAAAGGCCGAGAGCCTTGCACGCCCAGCCGAGGTGCGTCTCGAGGATCTGCCCAAGGTTCATTCGCGAAGGAACTCCGAGCGGATTCAGCACGATCTCGACCGGGGTTCCGTCCGCGAGGAAGGGCATGTCCTCCTCCGGAAGGACCTTCGCGACAACCCCCTTGTTTCCGTGGCGGCCGGCCATCTTGTCGCCGACGGAGATCTTGCGTTTCTTCGCCACGTACACCTTCACGAGCTTCACGACTCCGGGGGCGAGCTCGTCGCCGCGCGAGAGCCGTTCGAGCTCGCGGAGCAGCTCGCGCTCCTTCTTGTCGATGGAGGCTTCCGCCGCGGTCTGGAGCGAGCGCACCTTGTTATTCGTGCGCGTATCGTCGGTCACGGGTTCGTTCGGATCGACCTTGTCGAAGGAGATCTCCTCGAAGAGGCGCTCGTTCCACTTGCGGCCGGCCCGTATGTGCTCGTCGGTCCCCCGGTAGTAGAAACGCGCCGTCGTCTTGTCGAGAAGGACGTCGCGGATCCGCTCGTCCCGAACGTCGCGGATTCCCTTGATCTCCTTGTTGATGCGGCGCTTGATCTCCGCCGCCTTCTTCTTCTCCTCCTGTTTCGCCCTCTCGTCACGCTCTTTGCGCGAGAACACCTTGACGTCGATCACGACGCCGTCCATCCCCGGCGGAGCCTTGAGGGACGCGTCGCGAACGTCGCCCGCCTTCTCGCCGAAGATCGCCCGCAGGAGACGCTCCTCCGGGGAGAGCTCCGTCTCCCCCTTGGGAGTCACTTTTCCGACGAGGATGTCGCCCGCGCGGACGTGAGCGCCGACTCGGACGATCCCGTCCTCGTCGAGGTTCTTCACCGCCTCTTCCCCCACGTTCGGGATCTCGCGGGTGATCTCCTCGACGCCGCGCTTCGTGTCGCGAACCTGAAGCTCGAACTCCTCGATGTGGATCGAGGTGAATCGGTCCTCCTTGACGACCCTCTCGCTGATGAGGATCGCGTCCTCGAAGTTGTATCCGCTCCACGGCATGAAGGCGACGAGCACATTCGCCCCGAGGGCGAGCTCCCCGTTCTGCGTGGCCGGCCCGTCTGCGATCACGTCGCCGGCTTCCACGCGGTCGCCGATCCGGACGAGAGGCTTCTGCGTCACGCACGTGTCCTGGTTCGAGCGGCGGAACTTGATCAGCTTGTGGATCTCCAGCCCCTCGAAGCCGGTGAGATCGATCTCGCGCCCCTTCGAGTAGTTGATCACGATCGAATCCGCCGAAACGTTTTCTATCGTTCCCGAGTGCTTCGCGGTCACGAGAACGCCCGAATCGAACGCCACGCGCCGTTCGAGCCCCGTTCCGACGAGAGGCGTCTCGGGCCGGAGAAGCGGCACGGACTGGCGCTGCATGTTCGAGCCCATGAGCGCGCGGTTGGCGTCGTCGTTCTCGAGGAAGGGGATCAGCGCCGCGGCCGCGCTCACGATCTGCATCGGCGAAACGTCCATGTACTCGACCTGCTCGCGATCCACCACCGGATAATCGCTCCAGAACCTCGCGGTCAGCCGCTCCGGAATGATCCGGCCGTTCGAATCGAGCGGCGTGTTCGCCTGGACGACCCTGCGGTCGTCCTCCTGGTCCGCGGAGAGATACTCGATCTCATCGGTCGCTCTCCCGTTCACGACCTTCCGGTACGGCGTCTCGAGGAACCCATAGTCGTTGACGCGCGCGTAAGTCGAGAGGGAGCTGATGAGGCCGATGTTCGGTCCTTCCGGCGTCTCGATCGGGCAGATGCGCCCGTAGTGCGTGTAGTGGACGTCCCGCACCTCGAATCCCGCGCGCTCACGCGTGAGACCGCCGGGTCCCAGCGCCGAGAGCCGCCGCTTGTGCGTCAACTCGGCGAGAGGATTCGTTTGATCCATGAACTGTGAAAGTTGCGAGCTTCCGAAGAACGTCTTGATCACCGCGGAAATCGTCCGGGCGTTGATGAGATCGTATGGAGCGATGTTCTCGGTGTCTCCCAGGCTCATCCTCTCCTTGATGATCCGCGCCATGCGGGAGAGGCCGATCGAGAACTGAATCGCGAGGAGCTCGCCGACCGACCGAAGCCTGCGGTTCCCGAGATGGTCGATGTCGTCCGGTTCGTCCTTGCCGGCCCGCCGGCGGAGAAGCTGATCGACGACCTGAACAAAATCCTCTTTGGTCAGCGTGGTCTCATGGTCCGGGACTTTCAGCCCGAGACGCCGATTCATTTTGTATCGGCCGACGGGGGCGAGATCATAGCGTCTCGCGTTGAAGAACAGCCGGTCGAGCAGGGAGCGTGCCGTGTCGATGCTCGGCGGATCGCCGGGACGAAGCAGGTTGTAGATGCGCTTCAGCGCCTCTTCCTCGCCGCTGGTCGTATCCTTCGCCAGCGTGTTCCGAATCACCTGCGCGTCCTTCTCCTCGTCCGGAACGAGAAGTCGCACATTGCCGACCTTCGCCTCGCGCATCCTCTCGAGAAGCTGGAGGGTGATCTCCTCGTTCACCTGGGCGAGAACCTCTCCGGTCCCCGACCTCTCATCCACGACGTCGGACGCGAGGATGCGCCCAACCAGCTCGTCCTTCTTCCGATACGAGCTGAAGTGGATCTCCTCGATCTCATAGAAGAGCTCGAGGATGGAGGCGTCGGACGAATAACCCAGCGACCGCAGGAGAATCGTCACCGGCAGCTTCCGCTTCCGGTCGATGTGGGCATACATGATGTCGTTGATGTCCGTCGTGAACTCGACCCACGACCCGCGGTAGGGGATGATCCTGGCCGCGAAGAGCCGCTTGCCGTTCGGATGCGTCTCCTCGTCGAAGAAGACGCCGGGCGAACGGTGAAGCTGGCTCACGATCACCCGCTCGGCGCCGTTGATGATGAACGTCCCCTTGTCCGTGATGATGGGGAGCTCGCCCAGATAGACTTCCTGCTCGATGACCTCCTTGACCTTCTTTTCTCCGTCCACCGTCTCCTTGACGATGAGGCGGAGAGTCGCCTTCAGAGGCGCCGCGAACGTGACATCCCGTTCCTGGCATTCCTCGACGTCGTACTTCGGTTCCCCGAGTCCGTATGAGACGAACTCGAGGCTGAAGTTCCCGCGCGCATCCGCGATCGGAAAGATCTCGTTGAACACGGCCTGCAGACCCTGATTCTTGCGCTTGTCGGGCGGCGTATCGAATTGCAGGAACCAGTCGAAAGACCGGAGCTGCACATCGAGAAGGTTGGGGATGTCCATGACGGCGGGGTTCTTGGAGAAGCTCAACCTCTCGACCCAATGGATAGCCAATCTTCCATCTCCCCTATGAACGGACGACTCGGCCGCGCGCGGATCCGGAAGGCGATTCGCCTTCCGAACCCGGCGCGGCATCGGGCGGAACACCTTTCACGATTCAAGCGAACGCGGCTTACTTCACCTCGACCTGGCCGCCCGCTTCCTCGATCTTGGCCTTGATGTCCGCGGCCTCTTCCTTGTTCACCCCCTCCTTGATCGGCCTGGGGGTGTTGTCCACGAGGTCTTTCGCTTCCTTCAGACCGAGGCCCGTGATCGCGCGCACGACCTTAAGGACCTGAATCTTCTTGTCCCCCGCCGCCGTGAGGATCACGGCGAACTCGGTCTGCTCCTCGGCCGCGGCGGCTTCGCCGCCCGCGGGCATCATCCCGCCCATCGGCATCGCCATCGCCTGGGGCGCCGCCGACACGCCGAACCGATCCTCGAGCGCCTTCACGAGCTCGGCCGCCTCCAGGACGGTGAGCTTCTCGATCGCTGAAACCACCTCCGCGATCTTGGGCGAGACATCGACGGCCGCCTTGGTGGCCGTATCCTCGTTCGTCATGATGTGTACCTCCCGATCTTGAGAGAGCAGGGAATCCCGCCCTTCAGGTTCCTCGCGGAGCGCGCGCGCGCGGCCGCGCTCCCCGGTGTTTCCACGCCTTTCCGATCGCCTCGCCGGCCGTCCGGCCGTGGCGATCCATCTATGGACCGAACCGGCGGTGGATCGCCCGAGACTACGACCCGCCGCCCTCCTTCTTCTTCCGGATTTCGTCGGTCGCGACCGCGAGCGAGGTCATCACCGCCCGGATCGTTCCCGCGATCCCCTGCGCGGGCGCGTTCACGAGTCCCATGATCTGCGCGACGAGCACCGGCTTCGGCGGCAGATTGGCGAACCTCCGGATCTCATCCGCGGTAAGAACGGCTCCGCCGACGAACCCGCCCTTCACCACGGGGATGTTGTTGTTCGCCTTCGCGAAGTCCATGAGGATCTTCGCCGGCGAGACCGGATCGGCGATCGCCAGCGCCCAACCGGTCGGCCCGCGATCCAGGAAGCGTCCGAGCCCCTCCATGTTCATGTCGCGCGCGGCGATGCGGCCCAGCGTGTTCTTGATGACGAAGAACTCGCTGCCGCTCTTGCGGAACTCGCGGCGAAGACGGCTGACGCCGTCGACGTTCAGGCCGGTGAAATCGGCGAGGACGACCGCCTGCGCGTTCTCCAACTTCTTCCTGAGGGTCGCGACCGATTCAACTTTTCTTGGTGTCGGCATGGTTGCAGATCCCTCCCCCGATCATCCGCGCAGGAGCTCGGCCTGGACGTCGATGCGCACGCCCGGCCCCATCGTGGACGAAATCGTGAGGCCCTTCCAATACGTCCCCTTCGCGGAGGACGGCTTGGACCGCTGGATTTCCGTGATCACGGTCCGGATGTTCTCCGCGAGCTGGTCCTTGCCGAACGAGACCTTCCCGACCGGCACGTGGATGTTCCCCGTCTTGTCGGTGCGGTACTGAATGCGCCCGGCCTTCACTTCGCGCACCGCCCGCCCGACATCGAACGTCACGGTTCCGCTCTTGGGGTTGGGCATCAGGCCGCGCGGCCCGAGAATCTTCCCGAGCTTCCCCACTTCCTTCATCATGTCGGGCGTCGCGATCATCGCGTCGAACTCGGTCCATCCGCCTTGGATCTTCTCCACATAGTCGGCGGAACCGACGAAATCGGCTCCCGCCTCCGCGGCTTCTTTTTCCTTCTCGCCCTTCGCGATGACGAGCACGCGAACGCTCTTCCCCGTTCCGTGCGGCAGGACGATCGTCCCGCGGATCTGTTGCTCGGAGTGGCGGGGATCGACGCCGAGATTCGCCGCGAGCTCGACCGTCTCGTCGAACTTCGCGCTCGCCCCTCCCTTCACCAGGTCGATCGCGGAATCCAGCGGATACCGGGTCATCCGGTCCACCTTCTCGCTTGCGGCCCGATAGCGCTTCCCAACTTTCATCTGTGCACCTCTGATCTCCCGCCCGGTTGAGGCCGACGTCCGGAAATCGCACCTGCGATCCGGAGACTAGCCCTCAACATCGATTCCCATGCTGCGGGCGGTCCCTTCGATCATGCGCATGGCCATTTCGGTATCGTTGGCGTTCAGGTCCTCTTTCTTGAGATCGGCGATCTCGCGGACCTGCTTCTTCGTTACCTTTCCCACCTTGTTGCGGTTCGGCTCGCCGGACGCCTTCGGAATTCCGGCCGCCCTTTTCAAGAGAACCGCCGCGGGCGGGGACTTCGTGATGAAGGTGAACGACCGGTCCGCGTACACGGTGATGACCGCGGGAATGATGAGTCCCTGGTCCTTCTGCGTGCGCGCGTTGAAGGCCTTGCAGAACTCCATGATGTTGACGCCCTGCTGGCCGAGAGCCGGTCCGACCGGTGGAGCCGGAGTCGCGTTGCCGGCCGGAATCTGCAGCTTGACCATCGCCTGTACTTTTTTCTTCTTCGGTGCGGCCATTGTTTTTTCCCGCGCTCGAGGGCGCTCCCGCGCCCTACAAGCTTTTCACCTGCAAAAAGTCCAACTCGACGGGAACCGGCCGGCCGAAGATCGAGACCATGACCTTCAGCTTTCCCCGGTCCGGCTGAATCTCGTCCACCACGCCCGTGAACTCGGTGAAGGGACCGTCGGTCACCTTCACGTGCTCGCCCACGTGATAGGGAATCGTCGGCGTCGGTTTCTCCTTGGTTCCCTCGACTCTCCCGAGAATCCTCTCGATCTCCTCGTTCGAGATCGGCTGCGGCTTGGTCCCGACCCCGACGAACCGCGTGACGCCGGGCGTGTTCGAGATCACGCGCCAGGTCTCGTCGGACATCTCCATCCTCACGAGAACATAGCTCGGGAAGAACTTCCGATCCGTGATCGTCTTCTTCCCGTTCCTCATCTCCGCCACCTTCTCGGTCGGAACGAGAACTCGGGGAACCTGATCCTGCAATCCGGCCTGCTTCACCGCTCGTTCGATGTTGCTCGCGGCTTTTTCCTCGTGGCCCGCGCTTGTGTGGACGACGTACCAGCGCAAGCGGTCCTCTTCCTGGCCCTCCTCGCGATCGCCCTCTTCCGCGGGCGGCTTCTCCGAAGGCTCGCCGGAAGCGGCCGCGTCCTCGACGCTCTCCTCCGAGGCCGTCTCATCGGACGGCGGCCGGACCTCGGCGCTCTCCTCCGCCGCTTCGTCCGGGGACGGCGCGCACTCATCGGCCGGCGGAGTCTCCGGAGTCGTTCCCGAGACGCCCGCGCTTTCTTCCCTCACCTCTTCTCCCATGACCTTCCTCGACACGAGAGGACCCTATCGCAACACGAGCCGGACCAGCCGAAGGAGCCCGGCGTCCACGACTCCGATGAAAATGGAAATGAGGATGACCGCGACGATCACCACTCCCGTCGAACCTTTGAGCTCCTCCCAAGTGGGCCACGCGACCTTCTGGAGCTCGATCCATACCTCGCGCAGAAACCGGATCAGTCTTTGGACGACTCCGGTGGACTCCTCATTCATCCTTCGATCCCCTTCGGTTCGCGGAGAAGAGGGCCGCAGGTGTGGCAGGGATCGAACCCGCAACCCCCGGTTTTGGAGACCGGTGCTCTACCAATTGAGCTACACACCTGTGCGCTCTCCTTGGACCTTCAAGACGGGGGAGCGGCGCGCGCTCCCCCCTTCGTCCTTTGTTCCGGCCCGCGAGCGGGCCGCCGCTTCCGCTACTCGATGACCTCCGCGATCACGCCCGCGCCCACGGTGCGTCCGCCCTCGCGGATCGCGAAACGGAGCGTCTTCTCCATAGCGATCGGCGTGTGCAGCTCGACGTTGATCTCGACGTTATCCCCGGGCATGACCATCTCGCGGCCTTCCGGAAGCCGCGCGGTCCCGGTCACGTCGGTCGTCCGGAAGTAGAACTGCGGGCGGTAGCCGTCGAAGAACGGCGTGTGCCGACCGCCTTCATCTTTCTTCAAGATGTAGACCTCACCGCGGAACTTAGTGTGCGGCTTGACCGATCCGGGAGCCGCGATCACCATTCCGCGCTCGAGCTCTTCCTTCTCGACGCCGCGGAGCAGGAGCCCGATATTGTCCCCCGCCTGCGCATCGTCGAGCAGCTTCCGGAACATCTCGACTCCGGTCACGACCGTGTCCTTCGTCTCCTTGATCCCGACGCGCTGCACCTTGTCGCCGACCTTCACGCGGCCTCTCTCCACTCGGCCGGTGCCGACAGTTCCGCGGCCCGTGATGCTGAACACGTCCTCGATCGGCATGAGGAACGGCTTGTCGACGTCGCGAAGCGGATCGGGAATGAACGAGTCGATGGCGTCCATCAGCTCCTGGATGCACTTCGTAGAAGCGGGATCCTCGGGGCTGTTCATGGCGAGCAGCGCGGAGCCCCGAATGAAGGGAGTGGCATCGCCCGGGAACTCGTACTTGCTGAGCAGCTCGCGCACCTCGAGCTCGACGAGATCCAGAAGCTCCGGATCGTCCACCGTGTCGACCTTGTTCAGGAAGACGACGATGTACGGCACGTTCACTTGGCGCGCGAGGAGCACGTGCTCGCGCGTCTGCGGCATCGGGCCGTCCGCCGCGTCGACGACGAGAATCGCGCCGTCCATCTGCGCCGCGCCGGTGACCATGTTCTTCACATAGTCCGCGTGGCCGGGGCAGTCGACGTGCGCGTAGTGCCGCTTCTCGGTCTGATACTCCACGTGCGCGGTCGCGATGGTCAGAATCTTCGTCGCATCGCGGCGTCCGTGCGCCTCCGAGGCTTTCGCCACCTGGTCATAGGTGATCGCGTCGGCCAGCTTCTTCAGCGCCTGCACCTTGGTGATCGCCGAAGTGAGCGTGGTCTTGCCGTGGTCGACGTGGCCGATCGTCCCCACGTTCACATGCGGCTTCGTTCGTTCGAATTTCGCCTTCGCCATCTGTTTCGCTCCTTCTAGCCAACACGGGCGGCGAGGTGCGGGTCCACGGAGAGAGGTGGAGCCCACGACCAGAATTGAACTGGTGACCTATTGCTTACCATGCAATTGCTCTACCGACTGAGCTACGTGGGCTTCCCGCGTTGCCGCAAGACCGCCTTTTCTCTCGCTCCTCCGTCGACGCCCGGACGGCGTCGCCGGCCGACACTTCTGGAGCGGGAAACGGGATTCGAACCCGCGACCCTCAGCTTGGAAGGCTGATGCTCTAGCCAGCTGAGCTATTCCCGCACAATCCGACCGACCTCGGTTGTCTCGCGCGGATCGACTTCGGTCTCTCCTCCAGGGCGTTCCCGACGCCGCGTCGTCCGGGACGCGGCCGGACTGCGCGCGCCCGTGATCTCGTCCGCCGTCGCGCCGCAAGACCCGAGAAAATCCTCTATCCATAAAGAATGGGGAGGGGAGGATTCGAACCTCCGAAGGCTTCGCCGACAGATTTACAGTCTGTTCCCTTTGGCCGCTCGGGAACCTCCCCACGCCATGACTCTTTCTTCTGCGCCGTTCCGTAACCGGCTCGACAACCTCCGCGCCCATTTCGGAGCTGGCGAGAGGAATCGAACCCCCAACCACCTCATTACAAATGAGACGCTCTACCAATTGAGCTACGCCAGCAGTTGAACCTCGACAGGAGATGCACCTGCAAAGACAGAACTTACAAACTACCACCCGCGATCGAGGGTGTCAATGGAAAATACCACGGCTTTCGCTCTTTTTCACCTTTCGCCCCGCCGGGGAGACGGGGAACCGGCAAGCGAAACCCGCCGCCGCTCCCGGACCGGCTTGCAATCATACCGGTCCCTCTGCCATAGTCAAAGAGCTTTTCCACCCGCGTCCCCGCGAGGCGAGGGGGCTCGCCCGGCGCGAGGCCTTGTCGGGAGGGGTTAACCTCTTGAAAGAAAACGGGATGCGGGCGCGAGGCTTCCACATGGGGACGCGCCGCTTTCTCCTTCTCCTTTTCGCGGCCGCCCTGGTTCCGCGCCTCCTATTTCTTTCCGAGGCAACGAGTTCCCCGCTCTTCGACCACCTCTATCTGGACGCCAAGTCGTACGACGAATGGGGGCGGGAGATCGCGTCGGGGAAGTGGCTCCGCGACGAGCCGTTTCACATGGCCCCGCTCTATCCCTACTTTCTCGGAGGCTTCTTCAAGGTCTGCGGGCATAACTTGTTGATTCTCAGACTGATCCAACATTTCTTGGGGGCGGCCTCCGCCGTGTTGGTCTACCTGACGGCGCGACGCCTCCTCGGCCGGTCGACCGCAGTCGTCGCCTACGCACTCGCCCTCGGATACGTTCCGTTCATCTATTTTGAGGGGCAGGTGCTCTCGTCCTCCCTCGGGATCTTCCTCGGCCTTCTCAGCCTTCATCTTCTTCTCAAGGCTCTCGAGAGGGAGGGGAAGGGCCTCTTCGCCCCCGGGCTCGTCCTCGGGATCGGGGCGGTCGCCCGTCCCAACCTCTTGTTCTTCATGCCGTTCGTGCTTCTCTGGGTTCTTGCCGCGGAGAAGGCGAGCCGCGCGCGCCTCCCCCTCTTTCTGGCGGGGTTCGCGGTCGCCCTCCTCCCCTCCACGCTCCACAACTACCGCGCCTCCAAGGAGATCATCCCGATCTCCTCCCACGGGGGGGTCAGCTTCTATCTGGGCAACAACCCCTACACGCGCGGGGTCTATGTCCCGCCTCCCGAGTTCGGGGGAACTCCCGAGGCGATCGACATCTACGATTCCCGGCGGCTCGCCGAGAAGGATCTCGGGCGAAGGCTCTCGGCTTCGGAGATCTCTTCTTATTGGTACGGGAAGAGCTTCGACTTCATCCGCGAGAACCCGGCGCGGTACTTCGGGCTCCTCGCGCGAAAGATCGCTCTCTATTGGAATGCGTACGAAATCCCCCTCGACGTGAACTACGAGTTCGACCGCAGATTGTACGCGGTTCTTCGCGCGGGGCCTTTCCCCTTCGGGCTTCTCCTTTCGCTCGCGGTCGTCGGCGCCTTCACGATTCCCCGCGAAGGACGGCGGTCGCATCTCCTCGTTCTCTTCGTCCTGGCGAACGCAGCCTCCCTCATCGCGTTCTTCGTCTGCGCACGCTATCGCCAAACTGCGGTCCCCGCGCTTGCGATTCTCGCTGCAATCGCGCTCGCGCGGCTCGCCCGCGACGCGCGCGCGGGCCAGTGGCGTTCGTTCACCGGAGTCGCTGCGGCGGCAGCGCTCCTCTCGATTCCGATCCACCTCGACATCTACGAGGGACGCGAGACAAGCGAGGTCCGCTCCACGGTCATTCTCGGAAGGGCCTACGCCGAGTCCGGGGACCGGGAGCGCGCCGAGGATCTCTTTCGCGAGGCGCTCCGCCTCGCTCCCGGCCACGTCGACGCCGGCATGAGCCTCGGGCTTCTCCACTATCGTGCCGGGCGCTTCGAAGAGGCGGCGGCGG
>JAGUYC010000119.1 GCA_020061515.1 Gemmatimonadota bacterium
CGGCCGCTACCGCATTCGGACCGTGGACGAGGCGGTCGGCGCGCTGAGGGAAATCGTCCAGGAGATCGCTCTCCTTGGCCTCTGGCGCGCGAGGCTCTTCGAGCACGCCGCGCTCTACGGCGGCACGGCGCTCCGCGTCCTTCACGGCCTCGACCGTTTCTCTGAAGACCTCGATTTCACGCTGCTGGAGCCTCGCCCGGACTTCGATCTCGGGCGGTTCACGGGGGCGCTCGCGGAAGAGGTTCGAGCGTTCGGCTTCGAAGTCGAAGTGACCCTTCGGCAGAGGGCCGTGCCGTCGCCGATCCAGTCGGCCTTCCTCAAGGCGGACACGCGCCATCAGCTTCTCGTGATCGACGCGCCGCCCGAGATGATCGGTGGAGTTCCGCGCGGTCAGAAGCTGCGAGTCAAGGTGGAGGTCGATACCGACCCGCCCGGCGGCTTTCGGACGACCACGCGCTATCTTCTCCACCCGATCCCATTCTCGGTGCGAGCCTGCGAGCTCCCCGACCTGTTCGCAGGCAAGATGCACGCCGTCCTCTGCCGCAGATGGAAGAACCGCGTCAAGGGGCGCGACTGGTACGATTTTGTTTGGTTCGCGGCGAACCACCCGGAGCTTCGCCTCCCTCATCTGGAACAGCGGATGCGGCAGACCGGAGATTGGACCGAGAGCCGCCCCCTCCCTGCGGGGGTATTTCGAGGCTTGCTCGACGCCAGGATCGACAGCCTGGACGTGGAGCAGGCGAGGGGGGAGGTCCTGCCCTTTTTGAAGCAGCCCGATGCGGTCGTGGTCTGGTCCCGCGACTTCTTTCGCGATGTCGCACGCCGGATCGTCTGCGTCGCGGATTCCCGCTGATCCGCCGTCGATCTTCGCCGAAAAATGACGGCGATATGGCACCGAAACTTCAGCCCCGAATCCTCGAACCGCCGAAGGGCTCGTTCTTCCTCTTGGGACCGCGAGGAACCGGGAAGAGCACGTGGCTCCGGACCGTCCTTCCTCGCGCTCACACCGTGAACCTGCTCGACGAGGCTCTGTATCAGTCGTACCTGGCCGACGTCTCGCTGTTCGCGGCCGAGCTCCGGACCTTGAAGCCGGGATCCTTGGTCGTCGTGGACGAGATCCTGCGCCTCCCTTCGCTCCTCAACGAAGTGCATCGCTTCATGGAAGAGAAGCGGTTCCGGTTCGTGCTCTGCGGATCGTCCACCCGCAAACTGAAGCAGAGCGGCACGAACCTCCTCGCCGGGCGCGCGGTCCGGCGCGAGATGCACCCGTTCATTCCGGAGGAGCTGGGCAAGTCCTTCAACCTCGAAGAGACCCTCCGCTGGGGAGCCTTGCCGATGATTTGGGCATCCGGCGAGCGCCGCTCGGCGCTCGAGGTCTACGTGCAGCTCTACCTCCGCGAGGAGATTCAGGCCGAGGCGCTCGTTCGGAACCTTCCCGGCTTCGCGCGCTTCCTTCCGATCGCAGCGCTCTTCCACGGCCAGGTGCTGAAGCGGCGCGGACGGAGGTGGACTTTCTCCTCCGTCGAGGGCGGGAGATGGTCGCGATCGAGGTCAAGGCCGGCCGCAGTTACACGAAGCAGGCCGCGCGCGGACTGAACGCGATCTCCGATCTTCGCGGCGTTGTCCGAAGAGTCTTTGTCTACACGGGGGACCGTGTGCTGCGAACCGAGGACGGAATCGACGTCCTTCCCATCCATCGATTCGTGAGAGAGCTCGAGAAGGCGACGCTGTTCCCGTAGCTACGATCGCAGAGACCGCAGAAGCAATGAACAAGGCAAGAGTGTAAAGCGCGCCTACCTCGCCAACACCGACACCGATTGGCTCCGGTTCCTCCGGTCGAAGCCGGAGCTGGGCCCGAAAACCCTACTCCTCCCCCCTCCCGTTCGTCGCTTCTTCAGGCGCGGGTTCGGCGGCGTCCGCGCGGTCGTCGTTTCGCGCCCTCTCCTCTTCGCCCGTTTCTTCGCGCGCCGAGGAGTCCGGCGCTTCGAACGAGCCGCCGTACTCGCGGAGCCAGCGGCGGTAGGTCAGCTCCGCCACGCCGATCCGGCGGCAGATCTCCGCGACGGTCATCCCCTCCTTTCGAAGGGTTTCTCCCTCGCGAAGCGCGTCCAGAATGAAATCGATCCAGCGACGGTCCATGCTTACCGTCCTTTCGGTGCGTGTCGTCGGATCGCCCCGAGCAGCTCCCTGACCCGGATCGGCTTGGTGATGAACTCGTTCATGCCCGCGTCCATGCAGCGCGCGCGCGTTTCTTCTCCTGCGAGCGCGGTGAGCGCGAGGATCGGAAGGTCGTGCCTCCGAACGTTCGATCGGGGATTGCGGACGAACATCGCGAGCGCGACGCCGTCGATCCCCGGCATCTCGATGTCGGTGACGAGAAGATCGAACGGCTCCCGCTCGAGAAGATCGAGAGCGTCCGCGCCGCACGAGGCGGTTTCCGCGATGGCTTGGACGCGCTTCAAGATCTGCCGGACGAGCATCCGGACGACCGGATCATCGTCGACGACGAGGACGCGAAGCCCTTCGAGCGCCTCGTACGATCCGCCGGCGCGGATGCCTTCCGCCCCTTTCGCCTTCTTCGGGTCATTCATCGCTCGCCGCCTTTCTTGCCGCGTGAGCGGACGTTCGTTTCGCGGAGACGGCGCGCCTCATCGCGCACCTCCTTCGGGCGAACGGAAGCCCGCGGCCTCTTCCGCCGCCGAAGCCGACCTCGCCCCGTTCGTTCCGGACGATTCCGGCACGTGAACGTGAAGCGTGGAAAGCCGAAGATAGAGAGGACGGCAGAAGCGTCCCCGCGCGACGAGCGCCGGAAGCGCCTCGCCGCACGCGCTGATGACCCGCCGAATGCGCCCTCCCGGCGCCCCCTCCATCGGCGACTCCAAGAGATCGAGCAGCGCGACCTGCGTCCACGGCTCGAGGCGCTCGAGCCGGTCGATGAAGAGGATGAACGGCCCTCTCTCGGGGATCCCCCGGAGAGCCTCCACCCCGCCGCGGTTCAGATCCTCGGCCCGCACGACTCGAAGCACCGCCCAAGGGTGCGCATCGCGAAAAAGGCGCCTCGCCGCCTCGCGGTCCCCCGTGACGAGAACGTTGGCATTGCTCTCGAGCGCCCGCTGGAGCTCGTCCGGTCCTTCCCGCGACTCAAGCGGCGCGGGGGCCCGAGCCTCACGGTCGGGCGCGGGGGAGTGCGGCGCAAGAGAGCCTCCGCGCGTTCCGGCCCCGTTTCTGCGCGCGCCACGGCCCTTCGTCTTCATGACGACACGATCTCCTTCCTCTTTCATCCGCCTGAGCCTCGACGCCCGGCGGCTCAACGGCTACGGGTGCGGCTGGGTCGGATCGTCCTCCGCCGGGAACGGGTCGTTCGAGACCCGCGACGAGTCGGCGGAGGAGTCGGGATCGTACGGGTTCGCGAAGGTGAGATCCCCGCCCCCGCCCCCCTCCACCGGGGCGCTTACCCCCTGGCACTGGGGGAAAAGAACCAGCGCCGCGAGGAACGCGCACGCGGTCGCGACCGGGAGGATCCGCAAGAGACGCAACGGTTTCCGCGACATGGACCCACTCCTTTCCGGCCGGCGCTTCGAGCCGGCGAGGAGAGGTCCACGCAGGAACCGTGCGAAAGTCCCTTTTCCGCGCCGCGTGTAACTCGTTGAAAAAACGCCGGTTCACCTAGGCGCGAAAAAGGGGGGTTCGAGGGTATTCGTGGACTTCGTACGATCGTACGAATTCACCCGGAAAGCCGTCGATCGGGGTCCGACATCTTGTCCGCGATTCGTACGATCGTACGACCTCGCGGAATCGAGCGCAGAAACGAGGGGATCAACCACCTTGTGAACCTGGTTCAATATCAAGAAATGTACCAGGTCAATCCGCAGGGGGGGCGGCCCGGCGGAGGGTCAGCGGTCTAATCGGAGCCGGCGGATCTTCTTTCGAACGGTGCTCTCGTGGATGCCGAGGAGGCGGGCGGCCCGCGACCGGTTCCAACCCGACTCCTCGAGCGCCTTGAGGAGCATCTCCTCCTCGATCGAGCGAATCTCTCCGGGGAGGTCCTTCGCGTTCTCATCCGAGCCCTCGATGGGGGCGGGCCCGCTCGGGAACGCGGCGCGGACCTCCTCGGTGAGGTGCGCCGTCTCGATGCGCGGCCCGTCGCAGAAGACCGCCGCGCGCTCGATCACGTGGTCGAGCTCCCTGACGTTCCCCGGCCACGCGTAGGCGTTGAGCAGGCTCTCCGCCGCGCGGGCGATCGATCGGATCTCCTTCCGGTTCCGGCGGGCGTGGACCGCGAGAAAGGCGCGCGCGAGCGCGGGGATGTCCTCCCGCCGCTTGCGAAGGGGCGGGATCTCGATCGCCACCCCGTTCAATCGATAGAAGAGATCGCTTCGAAACTCCCCCCTCTCCGCGAGAAGGGCGAGGTTCCGGTTCGTCGCCGCGAGGATCCGGACGTCCGACCGGAGCGTCTCCGTCCCCCCGAGCCGCTCGAACTCTCCTTCCTGAAGCACGCGAAGAAGCTTCACCTGAGAAGCAAGCGGCATGTCGCCGATCTCGTCGAGAAGAAGCGTCCCGCGATTCGCCCTCTCGAAGATCCCCGCCTTTCGTTCCCTCGCGTCGGTGAAGGCGCCCGGCTCGTGCCCAAAGAGCTCGTCCTCGACGAGCGTCGGTGCGATCGCCGAGCAGTTGAGGCGGAGGAACGGGCGGTCCCGCCGCCGGCTTTCCTGATGGATGAGGTGCGCCGCGAGCCCTTTCCCCGCGCCGGTCTCGCCGAGAAGGAGCACGGTGATGTCGCTCCGCGCCGCCGCGCGAAGCTCGCGAAGCGCTCGTTGCATCGCGGAGCTTTCCGCGACGATCTCCGGCACCTCCGCCCTTCGGGCCGCCTCCTCGCGGAGAAGCGCGTTCTCCCGCTCGAGATCCTCGAGGAGCCGCGCGTTCTCGAGCGCGACGCCGGCAAGATCGGCGAGCGCCTGAAGAAACGAGAGATCCCGCGGGGTGAAGACGTTCGCCGAGCGGCAATTGTCGAGATAGACGAGACCGATCGGCTTCCCCTGCGATCGGAGCGGCGCGCAAGCGAAGGAGAGAATGTTGTACGCGGCGACGCTCTCCGCCCCCTCGAAGCGCGGATCGGAGAGCGCGTTCTCCGCGACGAGAGGTTCCTCCGATTCCTCCGCTTTTCGAAAGAGCGTTCGGCTGAAGCGGGTCACGTCGCGAAGATCTTCTCCCTCGATCGAGCGGGACGCGCGCGGGACGAGATCCCCCTCGGCGCCGTAGAGAAGAATGAGCCCTCGCTCCCCGCGAAGATGATCGAGCGCCTGGTCGAGAACGTGCTCGAGGACCGCGTCGCTCGCGCGGAGCGAGTTGATGATCCGCGCGATCCGGCAGATCGTGCGGAACCCATCCCCTCCCTCGTCGCCGCTTCCTTGAACGAGCGCCCGCGCCTCGTCGAGAGCCGCCGGCGGGGAGACCGCGCGCACGAGATCGTAGAGCGAGGTCGCTTCGTCGGCGTGCGCCTTCGCCTTTCTCCTCTCCC
>JAGUYC010000113.1 GCA_020061515.1 Gemmatimonadota bacterium
GAAGGAGCGGCTCGACCGCTGGCTCCGCGAGGGGATGCATGGAACGATGGGCTGGATGGTCCGGAGCGCCGCCGCGCGCAAGGACCCGGCGCTCGTTCTCCCCGGCGCGCGCTCGGTGTGGATCGGAGCGGTGAGCTACTTCCATCCTTCCCGCGCGTGGAAGGGAGGGGGGCGCGTCTCGATCTACGCCGCCGGACGCGACTACCACAACGTTCTTCGCCCTCTCCTTCGAAAGCTCCTTCGCACGGTGGACGCGGTTCTCCCCGGCGCCCGCGCGCGCCCCTTCGTCGACTCGGCGCCCGTTCTCGAGAAGCTCTTCGCCGAGCGGGCCGGAATCGGCTGGCGCGGAAAGAACGGGAACCTTATTTTGCCTGGAGCCGGTTCCTGGTTCTTTCTCGGCGGGTTTCTGATCGATCGGGAGCTTCCCGCGGGCGCGCCGGCCGCCGACCGGTGCGGATCGTGCACCGCGTGCATCGAGGAGTGCCCGACCGGGGCGATCCCGCGCCCCTATGTGGTCGACGGATCGCGCTGCATTTCCTATCTTACGATCGAGCACCGGGGGGAGGTCGCGCCCGATCTCGCGCGCCGGTCCGGCGATTGGGTGTTCGGGTGCGACATCTGCCAAGAGGTCTGTCCCTGGAACCGGTTCGCGTGCGCAGCGAGCCTCTCGGACTTCCGCCCGCGGGAGGAGATTCGGCGGCTCACGCTTCCGGCGGCCCTCGCGCTCGGCCGCGAGCGGTTCGAGCGGCTCTTCGAGGGGAGCCCCGTTCGAAGGGCGGGCTGGGATCGGTTCCGGCGGAGCGCCCTCCGGGCGATCGAGAACAGGAGGAGAGACGCGTAGCCATGCCCCACCCGATTCGTTTGTACGGCGATCCGATCCTTCGCGGGCACGCCCGCGAGGTCGAACATTTCGACGAAGATCTTCGCGCGTTCGCCGAGGAGATGGTCACGAGCATGCGCGAGGGGGCGGGGATCGGGCTTGCGGCTCCTCAGGTCGGGCGCTCGATCCGCCTCATCGTGGTCGAGGCGGATGCGGTCGGCGAGGACGAGGAGGAGCCGCGGATCCTCGTCAACCCGGAGGTCGTCGCCCTTTCGAAAGAGAGAAGCCTCTTTGAGGAGGGATGTCTCTCGATTCCGGGAGTGCGCGCCGAGGTCGAGCGCCCCGACGCGATCACCGTCCGGTTTCGGACGCTGGACGGAAAGGGTGCGGAAGAGAGAGCCGACGGCCTCTACGCCCGCGTGCTGCAACACGAGATCGATCACCTGAACGGAAGACTCTTCGTCGACCATCTCGGCTTGGCCGAAAGGAACCTCCTCCAGAAGAAGCTCCGCGAGATCCGGGAACGCGCGGCGGATGCGTCCCCGGCGTCGTCTTGACCTCGGGAGCCTCTCGCTCTACCATCCGATCCGGCCCGGACCACTGGTTTCGCTTCCTCTTCCCCGATCCCCGGGGGCGAGGACGTGGGACTCGGCCCTGCCCCGGATGGAGAGTTCGATGAGCCACGACTCGATGCTCGCCCTGGTCTACGACAAGGAGCGGGATCCCTGGGACGAAACGCGCGGCCTTCGCCTCGCGGAGGTCGAGAAGCCGAGGCTGGACGAGACCGCCGATCCCCTCGACGCCGAACACGTGATCGTGAAGGTGATCTACGCGGGCTTCTGCGGCTCGGACCGCGGGATCTGGTTCCGTCGCGCCTTCAAGGGGATGATCTTCGATTCCTTGAAGAATGAAAAGAAAGTGCGCCGCGTGATCGGGCACGAGATGATCGGCGAGATCGTCGAGGTGGGGAGTCTCGCGGCCCGGCGCTACGGGTACCAGCCGAAGGACATCGTCTCGACCGAGTCGCACATCATCTGCCGGAAGTGCTTTCACTGCCGGACCGGCGAGACGCACATCTGCTCCGACGACATCATCATCGGGATCTCGCGGGACGGATGTTTCGCTGAATACATCAAGCTTCCGGCGCACCCGCTCTGGCCGACCGACACCTCGAAGATTCGCATGAAGGTGGGGGCGATCCAGGAGCCGTTCGGGAACGCGGTCCACGTCTGCACGAAGGTCGATCTTCGCGGGCGGAGCGTGGCCGTCTTCGGCTGCGGGACGATCGGGCTCTTCGCGATCTTGATCGCGCGGGCGATGGGCGCCTCGCGGATCATCGGGATCGAGCCGGACCCGGATCACCGCGAAAGGGCGCGCGCGCTCGGCGCGGACGACGTGATCCCTCTCTCGCTTGAAGGAACCGGCGGAAGAGATCCTTGGCGCGCCGATCCGGAGATCGTCTCCGCGCTGAAAGCGGCGTTCCCCCCCGAAGGTCCGGACGTCGCGCTCGAGATGGCCGGCCCCGAAAGCTCGGTGAACAACGCGATCCAATCGGTCCGGCGCGGCGGGCACGTCGTCCTTTTCGGCATCAAGGCCGGCTCGTTCCAGATCCAGGACTTCGACCGGATCATCCTGAACGGGATCACCCTCCATTCGGTGATCGGCCGGAGGATCTTCGAGACCTGGTACATCACCAAGGGCCTTCTCGAGTCGACGACGAACGGGATCCAAGAGAAGATCCACGAAGTGATCCTCGCGGGCGGCGAGGAGACGGTCGTTCCGATCGCATCCTTTGATCCCGATTCCTTCGAGAAGAAGATCTCCTCGCACCCGAAGGTTCTTCTCAAGTTGTAAGCGCAGCTCCCGCGATCTTCTCTTCGCGGTTGTGCGCCGGCGCGGGAAGGGTCTAAACTTCCCGAACGGTTCCTTCCCATCCGATCGAAGCAGCCGGGCCTGGGGGGTGCTTCCTTGTCTTCGCAGACGCCCATCGATCCGCTCTTCGCCGACATCCTGCGATGGGCGAAGGGGTTCGCGCTCGCCGAGGGAGCGAAGGAGCTCGACGCGGCCCACGTCCTCCTCGGCGCCTTCAAGAGCGCGAGCGGCCGCGATCTCCTGAAAACCTTGCTTTCGACGTCCGCTCCGCTCGAGGAGACGCTCGATCCGGCCGTTCGAAGCCGCCTCGCCGCGGTGAACGAGCCGGTCGCCGAGCCCTTCGGCCTCTCGCCGCGCATGAAGCGGATCCGGGACGAGGTATGGGGCCGGCACGGCGCTCTTCCGGCGGAGGCGGTTCTTCGAAGCATCCTCGATTCTCTCC
>JAGUYC010000111.1 GCA_020061515.1 Gemmatimonadota bacterium
CTCTCGCGGCGATCGCCGGCACGGCTGTGCTCCTCGCGCTTCTCGCGCGCGGCGTGCGCGGGGCGATGCTTCTCGGGATCGCGGCGGCGGCGCTGTGCGGAGCCTTCCAAGGGCTTCTCCGCTTCGAGGGGATCGTCGGTTTCCCGTCGATCGAGGAGAGCACGATCCTGAAGCTCGACATCGCCGGCGTCTTCCGCGAGCCGGGCTTTCTTACCGTCCTCTTCGTGCTCCTTTTCCTCGACTTCTTCGACACGGTCGGGACGCTTCTCGGCGTCGGAGAATCGGGAGGGCTTCTCGTCGGGGGCGAGATCCCGCGCTCGAAGCAGGCGTTCCTTTCGGATGCGATCGGAACTTCCGCGGGCGCGCTTCTCGGAACGTCGACGATCACGAGCTACATCGAGAGCGCCGCCGGGATCGCCGAGGGGGCGCGCACGGGGCTCGCGAACCTCTTCACCGCGGGGCTCCTTCTCCTCTCGCTCGCCTTCTATCCCCTGGTGCGCGCGATCGGCGGGGGGATCGAAACCGAAGGAGGCGCCGTGCTCTACCCGTTCATCGCCCCGCCTCTCATCGTGGTCGGCGCGTTCATGCTCCGCACGGTCCGCTCCCTCGACTGGAACGATCCGACCGAATACCTCCCCGCGTTCCTTCCGATGGTGATCATCCCCTTCTCGTTCTCGATCAGCGAGGGGATCGCGTTCGGGTTCATCGCCTCGGCGCTTCTCAAGACCGCGAGCGGACGCGCGCGGGAGATCCACCCCCTTCTCGCCTTTCTCGCGCTCCTCTTCCTCGCGAGGTACTTGTTTCTCAAATAGTTTGACGCTTAACCGGTCGGCTCATGCTTGCTATCGTTTCCCCTCTTCGCGAGGGCGAGCCGCGCGGAGAAGGCCCATGCCGCGAGAGCCGTGACGACGAGAACGATAAGGCGAAGAAGAAGGAGGAAGCTTCCGAACGGGCCGTCCGCGCCGGCGGAGCGGAGAAAGATCACGAACGCCGCGTCGGAAACGCCGAGCCCTCCCGGCGTCGGAGAGAAGAAACCGGTCACGTTGAAGAGGGCCACCGCGCCGACGAGGAGCCCCGCCGAGAGCGCGATCCCCACGCTCCGGAACGTGAGCCACCAGAAGAGGAGGTCCGCCCCGACGGCGAGGAGCGTGAGAAGAAACGCCGCCGCAGCCGCGCCCGGGCGAAAAAGCGACCGGAACGAGGCTCGAAGCCCGGCGATCCCCTCCGCGATCCTCGTCTCCGGCCGGAGAAGGGACGCGAAGAGGCCGCCGGGCCGGGATTCCCGGCGCCCCTCCAGCCATCCCGCGACCCGCTCCATCCACGAGCTCCGGACGCAAAGGAGAAGAGCTGCGGCGAGGAGAAGGAGAAGAACCAACGAGACCGGGAGGAAAGCCGCCGGCGCTTTCGCTTGAAGCAGGAAGACGAAGGCACCGAGCGCGAGAAGAAGCGTCGCCAGCGACTCGATCAGCCGATCGTACGCGGTGAACGAGAGAAGAGGACCCCGCGACGCCGGAGCCGCCATCGCCGGAAGGAACTCCCCGACTCGGCCCGGCGTGATCGTCCCCAAAAGCTTGATGTGAAAATAAAGACGGCCGAGCGATGCGCGATCGACGGAAAGGCCCGCGGCGCGATGAAAGAACTCCCACTTGGCGAGCCGCACCGCCTGCGAGAGGAGAAACGCGAGAACGGCGAGAAGGAGAGAAACGCGGTCGGCCGCGAGGAGCGCCTCGAAGCTTCGGCGGAAACCGAATCGGTGGAGGACCGCCGCGAAGAGCAGGGCGCCGAGAACCCCGAGGATGCGGCGTCCTCTCAAGCGCCTTCCTCCTTGCGCGCGATCACGTAGAGGAGCATTCCGAAATGCGCGCCGAGAAGCCGCTCCGGCGAAAGGCGGAACGGAAGAACGTTCAAGCCGCCCGTCTCCACGATCGAGAAGCCGCGGTGAAGATCGAGAAGCCGCCGCGGCCGCAAGGGAACCTCGCGAATTCCCGGCATGAGAAGCGGGCGGAGGAGCGTCCATCCGGAGAGAGCGTTCGGAACGAACGTGGCCGCGTAGCCTCCCGGCGCGAGGATCGCTCGAAAATGGGAGAGAATCCTCTCCTGATCGCGGGGCGCGTAGTGCTCGAAAAGCCCGTCCGAGAAGACGAGGTCGAAGCTCGCGGCGCGGCGCGCGGCGAACTCCGCGTCGAGCAGGTCCTCGCGAACGTACGCATCGGCTCGGCCTCCGGTCGCCTCGCGCGCGAGGGCGAGCGCCTCCTCGGAGAGATCGAGCGCGGTCACTCGGCATCCTTCGTCGAGAAAGCGCGCGGAGAAGAAGCCGGACCCGCACCCGGCATCCAGAACGCGCATCCCGGGGCGGAGCACGCGACGGAGCCGCTCGAGGATCCGCCTCTTCGACCAGCTCTCCCGCGTGAAGCGCCCTCCGCGCGAGCGGGTCCAGAAGCGATTCCACGGGTTCGGTTTCCTGATCGGCATTCGCGCTCCCGCACCAGTCTCGATGTGCTCGGCGAGGATCCCAGCGCGTCGCGGACGATACCAGGCCTCTCTCGAGTGTGTCCAGGCGCGAATCGAAGACGCCGTCCGGTTGACGAGCGCCGCGCCCACGAGTAGCATCGCGGACTTTGCCTCGATCCTGCACGCGTTTTCGTCGCGAGGGCGCGGAGCGCGAGCCGAGAGGCCGACCTGGACGAGCCGCTCCCGGAAGCGTAGTCTCGGCACTACGCTGAGGAAGCGGCGACGGAAGGTAGGCCTCTTGAGGCCGCGATCCGCGGCCACAGTAGGAAACGCGTGCAGGATCGAGGCTTGGGAGGGCTGAAGATTGCAAAAGCACGCGAAGCCGCTTCCCCCCTTTCGGCGCTCAATCCGTTCGCTGGAGGCCTACCGCGTCGCTCGGCCTCCCCATCGCGTCAAGCTCGATCAGAACGAATCGCCCGTCGAGCTTCCCGCTGCGGTCCGAAGGCGCATCCTGGCCGCGTTGGCGAAGAAGCGTTGGTCCCGCTATCCGGATTTCCCGCCCGAGCATCTCGCGCGAAAGATCGCGGAGCGGGAGAGAGTCCCGGCCGGCTCGGTCCTCGTCGGACACGGCTCGAACGAGCTTCTCTACGCCGCGGCACTCGCGACGCTCGAGATGGGTTCCGTGATGATCCTTCCGACCCCGTCGTACGGCGTCGCCCATCTGGCGGCGCGTCTCGCGGGGGGGCGCGCGCTCGGCGTTCCGCTCGACGACGACTTTGCCTACTCGCCGGAACGGATCGTGGCCGCGGCGCGGCGCGAGAAAGCGCGCCTCCTCTTCCTCCCCTCGCCGAACAATCCGACCGGGAGCCTTCTCTCGAAGGCCGATGTCCGGACGATCGCGGAGAGCGTCCGCTCGCTCGTGATCGTCGACGAAGCGTATCGCGATTTCGCGCAGGTTCGGCTCGCGCCGCTTCTCGCCCGCCACCGGAATCTTGTTCTCCTTCGAACCTTCTCGAAGGCCTTCCGGCTCGCCGGTCTTCGAATCGGCTATCTCCTCGGCGACGAGGAAGCGCTTCTCCGGATCGAGAGAGCCAAGCCTCCGCATTCGGTGGATGTCTTCTCGCAGGTCGCCGCGGAGATCGCGCTCGACGAAGAGCCGCGCATCCGGAAGGGAGTCCTCGCGATCGTTCGTGAGAGGGAACGGATCGCCGCGACGCTCCGGCCGCTTGAGAGCGTCCGCGTCTATCCGTCGGAGGCGAACTTCCTTCTTGTCCGAGTCCCCGACGGAGAACGGGTCTTCCGGCGGCTCCTCTCCGCGGGCGTTCTCGTCCGCTTCGTCGGCCTGCGCGCGGCGGCCCGCGGATCCCCCCGCGGCATTCCGATCGATCCCAGACTTCGAAACTGCCTTCGCGTCACCGTCGGGACGCGAGCGGAAAACGACCGGTTCCTCGCGGCCTTCCGCGAGGCGATCGAGGAGAGAGGTTGATGCAACGGAGCAAGCTGGAAGACCTTCGCCGCAGAATCCAGCGTCTCGACGAGGAGATCCTCGCGCTCGCCGAGCGGAGAACGAAGCTCGCCGGCACGATCGGCCGCCTCAAGCTCACTCTCGGCTTTCCCGTGAGGGATTACGAAACCGAGCGCGAGGTTCTCGACGCCGCCGAGGCGCATTGCCGAAAGCGGGGGCTCGATCCGACGGTCGGTATCGAGATCGTCCGGGCGCTCGTCGCGGGGGCGGTGAAGGAGCAAGAGGAGATCCACGAGAAGCGTTTCCTTGGAAGCAAGCAGCCGATCACGATCTTGGGAGGGCGCGGGAAGATGGGGAGCTGGCTTGCCCGCTACCTCTACTCGCGGGGGCACGCGGTCACGATCCACGATCCCGCCGGGCCGCTCCCCGGATTCCGATCGGTTCAGGACTTCGACCGGGCCGTCGACGGGGCGGGGGTTCTTCTCGTCAGCGTCCCCCTTCATGCCGCGGCGGCGGTCCACCGCCGGATCGTGAAACGAAAACCGCCCGGCGTGATCGCGGATGTTTTCAGTCTGAAGAGTCCGGTCCTCGAATCGATCTGGGCCGGCCTGGACGCCGGTCTCTCGATCACGAGCATCCACCCGCTCTTCGGACCGGACGTCTATCTCCTCTCCGACCGGACGATGCTCCTCTGTCCGTGCGGCCACGAGAAAGCGGATCGAACGGCCGCGGGCCTCTTCGCGGGAACCAGCCTCGGGATCGTGAGGATCCCGGTGGAGGAGCACGACCGGATCATCGGGATGGTCCTCGGTCTCTCCCACGCGGTGAACATCGTCTTCACCGAGGCTCTCGCGAAATCCGGTTTCTCCTCGAAGGAGCTCCGCCGCGCGGCGACGACCACCTTCGAGAAACAGGTTCGAACGGCCGCAGAGGTGGCCGGCGAGAACCCGAGACTCTACTACGATATTCAACACCTCAACGAGCACACGCCGGACGTCTTCCGGCTCTTCGAGAACGCCCTCGCCGTATTCCGGAAGGCGGCCGCGAGCCGTTCGCCTCGAGCGTTCGAGAAGATGATGGAGCGCGGCGGGAAGTTCTACCGGGAGCCGTAGCGAGCAACCGTCAGGCGACCCTGACCGCCGTCCGCGCGCCGCCCGCCCGAAGCGATTCGTCCGCGGCCGCGAGCGCCGCGACGACTCGGTGGCCGCTCCAACCGTCGGTGAGCGGCCTCTTCTTGTCGCGCACGCACTCGATGAAGTGCGCGCATTCGATTCGGAGCGGTTCGGTCGTCTCGATCTTCGGCGCGAGGATATCCCCGGCGCGAAGCCGGACCTGATAGTCCTGGATCCCCCCGTCTACGAAGAGGGTGCTCTCGAGACCGCGGTCGTACAGCTTCAGCTTCTGTTCGCTGTCGAGATCATCGTAGACCGCCATCCTCTTCTCGCCGACCACGGTGAGCCTTCGGACCTTCGACGGATCGAGCCAGCTCACGTGCACGTGGGCGACGGCGCCGGAGGGAAACTCGAGATAGAGAAAAACGACATCCTCCACGCCCGGTTTCAGGAACGCCTTGCCGAGGGCGATGACGGAGACGGGCGCCTCGTCGAGGAGATAGAAGAGAATCGAGAGGTCGTGCGGGGCGAGGTTCCACATCGCGTTGATCTCCGGACGGAAGATGCCGAGGTTGACGCGTGTCGAGTAGATGTAGCGCGTTTTCCCGAAGGCTTCCTCGCGCGCGAGCGCCTTCAGGCGGCGGACCGCCGGGTTGTACTCGAACGTGTGCCCCACCATCAGCGTGAGACCGGTCCGGTCCGCGAGCTCGGCGAGGCGCCTCGATTCGTCCGGGTTCATCGCGAGCGGCTTCTCCACGAGAACGTGCTTCCCCGCCTCGAGCGCGCGGCGCGCGAGATCGAAATGAGTTTCCGCGGGGGTCGCGATCACGACCGCCTCGATCGCGGCGTCGCGGAGAATCTCGCCCGGGTCCTCCGTACCGCGGAGAAAGGGGTAGCGCCGGGTCAGCTTGCGCACCTTCGAAGCATCGACGTCCGCGACGACGGCGAGGTCCGCCTCCTCCAGCTCCGCCAGATTGCGAACGAGGTTGGGTCCCCAATACCCGCATCCGATGAGCCCGATCCGAACCATGCTCGCCTCCCTCTCTCGCCCCCCGGCCCCCGCCGGCCTTCAAGGGTTTCAGGCGGATTCTAGCACGTAGCGCCCCTTTCAAGCATCGTTCGCCGCTCGTTGACCGGGCGCGCTCCCCGTGGCAGAGTGGAACCTCCACTGAAGAGGTGATCGACGCGATGATTCGCCGGCTCGGATGGTTCCTCGCGGTTCTCGCCGCCGTTCTACTCGTGTACGCGATCCTCATCGAGCCGAACCGGCTCGTCGTGCGGGAGGTGTTCGTTCCGTCCGAGCCGCTCGATCGTTTCTTCGGCGACGCGGTCGTCGTGCATCTCAGCGATCTGCATCTCGGCGGCATCGGCTTTCGCGAAAAGCGGCTTCTCCGCGCCCTCGAAAGAATCCGGCCCGACTACGTGTTCGTGACGGGGGATTACGTCCGGATGCAGAAGCCGTACGATCCGGTGCTCGATCTCCTCCGGCGGATCGACGCGCCCGGCGGGGTCTATGGCGTTCTCGGAAACGTCGACTACAACGGGACGAGACAGTCGTGCCGGATCTGCCACGAGGGGGGACCGGACGGACCGCTTCGCGGCGCCGACCCGATCCGCATGCTCCGCAACGAGCGCGCGACCATCGAGCGAAACGGACGAACGCTCCTTCTCATCGGGCTCGACGAGCTCGACGCGCGCGCGGGAAGACCCGATCCGCGGCGCCTTCTCGAGGAATCGCCGCGGGAGATCCCGAGGATCGTTCTCGCGCACACGACCTCGTTCGTCCGCCCGGCGGCGGCGAGCGGCGCGGACCTCTACCTCGCGGGCGACACGCACGGCGGGCAGGCCGCCCTCCCGAGCGGTCTTCTCCGCCGAATCATGCCGGAGAAGCGCTGGGACTTTCGAGCGGGGCGATTCCGCGTCGGATCTCTCTGGCTGTACGTGCACCACGGGATCGGATGGAGCATCGTACCGTTCCGCTTCGGATATCCGCCGCTCGTCGCGGTTCTCCGCTTTCGGGAGGAGCCATGAGTCGTCTCCCCGCCGCGGTGCTTCTCTTCGTTCTTCTCCTCGCATGCGGCGAACGGGAGAAGCCGCTGCTTCTCTACGACTTCGAGACGGAGGAGGACCTCGACCGGATCTCCTGGGCCTGCCACGACCGCTTTTCGATCACGGACGAGTGGAGCGCCTCGGGGCTCCGCTCGCTCCGCTGCCGGCTCCCGCGCGGGACGTACCCCGGAGTGCGCTTCCTCGATTTCGAGAACGATTGGCGGGGGTTCGATACGCTCGCCCTCGCCGTGCGCAACGAAGGGGCCGAGGCGGTGGAGCTCGTGGTTCGCGTGGACGACCGCGAATCCGGCGAGGAGTTCGGCAACCGATACAACGGAGTGTTTTCGCTCGCACCCGGGGAGAACTCGATCCGGATTCCGCTCGAGGAGATCCGCCGCGGACCCGCCTCGCGAGCGCTTGATCTTTCACATATCGAGCAGTTTCTGATTTTCCTTCGCAACGGATCCGATCCCCCGGTTCTCCTCGTCGACCGGATCGCGCTGGAATAGGCGATCCCTGACGGCCGGATCAGGAGCCCTTCGGCTCCAGACGGCGGAGGGATTCCTCGACCCGCTCCAGCGGCTCGTTCCGATAGACCAGACGCCCCCAGAGCTCGAGATCCACGAGGCAGGAGAACGCGAACGGGTTCTCGGGCGCGCGGGCGACGATCTCGTCCAGGCTTCGCCGGGAGATCCCGATCCCCTCCTCGCAGAAGCCCCCGCGGAAGAACTCGGGTCGCGCGAGAGGAGACAAGTATTCCCCGAGCGGGAGTGGAAAACCGACCTTTCTCCTGCTCACGATCGAAGACGGTAGGTGACGAGCGGCGATCCGGCGGAGAATCTTCTTCTCTCCCTTCCCCCCGCCGCGCTGTCCGAGAGGTATGTGCACGGCCGTCTCGACCACCCGATGGTCGAGAAAGGGAACCCGGCACTCGATCGAGGCGCGCATGCTCATCCGATCGAGACGCCGGAGAAGGGGGACGAGGAAGTCTTTCAGGTCGGAGAGCATCGCCCCGAGGACTGCTCGGTCGCCCGCGCTCGGCACGAAGGAGTAGGCACTCTCGCACGCCGCGCGCCACGCCCGTCTCGCGTCGCGGTCCACGAGCGAGAGCGCGAGCGGGATCAGCTCGTCGAAACGGAGACCCGTCACGGGAAGCCCCGAGGCCGCGTAGCCGACCCTCCGGATCCACTGGCGCATCCTCCGGGGAAGAAGAGCGAGCATGCGGGCGACCTCGAGAAGCGTGCGGTGGCGCGCGTACCGCCAAGCATACCCGCCGAAGAGCTCGTCGGCCCCTTCGCCGGAGAGAAGAACGAGCACCCCCTCGGCGCGCGCGACACGGCAGATGAGAGCGAACGCCACCGAGTTCGGATGGGCGAGCGGGAGATCGCTGGCCAAGACGGTGTATGGAAGCCCCCGCCGGTACTCCGCGCCGTTCAGCGCGAACGAGACCAGGGGAATGCCGAGCGACTTCGCGACCGCTTCCGCGTGAGGCTTCTCGTCCAGATCGGGATGATCCGCGACCGAGACGTGGAACGCCGTAAGCCTCTTCGACCCTCGCGCGGCGAGCGCGGTGATCAGGCTCGAATCGAGCCCCCCGCTGCACAAAGTCCCGACCGGGACGTCGCTCACAAGCCGGGCCTCGGTGCTCGCTGCGAGCGCCCGCTCGACCTCTCCAACGATTCCGTCGGTCTTCATGGATGCGAAGCGCGCGTAACTTTCGCAATCGATCCGCTCAGCCGGGTCGTAATAGACCCGAGAGGTGAGCGTACCGTCGTGAATCGTCGCGATCCGCCCTGGAAGGAGCGCCTCGATTTCCTCGATCGGCGTGTCCGGGGTCAACACGTCGGCGTTGTGGTAGAGAAGCCACTCGAGGAGGCTCCGCCGGTTCAAGCGAAGACCCTCCTGGACGCGAAGAATCGGCCTCATCTCGGAGCTGAAGAGGAAATGGCCGTTCCGCAGCGAGTAGTACAGTGGCTTAATGCCGAAGCGGTCGCGCACCAGCGTGACCGTGCCGGTCCGTCGGTCCAAGATGGCGAAGGCGAACATCCCGACGAATCGCTCGACGCACGCCTCGCCCCATTCCATGAACGCGTGAAGCACGACCTCGGTGTCGGTCCGGGAGCGGAAGCGATGGCCGGCGCGCTCCAGCTCCCCGCGAATCTCCTTGAAGTTGTAGACTTCGCCGTTATAGACGATCCACCATTGCTCTTCGTCGTCGCTCATCGGCATGCGGCCCGCGGCCGAGAGATCGATGATGCTGAGCCGAACCGCGCCGAGAGCGATTTTCCCGAGCGAGACCGAACCGCGGTCGTCGGGACCCCGGTGCGCCTCCAGATCCAACATCTTCTCGACGAGAGCGAGGTGGTCCTCCTCCCGGCAGCCTTCCTTGAAGCAGACGAGGCCCGCGATTCCGCACATGCGAGAGGTCTCTCCCTTGTCCTCTATTGACTATCGGCTGCACGGACGGTCCGCGCGAGATCGGGCGCGCGGGCGGGCGGTTCCTACCAGTCCGGTTTGCTGCCGATCAGCTTGCTCAGGCGCTCGACGTCCGCGCGGAAGTACCCGCGAAGAAACTCGGCGGATCGCGCCTCGATCGCTTCCTTCGGACCGGTGTTGCGATCGAGAAGGAACCGGCTCAGGCGCGTCCGCATGCCCCGCGGGACTCTCAGGGTCGCCCGTCTCGCCAGGGCGTTCTGCTTCGAGAGAAAACGAGCGAGGAGCAGCGATCGCGGCCGGCCCGACCGATTGTAGACGCGAGAGAGATCCGGCCGGAACTCCGGGTCGACCCCCAAGAACCCGAACAGATCGCGCAGAACGGTATGCGGAGAGCGGACGAGATCCTCGAAGAGGAGGATCTTGACGCGATCCCTCCCGAAGACTTCGATGAAGGAGGCGATGCGATCGGTGTAAAGCGAGCTCGAGGCGTACCGCCAAAGAAAGCCGTATCCGCGGCGTATCCTCTCCTCTTCCGCAAGGAGTCCCTCGTGAAACGAAAGCTCTTCCCGGCCGTCGCGGACGAGGTGCATGTACTGGGAGTAGGTCCTCTGGATCGGGTCGCGGACGGAGACGACGATCCGCACATCCCCGAGCTCCGCCCGGATCGCGCGGGCTACCTCGGGGAAGCAGAAGTAGGACGGGGAGAGGTCGCCGGCCACGGGCGCCGAGCCCGCCGCCCGGTAGTGCGCCTCGTACTCCGCGCGCGTCGAGCAGGCGAAGTCGAGCACTCGTTCATCTCCGGGGCCGGCCGTCTGTTTCTTCAATTGCTGATACGTGAAGTAGTGGAGCTCCTTCCGATCGGGAAGGTAGATCTCGGGATGCTGCCGGAGGTAGTGGTAGAGGGAAGTGGTCCCGCACTTGGGAGCGCCGATCAAAACGAAGTTCGGGAGCCGCACGCACTCACCCGGACCCGGGCGGAGGTTCGCCGAAACACGGTCCGGCATCCGCCGCAGTCTCTCTTATTCTACGGCATTCGCCGGCTCCAGTCCATCGCGACGAGGGGAGGGCCGGAGAAGGAGGCGCTCCGGGCGCACCAAGAGAAGCGGCCCGCCCCGAACGGGACGGGCCGCGCGTGGTTGGAAACCGGGTGCGTTCTAGTACATGTCCCCGTAGCCGCCCCCCGGAGGACCGGCCGACGCCTTTTCCTTCTCGGGAATCTCCGCCACGAGGCACTCGGTCGTGAGCATGAGGCTCGCGATCGACGCCGCGTTCTGGAGAGCGTAGCGCGTCACCTTGGTCGGGTCGATGACGCCCGCCTTCATCATGTCCTCGTAGGTGTCGGTCGCGACGTTGTAGCCGACCGCCTTCGCCTCGCGCAGGACGCGCTCGACCACGAGCGAGCCCTCGACGCCCGCGTTGTTCGCGAGCTGGCGAATGGGCTCCTGGAGGGCGCGCATGACGATCTCGCTCCCGATCTTCTCGTCGCCGGTCAGCTCGAGCTTCTTCACCGTCGGGATCGTGCGCAGGTACGCGACGCCGCCTCCGGGCACGATCCCCTCCTCGACCGCCGCGCGGGTCGCGTGGAGGGCGTCCTCCACGCGCGCCTTCTTCTCCTTCATCTCGGTCTCGGTCGCGGCGCCCACATTGATCACCGCCACGCCGCCGGCGAGCTTCGCGAGCCGCTCCTGGAGCTTCTCGCGGTCGTAGTCGGAGGTCGTGGTCTCGATCTCGCGGCGGATCGTCTCCACGCGGCCCTGGATCTCGGTTTTCTTGCCGCCGCCCTCGACGATCGTCGTGTTCTCCTTGTCGACGTTGATCCGCTTCGCCGTTCCAAGATCGCCGGTCGTGATGTTCTCGAGCTTGATCCCAAGGTCCTCGGAGATCATCTGGCCGCCGGTCAGGACCGCGATGTCCTGGAGCATCGCCTTGCGGCGGTCTCCGAACCCGGGCGCCTTCACGGCCGCGACCTGGAGGGTGCCGCGGATTTTGTTCACCACGAGGGTCGCGAGCGCCTCTCCCTCGACATCCTCGGCGATGATGAGGAGCGGACGCCCGGTCTGCGCGACCTTCTCCAGGAGCGGGAGAAGATCCTTGAGGTTCGAAATCTTCTTCTCTTGGATCAGGATGTACGCGTCCTGAAGCACGCACTCCATCGTTTCCGGATTGGTCACGAAGTAGGGAGAGAGGTAGCCGCGGTCGAACTGCATCCCCTCGACCACATCGAGGGTCGTCTCGATCCCCTTCGCCTCCTCGACGGTGATCGTGCCGTCCTTGCCGACCTTGTCCATCGCGTCCGCGATGATCGAGCCGATCTCCGTGTCCGAGTTCGCCGAGATCGTGGCGACCTGAGAGATCTCCAGGCGGTCCTTCACCTTCTTGGAGAGCTTGCCGAGTTCCTCGACCACCGTGCGCACCGCGGCGTCGATCCCGCGCTTCAAAGCCATCGGGTTCGATCCGGCCGTGATGTTCTTGAGCCCCTCGCGGTAGATCGCCTCGGCGAGAATCGTGGCGGTCGTGGTGCCGTCGCCCGCGACATCGCTCGTCTTCGAGGCGACCTCCCGCACCATCTGCGCGCCCATGTCCTCGTACGGGTCCTTCAGCTCGATCTCCTTCGCGACCGTCACGCCGTCCTTGGTGATGACCGGCGAGCCGAACTTCTTGTCGAGGACGACGTTCCGGCCCTTCGGTCCGAGCGTGACCTTCACCGCGGCCGCGAGTTGCTCCACGCCCGAGAGGATCGCGCGGCGCGCGTCCTCTTTGAACTTCAACTGCTTGGCAGCCATGATTCGCTCTTCCTTTCCTTACTCGATGATCCCGTAGACATCGTCCTCGCGGAGGATGATGTACTCCTCGCCTTCCAACTTGAGATCGGTTCCGGCGTACGAGGAGAAGAGGATCCGATCCCCGCTTTTCAGCTGGATCGGCACGCGCTTCCCGTCCTTGTCCTTCGCGCCCTCGCCGACGGCGACCACACGCCCCTGGTTCGGCTTCTCCTTGGCGGTGTCGGGAATGATGATCCCGCCCTTCGTCTTGTCCTCCGCCTCGAGACGCTTCACGAGAATCCGATCGTTAAGAGGTTTGATCTTCATCCCATCTGCTCCTTTCCATGCGGGCGGACCCTCCGCCCGCGGCTCTCCATCAAGACCTTCCTCTATGACTCTTCAGGAGACTCTTGCGCGATGTTCAGAACCCATCCTGAGCCGCACGATGCAGATGCAAGAGGCGTTCCTCCGAAGACCCCGTCCACAACATCCTACAATCAAAGCACATGGAAGCTAGCACTCTCGACGCACGAGTGCAAGGATTTTTTTTCTGCCGAAATGGCAGGAGCGGGTGGCGGCGAATGACGTTCGTCGCTTCGAGGGAATCGTAGAAACTACAAGAGGTTTCGGACACGCGACCGATTCCGGGTGTGTCATCCCAAGGGGATCCACGAGCCCCCGCTTCGGGCGCACGCATCGGCGAGCGCGACCGCCGCCCGGCCGTCCGCGATCGGGATCGGCGGTCGAATCTCTCCGCGGCACACGCGGAGGAAATCGACGAGCACGGGGACAAGCGTGCCCGGAACGTGCGGGAAGGGAATCGCCCGACGCTCGCGGCCCGCGATCTTCTCGAGAGAGGGGGGCGTGCGGGAGGCGACGAGGATCCCTTTCTCGCCGACCGCCTCGATCGACTCGCGGCGCGAGCTCCCCCACCGGCTCATGTCGATGACGGCCCGCGCGCCGGATTGCGAGCGGAGAACCGCCGTGTACGCATCATCGATCGGCGTTCCGCGCACGAAGCTCCGCTCGCACCACGCCTCCGTGATCGGGCCGATCAGAAAAGGAAGAAGATCGAAGTAGTGCACGCCCGAATCGAGCAGGGCGCCGCCGTCGTCGAGACGATCGCTGAACACGCCCTTCTCGTGCGTGCGGTCCTCGGACCGAAGAGAGAAGAGCACTTCGCGCACGGGCGCGATGGTCGGAAGCGCGTCGAGGAGGCCGCGGATCGGGCCCTCGTAGCGGGTCGTCTGCCCAACCATCACGTCGATGCCGGAACGCTCGGCCGCGCGCGCGATCCGATCGCACGAGGCCGGATCGAGAGCGAGCGGCTTCTCGACGAGAACCGGCTTTCGCGCGTCGGCCGCCGCCTCCACCGCCTCGGGATGGTGCGCCGCGGGAGTGATCACAAGAAGCGCGTCGACCGACGGATCGCGAGCGAGAGAGAGCGTATCCTCGTGAAACGCGACGCCCCACTCCCTCGCCTGCTCCCGGCCAAGCGCCGCGTCGCTCCGGGAGACCGCGGAGAGGCGCGCTCCGGGGATCTCGCCGCGGAGAAGATGGAGAGCGTAGCGGACGCCGTGCCGGCCGAGGCCCGCGAGCCCGAGGCGAAACTCTTTCAAGAGACCTCGCCCCCCTCGACGCGCACCCGGAGAAGATCCTCCGCCGCGAAAATTTTACCGTTAAAGAGATCGCGGCACGCGCCCGCGAGGTCGATCCCGTCGCTCTCGGGACCGAGGTGCACGAGGAGCATCCCCTTCACCCCCGCCTCGGCGGCGATGCGCGCCGCGTCGGCCGGCGCGAGGTGGAAGGGATCCTCCTCCCCTTCGGCGAGGCCGGCCTCGATGACGAGAAGCCCCGCGCCCCTCGCGAGACGCACGAGCTCGGCGGATCGTCCGGTGTCGCCGGTGTAAATCGCCGCTTCCCCTTCCTCGGTGCGGAGCGAGTAGGCGATCGCCGCGATTCCGTGAGGAACGGGCGCGTATCGGATCCGGAGCGTTCCGAGGCTCTCCTCCCCCCGCTCTCCCTCGTGAACGACGAGCCGGAGGTTCTCGGTTTCGAGAAAGGGCGCGTGCACGAGGCGGAGCGATCGGACGAAGCTCGCGAACCCGAGCGGACCGAAGAGGTGGAGCGTCTTCGGCTCCCCGCTCCCCTTCGCGTGGTTCCGGACTCGGAAGAGAAACGGAACGAGGTCGGAGACGTGGTCGGGATGCACGTGGGAGACGAAGCACGCGGCGATCCGCTCGGGTGCCGAACCGGCCTTCGCGAGCGAATGGAACGTCCCCGCGCCGCAATCGAAGAGAAGATGAAGCCCGCCCGCCTCGACGAGGTGCCCCGGCGATCCGCGCCGGGCGCTCGCGTGGTGGTTGCCGCTCCCGAGAACCGTCCAGGTGATCATTGTTCCGCCTCCGGTCCCGTTCTTCCGAACGACGCGTCCGCGGCCAGCGGGCGAAGAACGGAAACCTCGCCGCGCTCCTCACCGGAGGAATACGCGCCGGCCGCGCCGGTGTCAAGAAGCGCGGGGCTCGTCGCGCGGCTCGGAGCACTCTTCCCGGATCGATCCGCCGAGGACTTCCGCTTCCATTTGCCCCGGGCGGCCTCCGCGTCTATCCTAAACGAACACGGTCCTCTCCCCCGGAAAGGGGCCTTCGCGATGTCGACCGCCTCTCCCGCTCCGGCGCCTTTTCCCTACGACAAGGAAGGGGTCCGCGCCGGACACTACTCGGATGCTTACTTTCTGAACGCGGGATCCATCCTCGACCGCCTCGTCGTCGACCAGTACCGCTATGCGGGGAAGTTCCCCATGCTCCCCGCGAGGAGCGCCGCGGGAACGCTCGCGGTCGGAACGATCGAGACCGAGATGCATTTCTTCGCTCGAAGAAAGCCTTGGTCGGTCGTTTGCGGCATCAACCATTCCCTTCAGGTTCTCAAGGAGTGCGCCGGAGGCGTGAACCGCCCGCGCCGCGTTTCGGTCCTGAAGATCCTCGAGGCGGAGGCGGTTCCCGAGGGGACGCGCGCGAAACCCTGGGCGCCGGTCCTTGTCGTACGCGGGGAGTACCGGCGGTTCGGGTATCTCGAGACGGTGCTCCTCGGCATCCTCTCGAGGGAGACGAAGATCGCGACGAACGTCTACCGGGCGCTCCGGGCGGCGCGCGGGAAGCCGATCTTCTTCTTCCCCGCGCGCTTCGATCTCCCCGAGGCGCAGAGGCTGGACGGATACGCCTATCGACTCGCGGTCGAACAGCACAACCGGGACTCCGGGCGGCAGGTGCAGCCGTATGTCTCCACGCAGGCGCAGGCCGAGCTCTGGGGCGGGCAGGCGAGCGGGACGGTCCCTCACGCGTATCTTCTCTGCTTCCTTCGCGACACGGCGGAGGCGATGGTCCAATTCGCGCGCACGCTTCCGATCGCGGTGAAGAGGATCGCGCTCGTCGACGTGAACAACGACTCGGTCGGCGATTCGATCCGCGCCGCGTCCGCCCTCTTCGAGGAACACCAAAGACGCATTCGGGCGGGGGACAGAGAAGGAGCGGAGCGCTACCGTCTTTTCGCGGTGCGCGCCGACACGGCGGAGAACCTCGTCGATGTCTCGCTCGGCAAACGAGGGGAACCGGGAGTCTCGCCCGAGCTGATTCGGGTTCTCCGCCGCTCGCTGGACGAGGCGCCGGACCGCCTCGGGTATCGGGGGGAGGAGCGGGATCGCGCGTTTCGGTACTTCCGCTCCATCCGGATCGCCGCCACGGGAGGCTTTGGCGAGGAGAAGATTCGCCGCTTCGAGAGCCTCCGCGTTCCGGTCGACATCTACGGGATCGGGTCGGCCTTTCTTCAAGGAAGAAATGATTTCACCGCCGATGTTCTCCGCGCGAAGATCGGGGGAAAGTGGGTCCCGATGGCCAAGGTCGGCCGCCGGCCGCGGCGGAATCCCGATCTCGAACGCGTTCGATTCGGATGATCGATAGACGAAAAGTTGATTTTTCATGCATCCGGTGCGGCCGTTGCTGCCGCGAGCCCGGGTATGTCCTCTTCACGCGGTCCGACCAAAGGAGAGCGGCCCGTCTTCTCGGCATCTCGGTCCGCGCGTTTCGGACGCGTTACGGCGGGGATGAAGCGGGAACAGAAATCCGGGTGACCCGAGCTCGAATGTGCCCCTTCTTCTCCGAGAACGGGTGCGCGATCTACGGCGCCCGTCCCGCGCAGTGCCGCACCTTCCCCTTCTGGCCGGAAATCCTCGCATCGAAGGAAACGTGGAACCGCCGGGCCCGCCGGTGCCGCGGAATGCGGAGAGTCGAATAGCCCCCGCGGGTTCGAGACTCAAAGACCCGCGCACAAGAGGTTTCGTAGCCCGGCACGGGAGACAACCCAAAAAAAGGGGCCGGCGAACCGGCCCCTCTTCGGTCGTGTTCGGTGAAGGTTACCAGCGACCGCGGCGGCCGCCGCCTCCCCCCTGGTTCTCCTTGCGCGGCTGGGCTTCGCTCACCTTGAGGTTCCGCCCGCCCATGTCGTGGCCGTTCAGCGCGCGGATCGCGGCGTTTCCTTCCGCATCGTCCATCTCGACGAAGCCGAACCCGCGCGGCCTGCCGGTCTCCCGGTCCGTGATCAGGCTGACCGAGCGGACGTTGCCGTGCTCCGCGAAAAGCTCGCGAATCTCGTCCTCGGTCGCGTTGAAGGGAAGGTTGCCGACGTAGATCTTCATACGATCTCCAACTCCGTTTAGCCCCGGAACAAACTCACGCCCGCTCCGTCGAGCGCGGACCTTCCGCATGCTCGGCCGGCGCGGGAACAACCCATCCCGCAGCGAGAAGCCTCGTGCTTTCCTGCGTTCGTGCTTGGGAGCCAAACTCCATAACCGACCTTCGATTCATCGGGGGCTTACGCGGCGAGTCGACTCGGCAGGAGAAACCCCAACACACCAGCCAGAATATCGGCCTTTCCATCTTTTTGTCAAGCCCCTTTGCGGACGGGGGGATGGGGCTTCCTCGGCGAGAGTTCCCTCGCGACGCCCGAGGAGACCGTCGCGGCGGTCGGTCGCCCCCCGCGGCCTCTCACCCGGAGGAGGTGGACGGCCTGCAACATGCGTGCTATCCTGACGTTAGCCCTGTCAACCATCCGATCCTCATCCGAAGGGAGGCCTCCCATGCGAACCTACTCCTCGGCGATCGCTCTGGCTCTTCTTCTGGCCGGGCTTGCGGCGGCCGACATCCCCTTCCAGAAGCAGGCCGTGCGGGAGGCGATCGTCCCTCACGGACAGTTCGAGGGGGCGAGGGGAACCTGCTCGGTCGTCTACTACAACATCTGCTCCGGGTGGATCTGGGTTTGGTCCCCGTTCACCGGTCGGGACGCACGCGAAGCCGACCAGATCGGTGTCGTCTTTGATCTTCCGGAAGACTGCAATATGGAACCGGGGTCGGAGTGCCTGAACCTCGGCTTCTGGTGGTATTGGCGCTACACCGTGCCCGGCTGGGGATACACCTTGTCCTACCATCTCTGGAACGCGGATGAGAACAACTGCAAGATCGGACCCGCGGTGGGCGCGCTTCTCCGCCAGGATCCGGTGGAGCGGTGGAACTACTACCCGGGGCTCGGATGGACGGCGTCCGATTACGTGGCGATCACCGCCACGATGGACAGAGGAGCCCTGCCGTATTGGGTGACCGACAACAACTGGAAGAACGCCGCCGCTCCGATCCGTTGCGAGGGATGGCCGGGGCCGATCGAGAAGCATTCGTTCATTTTCGGCGAAGGCTACGAAGGCACGATCTGCCCGACCTACTACCTCGGCGACGGCATGGGTCCCGTCCAATTCCTCATGGACGCGTCGTTCGAGTCTCAGGGGATCGCGATCGAGCCGGCTTCTTGGGGGACGATCAAGAGCCTGTTCCGATAGCCGGGATCATACGCGCGCAGTTCCGCGCGGCTTCGGATCGTCCGTCGCGGGGTTCTCGGTCCTCTCCGCGCGCGCGATCGACTCCGCCGCCCGGCGGATCCCCTCGAGCATTCCGGCGAACACGATTCGATGGAGCGGAAGGACCGCGTACCAGTAGAGAAGCCCGGCGAGACCGCGCGGAAGAAAGCGGGCGGTCTGCGTGAGGCGCGTGCGCGCCGGGTTCGTTTCGTCCGGTTCGATCGCGAAGGAGAGAAGAGCCTCTCCCGGAAGCTTCATCTCGGCGCGAAGCTCGAGGAGGCGGTTCCTCTCGATCCCGGTCACGCGCCAGAAGTCGAGCGCGTCGCCGTAGCCGACGTTCTCCGGGTCGCGCCTTCCGCGGCGAAGCCCCGGGCCCCCGGCGAGCCGGTCGAGAAACCCGCGGATTCGCCAGAGCGCGTCCGCCGCGTACCAACCGTTCCCTCCTCCGATCCGACAGACCGCGCGAAAGGTCTCCTCCGGCGTCGCGCGGAGAACGATCACGCGGCGATCGTCGAAGACGGTTCCTCCCGACCAGTCCGGATCGCCGGGGAGAGGCCCCGCGTCGGTCCAGGAGGTCTCGACCGCGCGCGCGGACGTTCGCCCGAGAGCCGCCGCGATCGCCTCGCGCACCGAAAGGAGCCTTTGAGGCATCAAGCGATGCGCCTCGTCGTTTCGGCAGACGACACGGTTGCGGAGCCCATCCGCGAGGGGCCGCGCGATCCGGTGGCTCACCGGCGTGACGAGATGGATCCAGAGCGAGCTGAGGCGCGGGGTGAGAACCGGAACCGGAAGGACAACGCGCCGGCGAAGCCCTCTCTCCTCTTCCAGGATCCGCATGATCTCCTGGTACGAGAGGATGTCCGGCCCGCCGATGTCGAGCGTCCGTCCCGCGGTCTCCGGCATCTCGAGCGCGGCGACGAGGTAGTGGAGTACGTTCCGGATCGCGATCGGCTGCGCTTCCGTGCGGACCCAACGCGGGGTGATCATCACGGGGAGGCGCTCGACGAGATAGCGGAGGATCTCGAAGGACGCCGATCCAGAACCGATGATCATCGCCGCGCGGAGGACGGTTGTCGGAACGCCCGTGGAGGCGAGCGCCATCTCGACCTCGCGTCTCGAAGCGAGGTGCTCGCTGAGACCCCGGCCCGTCTCCCCGAGCCCGCCGAGATAGAGGATGCGCGCGACGCGCGCGCGGGCGGCGGCGCGGGCAAAGGTTTCCGCGAGCGCGCGATCCCTGGACGCGTACTCGCTCCCCGCGACAACCATCGAGTGAACGAGGTAATAAGCGGCCCCGCAACCCCGCATCGCCTCGGCGAGGAGATCCTCGTTCGCCGCATCCCCTTCGACGATCGAGACGTCCGGGCGGCCGGCCCAGGCGCGGCTTTCGAGTTTTCGGCGACTCCTCGCGAGGCAGCGGACCTCGTACCCCGCCTCGAGGAGGCGAGGAACGAGCCGTCCTCCGATGTAACCCGTCGCTCCTGTGAGAAAGACCGTCTTCGGGCTCGCGGAGCTCATCCCCGGTTCCTCCCGCGCCGGCGGAGAACGCACGCGCCGTCGCTTCATACAAGGAGAACGAAAAAGAAAGTCGCCGGCCCGGGCTTCGATTGGCGAGTGGACCTGGTTGCCGCCCGAACCGACGACGATTATTTCACGTGAGGAACGCTCCGTCTACTTCGCGACGGCCAAACCCCAGCGGCGCTGAATCGCCTTCAAAGAGACCGCCTGATAGAGCGCGGCCAAGCCGACGATCACGTAGACGAGCTTGGCGAGACCGCCCGTGTTGCCTCCGCCGATCGCCGCGACGAGATCGAACTCGAACGCGCCCCACAGCCCCCAATTGAGCCCGCCGACGACGAGGAGAACCGCGGCGAGAACGTCCAGCTTCTTCATTGCTTCTCTCCTTCTCTTCACGGCCTGCGACTCCAGGGTCGCCGGCCTCTTTCGGTGTGAGGAACTCTTCGCTCGGCGATCCGGCGCGAAAGAGAACGTCTATCGTGAACGCTCACCCGGAAGGGCGGGCGGAAACGCTTTCGGGCGCGCGCTTCCTAGCCGACTTACGGCCATCGGACGCGCGCGGCACCGGTCGGGGGGATCCGGAAGATCAGGCGGGCGCCGAGGAGAGCCTCTTGCCCCTCCGGATGCCCCCGGAGCCACAGCCGGCACTCCCCGGGCTCTCTCCGTCCCCTAAGCGATTGAAAGATCAGGTGTTGCATCTCACCAGCCCCCATCCGTTTTGTGATCTCAATAACGTTCACAACGTTCAATCTAGTCACGCGCATGATTCCTGTCAAGAGGGGCACCCGAAGAAGCCCGTGCTTGCAACTCGCTTTTCGATAATGCATATTGATGGTGCTGGCCGGTAGCGAGAGGACCCGAAGGGGGTCCTTCGAAGAATCCAAATCGTTCAGGTGGTGCGATGGATAGAACACTTTCGCCGAAGGAGCTGGCGGACGCGGTCGGGGTGAGCGAGTCCTCGATCAAGCGGTGGGTGGACGAAGGCAGGATCGAGGCGATCAAGACCGCCGGAGGACACCGGCGAATCCCGATTCCATCGGCCATCCGGTTCGTCCGCGAGACGCGAGTCGCGCTCGTGAGACCGGAGCTGATCGGCCTCCACGACCTTCTGGCGATTCCTTCACGTTCGAAGGATTGGGAGGGCGAGAGCACCGATCTCTTCCGATTCCTCGAGGGCGGGCAGGCCGCCGAGGCGAGAGGGCTCATCCTCTCGGCGTATCTCTCCGGGAGGAGCCTCGCGTCGATCGTCGACGGTCCGATGCGATCCGCGATGGCGCGCCTCGGGGAGCTCTGGAGGCACGGCATCGAGGGGATTCTCATCGAGCATCGGGCGACCGACATCTGCATCCAGGCTCTCGACCAGATCCGCCTTCTCCTTCCGATCGGGAAGAGCGCACCGCGCGCGGTCGGCGGAGCTCCGTCGGGCGATCCGTACCTTCTCCCCTCGATGGCGACCGCGGCGGTGCTCGGCTCCGAAGGCTATCAGGCCGTCAACCTCGGCCCGGACACGCCGGTCGACATCTTGCGGACCGCGGCGCGGGCGATGCGCCCGCGTC
>JAGUYC010000035.1 GCA_020061515.1 Gemmatimonadota bacterium
CAAGATCGGCAACGCTCATCTCCGTTGGGCCTTCGGCGAAGCGGTCCTTCTCATGCTGAGAGAAAGTGAAGATCTGAAGAAGCGGCGCCAGCGTCTCGAGCGCAAGCACGGAAAGGGAAAGTCCCTCGGCATCCTCGCCCACAAGCTCGGACGCACCGTCTACTTCATGCTCAAACGAAAGAGAGTCTTCCAGATGGATCGCTTCCTGGCCGATTGAGGAGGAACAAGCAGGAACGGGGGGAGGAGAGTGAGCCCCATGCCTAACGGGAGCCATGAACGGCCCAGCCCGCATCGACCGCCATCGACATGGACCTCGAGTCCGTCCGCGGTCGTGGGACTTCAACCGGGCAGCCCCCGCGGTTTGATTGGACGCTCTCCTTCGCTCCGCTTTCAGGACGGCAGTCTCTACGGCTCTGCCCCTTTCCCGAACCTGCGAAGAACTGGATGGACGAGCACGGCTCGTCGAACACGACTCTTGAATGGGACGGCACGAGGGTGCGAACGAGCTCTCAACCTGGAGGATGCACACGTTTTCTACTGCGGCCGCGGATTGCGGCCTGCGAGGCCTCCCTTCCGTCGCCGCTTCCTCAGTGTAGCTCCGGGGCTACGCTTCCGGGAGCGGCTCGTACCGGTCGGCCACTCGGCTCGCGCTCCGCGTCCTCGCGACGAAAACGCGTGCATCATCCAGGCTTGGACGCGAGCCGATTCGGACTCGCTCAGCCGATCTCGCCGGGCCCTTGGTGCGACGAGCTCTCGGTGACGATCCTCGATAAGTGTTTGGTGCGGAGCCCGATCTCCGCACCCACTTCGAAGCGAAGACAGACCGTCGAGATGGACCGGACATCCTTGTCGCCTCTCTCAAAGACGGCGGCTCAGGGAAATCTTTTCACTTGCACCCCGGGGGCCTTATAAGTGTTAGGCGGGCCAACGGAGCCAGTTACTCAGATGTGCAGCTCCTTGCGCTGGACCCACGATGCGGTGTCAGGCTTGATGACTAGAACATCGATGGGGCCGCCCACCGTCTTGGGCCTGGGCTGAAAGCGCAAAGCATCAATCGTGGAGCGAATGGCGAAGACGCAGAAGTCGATCGCGTCCTGTAGAGTGAAGAACTGCCATGGCATCTGATGATGCGGGAGTGGCTGCTGTGGCTTGCCTTGCGCGTCTGTGACCGTCACCGGCTGGAGAAGCCGGGCGAGAATGTCCGCCTCGCCACCCCAAGAGGCTCCCTGCGTGCCGGGTGGATTCAGTCGGCTGCATGTATTGTCGCCGACGTTTACATGCCACACCTGCTGATCGAAGTCATGGCCTTCCTGGGCATAGCCAGCGACGTGGAACTGCGAAGCTGGGGGAGTGGGCATTTCGCGGAAGAACGCAAGGATGTGCCGAGCGGCTTCTTCTGGGGGCAACGGATTGGAAGCAAGACGTTGTGCCATGAATGACTCGATAAAGCCGCCGATGGGGACGCCCTGTATGTCAGCCGCCCCATACGTGGAGACTCCTATGTTGCCTGGCGCGAGAAAGGTTTTGTAGTTCGAGTCTGAAAGCCCGACAGCGGCCTGGACGACACGATTCTGTCCATCGGGGCGCTCCGAGGAGAGAGTGAGGCGACTATCACTTGCCATGACAATGCCTTCTCGTACGTACATCGTGATGATTAGAGACATGATCCCCCCTTTCGATTGCGCGCGGGCGGAGCATCGATGGGCCCGCCTAACAGATGGTTCAGCCGCGCCGAGCGCAGCGAGGGAACCGGCGCGAAGCGCCGGCGCCGGCTGCAACCAATAGTTACGCGGGTCAAAGACCAAGACTTACCCTCAGAGCCAGGTCCACGCGCTTCATGGCCTCTGGCGCAATTGTGCCGAGCTGCGTCTGGATTCGGGCACTCCGGTCGATGCTACGAAGGTGGCCACACTCGACGACCGAGTCCTTGCTTCCACTCCCGAGCTCGCTCGTCGTCACGTGAACTTGGACTGGCAAGTTCTTGAATTGCGCGATATCCGTTATGGGCGCGACGATGGTCAAGGGCGACACGGCATTGCCCTTGTCATTCTGAACGATCAGGCACGGTCGGGCCTGATTAGTCTCATCGTTTTGCTTCTCCACTCCGATGGCGCCAGTGAGATCCACCAGGACAATGTCCCCTCGCTTCAATCCCATCTCCATTGCTTCCTCCTATGAGTCCTGATGCCCAGAGGCAGTGAGCCGACCGGCATGCCCCGACAAAGCGTACCTAGCCCTAGCTCTGAATGTCCGTCGACACGCTGTCGTGACCACGGCATGGGTCACGGTTCGGAACTCCGGCGTATCTTCTAGACCCGGATAGGCCGCGACGGTCACACTCGTGCGGGGCTCAAGTCGATGCGGCAGCTGCCCTCCGCTCAGTAGAGAGTGATGGAAGACCAACCTCTGGCCTCGAGGATGGCGCACGCAAAACGCCACCTCCGTAATCGTGACTGCGAAGACACTGACGTTCACGATGGCAACCGCGATCTGCTGTACGCCGGCTCCGGTCACCGGGTCCACCGACAGTACCCATTCCGGTCGCACCAGAACCTTGACCCGATCGTGATCGATCGCCCTCCACATGTTGAGGACGCCCAGGGTCGCACCCAGGAGCGCAACTGAAAGGGTGATCGAGTTGAACCAGGTCATCGGCCACTCCGTGTAACGGGGCGGCGGCTGAGCCGCGAGCGCGGAGGCGGG
>JAGUYC010000145.1 GCA_020061515.1 Gemmatimonadota bacterium
CCGCTCGAGGATGAGAAGGTTCTCGAGATCGTGCGCGAGGAGCTCGCCGCCGGCCGCACGCTCCGCGACGCGGTCCGCGCCGCCGCCCGCATCGCTCGTTGGAAGGAGCAAGAGGTGTATCGAATCGTGCGCGGAGAAGAGCGCTAGCGCTCTCCCCGAGCCGCCGGATCATCCGACCGGGTCCTCAGCGCCCGAATCAGAGAGAGGGAAAGGACTCGCCGAGACCAAAAGGTAACCTTTTGCTTGACAATAAATTACCGGATTCGATAGGGTGGCGGGCGTCTCGCTCCTTGAGAAGCGGGGGGAAACAACGATGTGCGCGCTGGTGAGCAAGGAAGGAAAGCAGCGCCTTCGATCCCTCGCGGATCCGTTGGCGGGCCTTTTCGTCCGCGCGCGCGTGCACCCGAACGCGCTCACGATCGCGGGGTTTCTCCTCGCGGTCGCCGCGGGGTTTCTTCTCGGGATCGGCTCTCTCCGCTGGGGGGCGGTCGTCTTCCTGGCGGGCGGCCTCTTCGACATGCTCGACGGGGCGGTGGCGCGCGCCACCGGAAAGGGATCGCGGTTCGGCTCGTTCTTCGATTCGACGGTCGACCGCTACGCGGAGATCGTCCCGTATCTCGGGCTCTCCTACTGGATGCGCGCCGAATCCCTCTTCTTTCTCCCGTTTCTCGTCATCACCGGATCGCTGATGGTGAGCTACACGCGCGCGCGGATCGAGGGGCTCGGCGGGACGTGCGAGGTCGGGCTCCTCGAACGTCCCGAGCGGATCGTGCTTCTTTTCCTCGGCCTTCTGATCGGCGGCCGTGCGCTCCCGGTCGCGCTCGTCCTCCTCGCCGCCGGCTCGCACTTCACGGCCTTTCAGCGGATGCGGCACGCCCGCAGGGTCCTCTAGGGGACCTGTACCGATTTCTCTGAAATCGGTACGTGTCCCCGCAGTGGCCTTGAGGAACCATTTGTGGTAAATGTTGTTGTAGAGACGGAGGTCGAGAGTCTCTTCGGCGGCCGATTCTGCCGGGCCGGCAGAAGGCGCGGGGCGCCCCGGTGACCCGGGCACGATCGCCGTCGGGTCGCATCCAAGGGAAGGACAAGGTCATGTCGAACATCCGCCGCCGTTTGCTTCTCGTCGGCGCCGTCGCTCTTCTCATCGGTTTCGCCGCGGTCGCCGGCCGTTCCGAGACGAAAGACGACAACGCGTACCGCCAGCTTCGGCGCTTCAGCGAGGTTCTCAACCGCATTCATTCCGAGTACGTGGAGGAGACCGAGATCGAGGGTCTCATGGACGCGGCGATCCAGGGGATGGTGAAGAGCCTCGATTCACACTCCCAGTATCTCGACCGGAAGCAGTATCGCGATCTGATGGTGGGGACGCAGGGGAGCTTCGGCGGGCTCGGCATCGTGATCTCGATTCGGGACCAGATCCTGACGGTGATCGCGCCGATCGAGGGGACGCCGGCCTCGCGCATGGGGATCCAAGGAGGAGACCAGATTCTCTTCATCGACAGCGAGTCGACCGAGGGCTTCACGGCGGACGACGCGGTGAACCGCCTGCGGGGCCCCGAGGGGACCGAGGTCACGATCAAGATCCACCGCGAGGGAGAACCGGAGCTTCTCGAATACACGATCACGCGGGAGATCATCAAGCTGAAGTCGGTCCCGTTTAAGTACGTGAGCGAGGACGAGATCGGGTACGTGCGCGTCTCGCAGTTCTCGAAGACGACGAGCGCGGAGCTTGACGCCGCGCTCGACAGCCTCGAGAGAGTGGGGATCCGAGGGGTGATCGTCGATCTTCGCGCGAACCCGGGGGGATTGCTCGAGCAGGCGGTCGAGGTGACCGATCTCTTTCTCGATCGCGGACAGATGATCACCTACACGCAGGGGCGGCGAAAGAGCTCGGAGAACCGCTTCGTGGACGGCCGCGACGCCGAACACGGAAGCGTGCCGCTCGTCGTTCTCGTCGACGAGCACTCGGCGAGCGCTTCCGAGATCGTTTCGGGCGCGATTCAGGACTGGGATCGGGGCCTCGTGGTCGGGAAGACCACGTTCGGCAAGGGATCGGTCCAGTCGGTCATCCCGCTCGACGACGAGACCGGTCTCAAGCTGACCACCGCGAAGTACTACACGCCGAGCGGTCGGTGCATTCAGCGCGACGAGTTCAACCGGGGACGCGAGCGGAGCCGAGGAGAAATGGCCGACTCGGCCGTGGCCGGCGAGCGTGAGATCTTCCACACGAACGCCGGGCGTCCGGTCTACGGCGGCGGCGGCATCTCCCCCGACATCGAGATCGAGCAGAGGAAGATGGAGGCTCTCGAGGCCCGCATCGAGCGGCGCGGTCTCTTCTTTACCTTCGCGGTCGAATATTTCCCCTATCATTTGATCGACGCGGAATGGAACCCGGACGAAGAAGCCCTCGATCAGTTCCGTGGGTTCCTCGGGGAGAGGGAGATCGAGTACACGCCGGAGGAATGGGAGACCTCGGAGCTCTACGTGCGGAACGGAATCAAGCGGGAGCTCTTCCGCAAGGCGTTCGGGGACGAGGCGGCCTACGAGGTCTTGAACACGACCGACACTCAGCTCCAGGAGGCATTCGATCTCTTCCAAAAGGCGGGAACGCTGGAGGCGCTCTTCGCCCTCTCGAACGAGTGGAGGCTGGAGAGAGAGCGCGAGTCGGCGCTCGCGGGCGAGCGGGCGGCGGCGGACAGCCTCGAGATGACGGTGCACGGAGAGCTGGACAGGGAATAGCGCACGGCGGAGCGCGGGATCCTCGGCATGCGGATCGGCCGGTTGACGATGGAACGGGGGGCGCTGCTTGCCCCCCTTTGCGGGATCACGACCGGACCGTTTCGGCGGATCTGCCGGAGGCTCGGCGCCTCGCTCGTCTTCTCCGAGACGATCTCCGCGGACGGCCTCTATCAGATGAACCGGCGGACGATCGCGCTCGCGCGCTTCGCTCCGGAGGAAAGGCCGATCGGGGTTCAGGTCTTCGGGTGCGATCCGGAGCGGATCGCGGTGGCCGCGCGCATCGTGGAGGACCTCGTTCAGCCGGATCTCATCGATCTCAACTTCGGGTGTCCGGTTCCGAAGTTCGTGAAGAACGACAAGGGCGCGGCGCTTCTCAAGGATCCGCCTCGGATCGGACGGATCGTCCGCGCGGCCGTGCGCGCGGTCTCCGTCCCCGTCACCGCGAAAATCCGCGCGGGCTGGGACGAACGGACGGTTCGGGCGGCGGAGATCGCCCGCGTCGTGGAAGCGGAGGGAGGCGCTCTCCTCACGGTTCACGCACGAACGAGAGCGCAAGCGTACGGCGGCGAGGCGAACTGGAACTGGGTCGCCGACGCGGTGCGCGCCGTCTCGATCCCGGTCGTCGGAAACGGCGACATCGCGGACGCGGAGACGGCCGAGCGGCGGATAGCGGAAACCGGCTGCGCCGCGGTGATGATCGGCCGCGCCTCGATCGGCAACCCGTGGATCTTCCGCGAGGTTCGGCACCGATTGCTTCACGGCGTCGATGCCCCCGCGCCGAGCCCGGAGGAGAGGCTCCGCATGATCCGCGAGCATCTCGCCCTTCACATCGAGGACCGCGGTCTCTTCACGGGGATCCGCGAGTTCCGGCGGCACCTCTCGTCGTATGTCCGCGCTCTGCCGGGGAGCGCGGCCTTCCGCTCCTGGGCGAACGCCGTCGAATCGCGCGAGGAGCTGGAGGCGGGCCTCGAGACGTTCTTCAGCCGCCTCTCGCCGGGAGCCGCGCATGGATCGTGACCGCATTCGGGAGATCCTCGAGGAGATCCGCGGCGGCCGCCTCTCCATCGACTCAGGCCTAGAGAGGCTCCGTCTTCTTCCGTTCGAGGATCTCGGCTTCGCGCGCGTCGACCACCACCGCGGCCTCCGCCAGGGATGGCCGGAGGCGATCTTCTGCGAGGGGAAGAGCGCGGACGAGACCGCCTCGATCGCCCGTTCGATCCTTGATGCAGGAAGCAATCTTCTCGCGACGCGCCTCTCCGCCGAGAGCTTCGAGGTCCTCGCCCGCGCGGTCGAAGGCGTTCGCTACAATCCGAGAGGGAGAACGGCCGTCAAGATCGTGAATCCCCCGCCCGAGGGGCATTCGGTCCTTCTCCTCACGGCGGGCACCTCCGACATTCCGGTCGCCGAGGAGGCGGCCGAGACCCTCGCAGTCCTCGGGCACGCTCCGGTCCGCGTCTACGACGTCGGCGTCGCCGGGATCCACCGCCTCTGGTCGGAGGAGAAGCGGATCGAGGAGGCGCCGGTGATCATCGTGGTGGCCGGCATGGAAGGGGCGCTCCTCTCAGTCGTCGCCGGGATCGCGCGCGTCCCGGTGATCGGCGTTCCGACGAGCGTCGGGTACGGGACCGCCCTCGGCGGGCTCACCCCCCTCTTCGGCATGCTGAACAGTTGCGCTTCGGGCACCACTGTAGTAAACATCGACAACGGTTTCGGAGCCGCGTGCGCGGCGCACCGCATCCTCCAACGGATCCCGAGGCGGGCATGAAGGTCGCCTACTTCGACTGTCCCTCCGGCGCGAGCGGCGACATGATCCTCGGCGCCCTTTTCGACGCGGGAGTGGACGCCGCGGAGCTCGAGGGAGGTCTCGCCTCGCTCGCGATCGAGCGCTTTCGGATCGAAACGGAGAAGAGAACACGGGGGGGAATCGGCGCGACCGGCGTGCGCGTGGTCGTCGAGGAGAAAGCGCGACACCGAGGTTTCCCGGAGATCGCGAAGGCGATCGGCGCGTCCTCTCTCCCTTCGAACGTCAAGGATCGTGCGATCGCGGTCTTCCGGCTCCTCGGCGAGGCGGAGGCGGCGGTCCATCGAATCCCGCTCGAGAAGGTCCACTTCCACGAGGTCGGGGCGGTCGATGCGATCGTCGACGTGGCCGGAGCCGTCCTCGGGCTTCATCTGCTCGGGGTCGAGAAGGTGCGCGCGTCGGTTCCCGCGACCGGGACCGGATTCGTGCGCGCGGCACACGGGCTCCTTCCTCTCCCGGCGCCCGCCGTCGCCGAGATTCTGAAGGGACGGCCGCTCCGCTTCACGGCCGTGGAAGGGGAGCTCCTCACGCCGACCGGAGCGGCGCTCCTCGCGGGGCTCACCGAATCGTTCGGGCCTCCGCCTCTTCTTCGCATCGAGCGGATCGGATACGGAGCGGGGACCGCCGACCGTCCCGAGATGCCGAACCTCCTCCGTCTCTTCATCGGCGAGGAGGCCGAGAACCTCGCGGGCGAAACGGTCCTTCAGATCGAAAGCGATGTGGACGACGTCCCCGCGGAGCTCATCGGCCACCTCTACGGACGCGCGCTCGCCGAGGGAGCGCTCGACCTCGTCGTGCTCCCCGCGCTCATGAAGAAGAACCGGCCGGGCCACCGGATCTCGCTTCTCGCCTCTCCGTCCGACCGGGAGAAGATGGCGCGCCTTCTCATGGAGGAGACGGGGACGCTCGGCGTGCGGATCCTCGAGGTCTCTCGCGCGACGCTTCCCCGAGAGGTCGTGCGCCGGACGACGCGCTTCGGCGCGATCCGCTACAAACGATCCGAGCTTCCGGGAGGAAGGGTTCGCCTTGTGCCGGAGTTCGAAGACTGCGCCGCCGTCGCGCGCGCGCGCAACCTGCCGTTCCTCGAAGTGTGGGAGGCCGTCCGCCGGGACGGGGAGGAGAACGAGTGACCGCACGCCGCACCGTGCTCGAGCAGCGGGAGATGCACTGGGTCGTGACCCGCCTCTCCCACGAGATCCTGGAGAGGAACCGGGGGATTCGCGATCTCGTCGTCGTCGGGATCCGCACCCGGGGGGCGCACCTCGCGGCGCGGATCGTCCGCGAGATCGAGGCGATCGAGGGGCACCGCGTCCCCCTCGGCATCCTCGACATCACCCTGTACCGGGACGACCTGCAGGACGTCGGGCCGCAGCCGGTGATCCGCGGGACGGACATTCCTTTCGACATCGAGGAAAAAGTCGTGGTGCTCGTCGACGACGTGCTCTATACAGGGCGCACCGTGCGGGCGGCGCTCGACGAGATCATCGACTTCGGCCGGCCGAAGCGGATCTGGCTCGCGGTGCTCATCGACCGCGGCCATCGCGAGCTTCCGATCGCGGCCGACTTCGTCGGAGAGCGGCTCCAGACGGCGGAGAACGAAGTGGTGGAGGTGATGGTGACGGAGGAAGACGGAGAGGACAGCGTCTACATGCGGGAGATCGCGAAGTGAAGCTCGCTCGAAAAGACCTGCTCGGGCTGGAAGGGGTGGCGCGCGAGGAGATCGAGCTCATCTTGAACACGGCGGGGACGTTCAAGGAGGTCTTGCAGCGCAAGATCCCCAAAGTGCCGACCCTTCGCGGCAAAACGGCCGTCAACCTGTTCTTCGAGGCGAGCACGCGGACGCGCGTCTCCTTCGAGCTCGCCGAGAAGCGGCTCTCGGCCGATTCGGTCTCCATCGCGAAGGCGATGTCGAGCGCCGAGAAGGGGGAGACCCTCCTCGACACCGTGCGCAATCTTCAGGCGATGAAGATCGACTTCTTGATCATCCGCCACCCCGCCTCCGGCGCGCCTCACTTCCTCGCGTCGCGCCTCGACGCGGCGGTGATCAACGCGGGAGACGGCGCGCACGAGCACCCGACGCAAGGTCTTCTCGATCTCTTCACGGTGCGGGAGCGGTTCGGCTCGTTCGAGGGGCTCCGCATCGTGATCGTCGGGGATGTGCTGCACAGCCGCGTCGCCCGATCGAACGTCTTCGGGCTCCGCACCGTCGGCGCGCGGGTGACCCTCTGCGGTCCGCGCACGTTCCTGCCGAAGGGGATCGAGGCGCTCGGCGTGGAGATCGAGACCGATGTCGATCGCGCGATCGAGGGAGCGGACGTCGTGATGGTCCTCCGCATCCAGAAGGAGAGGCAGGACGGCTGCTTCCTCCCGACGCTCCGCGAGTACGCGGTTCTCTTCGGCATCAACCGGAAGCGGGCGGATCGATTGAAGCCGGGATGCCTCATCATGCATCCGGGTCCGATCAATCGGGGGGTCGAGATCGAGCCGGAGGTGGCGGACGGGCCGCGTTCGGTGATTCTCGATCAGGTCACGAACGGCGTGGCCGTCCGCATGGCGGTGATCTACCTTCTCTCAGGCGGCGAGGTGGAGCATGGCGTGGTTGGTTAAGGGAGCGCGGCTTCTCGATCCGGCGCGCGGCATCGACCGGACGGGGGATCTTCTGATCGACGGGGGGAAGATCGCCCGAATCGGCGGCGAGATTCGAGCGGACGGCGAGCCGGAGACGATCGACGCGAAGGGGTGCGTGCTCGCTCCGGCCTTCGTCGACATGCACGTCCACCTCCGCGAGCCGGGACGCGAGGACGCGGAGACGATCGAGTCGGGAACGCGCGCAGCGGCCGCGGGAGGCTTCGGCGCGGTCGCGTGCATGCCGAACACCGATCCGCCTCTCGACTCGCAGGGGGCGATCCGTTTCGTCTTGGAGAGGGCGGAAGAGGCGGGGCCGGTGCGGGTCCTTCCGATCGGGTGCATCACGGCAGGGAGAAGAGGAGAGAGGCTCGCGGAGATCGGCGACCTCGTACGCGCGGGAGCCGCGGCGATCTCGGACGACGGGAGCTGGGTGGAGAGCCCGCTTCTCATGCGGCGCGCGCTCGAGTACGCGCGCATGTTCGACATCCCCGTCGTCACGCACGCGGAGGACAAGCGGCTTTCGGCCGGCGGCGTGATGCATGAGGGGGAGATGAGCCTCCGTCTCGGTCTTCGCGGGATTCCCGCGGAGAGCGAGGTCGTCGCGATCGAGAGGGACGTGCGTCTCGCGGACCTGGCGGGAGGGCGGCTCCATGTCGCTCACGTGTCCACCGCCGAAGGGGTTGCGGTCGTTCGCCGCGCGAAGGAGCGCGGCCTTCCCGTGACGGCGGAGACCGCGCCCCACTATCTCGCGCAGACCGACCGCTGCCTCGCCGGCTACGACACGAACCGGAAGATGAACCCGCCGCTTCGGACCGCCGCCGACCGGGACGCGCTCCGCGAGGCGGTGGCGGACGGCGCGATCGACGCGATCGCGACCGACCATGCGCCGCATCCTTTACACGAGAAGGAAGTGGAGTTCGACGCCGCTCCGTTCGGGGTCGTCGGCCTCGAGACCGCTCTCGCGGTCCTCCTCACCTACCTCGTTCGAGCCGGGCATCTCCCGCTCCCTCGTCTCGTCGAGTGCATGACCTCCGCGCCCGCGAGGATTCTCGGGCTCGATCTTCCCGGCCTCGCCGAGGGGAGGGACGCCTCACTCGTCCTCTTTGATCCGGACGGATCGTGGGTCGTCGATCCGAGCCGCTTCGAGTCGATCTCGCGGAACACCCCCTTCGCCGGCGAGCGGCTCTTCGGCGAGATCAAGGCGCTCTTCCTCGGCCCGCGAAGGATCGTGCCGCGCCCGAAGAGCGGGGGCGGGTTCCTCTTCCCCGACGAAGAGGCGAAATGACCCGCCGTTCGCTCGGGCCCGCTCTCCTTCTCTCTCTCCTCGCCGCAGGCTGCGCCTACTACAACACGTTCTTTCACGCGCGCCAGTCGTACGAGCAGGCGGAAAGGGCGCGTGAGGCCGCCCCCGCGGATCAGAGGCACACGATCGGGCTCGACCTCTACGAGCAGGCGATGAAGCGCTGCGCGAAGGTCATCCTCGAGTATCCGGACTCCCGCTGGGTGGACGACGCGATCCTCCTGATGGGGAAGTGCTTCTACGCGCGCGAGGACTATCTCGGGGCGTTCAGGAAGTTCGACGAGCTCCTGCTCTACTACGAGTCATCCAATCTCGCGCGAGACGCCCGGTTCTGGAAGGCCAAGACCCTCGTGGCGCTCGAGCGCTACGACGAGGCGGTCCCCGCCCTCCAGAAGTTCCGCGAGGGGAAGAAGGACGATCTCCGCCGCCAGGCGATCTACCTTCTCGCGCTCGTCGAGCACCAGAGGGGAAACCACGAGGGAGCGGCGGAGGGGCTCGAGCTCTACCTCGCCGAGTCGAAGAAGGGGCCGGAGCGGGGGGAAGTCCTCAGGCGTCTCGGCGATTCGTATCGCCGAACGGAGAAGAGCGACCGGGCGCTTCGCGCGTATGGCGAATACCTCAAGGATCCGCTTCTGGAGAGCGACCTCCGCCTCGCGACCGAGCTCGAGATCGTCGATCTCCTCGTGGAAGGAAAGCGCTTCGGCGAGGCGTACCGTCTTCTCGACGATCTCGCCGAAGAGGCGGAGAGGCCGGACGATTCGCTCCGGATCGCCTTCGGGCGCGGGAAGGCTCTCATGGAAGAAGAGAAGACGGACGAGGCGATCGAGTTTCTCCGGTCGGCGCTCGTGGAGGCTCCCTCCACGGAGAGCGCGGGCGCGATCGCGTGGCTGCTCGGCGAAACCTACCTCGATGTCTACGACAACAAGGATTCCGCGGCGGCGGCCTACCGAAAGGCGGCCGCGCTCCCCGGTCCGGAGGAACGGCGAGCGGCCGCGACCGCGCGTGCGAAGGACTTGGACGAGTACCTCGGTCTCCGGGGGGAGATCGATGGGGGAGAGGCGGACACGGCCCGCGCGTTCTTCCTGCTCGCCGAGCACGAACTCTTCACGTTCGGAGAATCGGACTTGGCCCGCGCGCGGTACCGGTCCGTGGCGGAGCGCTTCCCGACCTCCTCGTTCGCGCCGCGCGCTCTCGCGGCGGAAGCCTATCTTTTCGAGCGGGACGGAAACACGGGCCTTGAAAGGGATTCTCTCCTCCTCTCCCTCGTCCGGTCGTATCCGAAGAGCTCGGAGGCGGTCGAGGTTCTGGACCGGGGGACGATCGCCGTCGAGCCCGATTCGCTCGCGATCTGGATCGCCCGCTACGAAGAGGCGCATCCGGAGACCGGATCGGGAGAGGAGCGGGCGACCGGCTTCGAGGGGGAGGTCGCCTTCGACTCCGATCCGATCGGTCCTCTCGAGGGTCCGCCGGCGCCGCTTCGGATCGATCGACGGGTCGAGCCCGCGTATCCGATCGTCCCGCCGGGCCGAGAGGGGATCGAGGGGAGCGCGGAGATCGAGGTGGAGGTGGGGGGGGACGGGAAGGTGGAGAACGCCCGCGTGCTCCGGAGCAGCGACGCGCTCTTCGAGGGGCCCGCGCTCGCGGCCGCCTACCAGTGCCGCTTCATCCCCGAAACGATCGAGGGGACCCGGACGACGAACCTCCGGTTCGAGTTCCGTCCGAGTCCCCGGTAGCGTTCCGACGATTCCCTAGCTACTTGGTTTTCCCGAGCCCCTTGTGAAGCGTCTCGAGCGTCTTGTGGAGACGGCCGACCTCGCCGGCACCGAGCTCTCCGAAAACCTGACGCATGAAACGATCGTAGGTGGGAACGGCCTGCTGGTACGTCTTCTTTCCCTTCGGCGTGAAGAACGCGCGGATGATGCGGCGGTCCTCGCCGTCGCGTTTCCGCTTCACGAGCCCTTCCCGCTCGAGCCGGTCGACGATCCCCGTGATGTTCCCGCCCGTCACCAGCATGTTCTCGCCGATCTTGGTGAGGGGGATCCCCTCCTCCTCGGAGATCTGCGTGAGAACCAGGAACTGGGGCTGCGTCAGCCCGGTCCCCTTCAGAGCTTCCCGCGCGCGCTTCTGCGTGAGCTGGTAGCACTGCGAGAGCCTCTCCCAGGTCTCCGTCGTCACCTTTCTCGTGGCCATCCTTCTTCTTCCCTCCTTGTTGGGTTCCTCGCCCTCTTTGCCTCCTCTCGAGGCACCGAAGCGGGAACCAGTTGAGGCGTGCACCTTTGGATTTAAGGTTTCACACGCCAAAAGTCAAGACTTTTTCGCGGTCGATCGAGCCGAACTCGGATCACTCTAGCATCGGTTGTTCCACTAGTCAAGTATGTTCGCTCCTTTTCTCGGGGGCGCGGAATCGGATGGAGAATTCCCGGCCGATGTGGTAAGAACTCTTGGCCGTGGGGAAAAAACGCGTCGTCGTGGCTCTCGACGGCCTGTCGGATCGGCAGGCGCTTGCCCTGGCGGAACGCCTGGGGAAGCGGGTCGGTGCGTACAAGGTGGGCCTCGAGCTCTTCACCCGCTTCGGGCCCGCGTTCGTGCGCCGGCTGAGGAAGCGGGGGCCGGATGTCTTCCTGGACCTCAAGTACCACGATATCCCGGCGACCGTCTCGCGGGCGGTCGGGGCGGCATGCGCGCTCGGGCCCTCGCTTCTCACCGTGCACGCTTCCGGCGGTCTGGAAATGATGCGCGCGGCGGCAGAAGCGCGCGGGAAGTCGAGAACGCGCCTTCTCGGCGTCACGGTTCTCACGAGCGAGGGGGGGAGGGGCGTCTCGCCGCGCGTCCTCAAGAGGGCGGGGCTCGCCCGGGAAGCGGGGCTCGACGGGGTTGTCGCTTCCGCGCGCGAGGCCGAGCGCATCAAGTCTTTGTGTGGAAAGGAGTTCCTGGTCATCGTGCCGGGCATCCGGCCGGCCGGGCACTCGCGGGACGACCAGGCGCGCACCGCGACCCCTGCCGAGGCGATCCGGGCGGGAGCGGACCTTCTGGTGATCGGGCGTCCGATCACGCGGGCCGCGGATCCTCTGGAGGCTCTCCGGGCGATCGAGAGGGAGATTCGGGATGCGAAGCGATGAGCTGATCGCCCTCTACGAACAGGAGGGAGCCCTCCTCCGCGGACACTTCATCTTGCGATCCGGGATGCACAGCGACCGGTATCTTCAATCCGCCCTTCTTCTTGCACGGCCGGAGCTCGCCGCGCGGGCCGGCGAGGCGCTCGCGAACCTTCTCAGGCCGAGCGGTGCGTCCACCGTCCTCTCGCCGGCGCTCGGGGGGATCATCATCGGGCATGAGACAGCCCGCGCCCTGGGGGCCCGCTTCCTCTTCGCCGAGCGGGAGGGGAGCGATTTCCGGCTCCGGCGCGGCTTTCGAATCGAAAAGGGGGAGCGGGTGGCCGTGGTCGAGGACGTCGTCACGACGGGCGGCGCCGCCCTTCGAATGGTTCGTCTCGCGGAAGAGGCGGAGGCCGAGGTCTCGGCGGTCGGGACCCTCGTCGATCGCTCCGGGGGGGACGCGCGTTTCCCGATCCCCTTCCACGCGATCGCCCGCCTTCCGATCGGGGCGCTTTCGCCCGATCGATGTCCCCTCTGCCGCGCGGGGATCCCGATCGTGAAGCCGGGAAGCGGAGGGAGCGATGCTTGAGCTCTGCTCGATCGCGAGCGGAAGCAAGGGGAACGCCTACGTCGTCGGGGCGGAGGGGAGCTACCTCCTGATCGACTGCGGGATTTCGGCGCGGCGCCTCTCCCGCGCGCTCGGCCGGATGGGCGTGGCGCTCGAGTCGATCGAGGGGATCCTGGTCACTCACGAGCACCGCGACCATGTCTCGGGGCTCGAGAACTTCCGGAAGAAATGCCCCGCTCCCCTCTGCGGAACATACGGCACGCTGGACGGCATCTCCCGCCCGGGGCCGGGCCCGACCCACGCGATCGAGGCGGGGCGGGAGTTCGCGGTTGGGCCGTTCCGCGTTCATCCGTTTTCCGTTCAGCACGACGCCGAGGACCCGGTCGGCTTCCGAGTCGAGTGCGAGGCGGGCCCGGTGGCGTTCGCGACCGATCTCGGGCGGGTGGACGGGACGGTCCGCCGGGCGATCGCGGGGGCGCGCGCGCTCGTGATCGAATCGAACCATGAGGAGGAGATGCTTCGGGCCGGCTCGTATCCTTGGTATCTAAAGGAAAGGATCCTGAGCGACTTCGGACACCTCTCGAACCGAGCGTCCCAAGCCACCCTCGCCGGCTCCGCCCACGAGGGGCTCGAGGCCGTTCTCCTCGCGCATCTTTCCGCGGAGAACAACCGCCCGGAGATCGCCCTGGCCGGAGCCCGTCGCGTGCTCCGCGCGAACCGGTGGGAAGGCGTCAAGCTTCTCGTCGTCGAGCAGGAGGCCGAGGGGGAAGTGCTCGTCTTCCGCTAGCCTGGATGATGCACGCGTTTCCTACTGCGGCTGCGGATCGCGGCCTGCGAGGCCTCCCTTCCGTCGCCGCTTCCTAGAGCGTAGCTCCGGGGCTACGCTTCCGGGAGCGGCTCGTACCGGTCGGCATCTCGGCACGCGCTCCGCGTCCTCGCGACGAAAACGCGTGCATCATCTAGGCTCGGTTCCGCATTCGGCGCGGTCGCTGGAACCTCACTCCGTTCCAACCGCCTCCGAGGTGTTCGCGAAACCGTCGCGGGCGAGGAGTTCCTCGAGTTGTCTCAGCACGGCCCGCGCGACGCCGGGCCCCTCGTACACGAGCGCGGTGTAGATCTGAACGAGAGAGGCGCCGGCGCGGATCCGCCGGTAGGCGTCCTCTCCGCTGAAGATCCCCCCGACTGCCACGAGGGCGAGGGCGCCCCCGGTCGCACGCCGCGCGATCCGCACCGCCTCGAGCGCTCTC
>JAGUYC010000115.1 GCA_020061515.1 Gemmatimonadota bacterium
CTTGGCGACCTTCTACGCGCTCGCCCGCGGTGGCGGGAGGGCGCCCGGCTGGATGCGGACGGCCGTCGGGGTGGGGGCAGCCGTCCTTCTGGCGCTCGTGCTTCTTCTGCCGAGCGTTCGAATCCTGCCTCCCTCTTTCGTCCGCTTCGATCGCGAGATCCTCTTCTATCGCGAGTCGGTGGAGGGGACGCTGGCCGTGGGGCGGGACCCGGCCCCCGGGGGCGCCAAGCACACCTACGTGAACAACAGCGCCGTGATCGGCACGTCTTACGACGCCGTCAAGGTCGTGAAGATGGTCGGCTACCTGCCCTATCTGCTCGGGCTCGACTGCCGCGAGGTGCTGGTGATCGGCTTCGGCATCGGCGTGACGACCTCGGCCATCGCCTCCCTCCCCGCCGTCGAGTCGATTGAGTGCGCCGAGCTTGTGCCGGGCCTCGCCGAGGCCTCGGTCCACTACCGCGACCTGAACGGCGGCGTGGCCGCCGATCCGCGGCTCGCGATCATCGCAGGCGACGGCCGACACTACCTTCAGCGAAGCGGAAGGACCTACGACCTGATCTCCTGCGATCCGACGCACCCGATCCTCGGCTCGGCCAACCTCTACACGCGCGACTACTTCGACCTCTGCCGCCGGCGCCTGAAACCCGGGGGCATGGTGTCGCAGTATCTGCCGCTGCACAAGCTGGGGCAAAAGGAGTTCCTGGGGATCCTGAGCACCTTCCAGGATGTTTTCCCGCACGGCACGGTTTGGCTCGGGCACTCGCACGCGGTGCTCCTCGGCGCGCGGGAGCCTCTTCGCGCCGACTTCTCCTTGTGGGAGCAGCGGGCGGCCGAGCTCGCGAGTGACACGCGCTTTCACAGCGATCCGTATCACCTGGCGGCCACGCTCCTGCTCACCGGGGAGGAGATCCGGACGCTCGCGCCCAGGGGCTGGATTCACACGGACGACCGGTCGTACACCGAGTTCTTCGCCCCGCGCTGCCTGGATCCGGGGAACGCCGCCGCCAACCTGCGTCTCTTGATCGAGGCCCGCACCGATCCGGGCGTCCTGTTCACCGGTGTTCCGGACCCGGAGCGGATGGCCCGGTATGTCGAGGGGAGCTGGTGGCTGGCCGAGGCTTCCTTCCACCTGCTGAACGGCGACGCTTCCAACGCTCAACAGGCGCTTCGCCGCGCGCACCAGGTCAACCCGGAGGATCGGGAGGCGTCGTTCCTCTTGCAGATGCAGTTTCGGTGAAGTTTCGGTGACAGGCTACCGGACACAAGTTGCCGTTGGAGTTGCGTAGCCTGTCACCGGAACGCTGGTGATTGTGGGGACGTTGCGAACTTTCGGAACTTGTTACTCCACTAGTTCTCTTCCCAATCCAGTTCCTCTGGCGTAGAGTCGAGAACCTATCTGCACGATTCGTCTTCCACCTCTGTATTCTGGCGTAAGCAAGTTGAAACAAGTTCCCGAAGTTCGCAACGTCCCCACGTCCGCCCGAAGTTCGCAACGTCCCCACGTCCGCCCCCTTCGGATGTAAGTTTCGGTGACAGGCTACCGAACCCAAGTTCTCGCCGGAGTTGCGTAGCCTGTCACCGGAACTTCACCGCGAGCGCGCGACGCCGAAGCGGGCGCAGAAGGGGGCGATCTTGCAGAGCGAGCAGAAGGGGGAGACCGGATGGCAGAGGTTCTGCCCGAAGGTGACGAGCAGAAGGTTGATCGACTTCCAATGCCGTCGGGGGAGCTTCGCGCGAAGCGCGGCTTCGGTTTCGTTCGGAGTTCGCGTGCGCACGTATCCCCAGCGGTTCGCGATCCGGTGCACGTGGACGTCGACGCAGATCCCGTACTTTCCATGCCCCTCAGTGAGGACGAGGTTCGCCGTCTTTCGGCCGACTCCTTTGAGCGTCAAGAGATCGTCCATCGTGTCGGGGACCGTCCCGCCCCACTCGCGAAGAAGCGTCCTCGAGATCTCGCGCACGACGAGCGCCTTCTTCCGGTAGAAGCCGACCGGATAGATCGCCTTCTCGATCGTCCGAAGGGGGAGGCGCGCGAGCGATTCGGGCGTTCGGGCGAGCGAGAAGAGCCTCGCGGACGCGGCGTCGGTCGTCTCGTCCTTCGTGCGGAGCGACAGGATGCAGCCGATGAGGACGAGAAAGGGATCGCGCTTCCTCCTCGCGATCCGGGAAACGGACGGTCGCTCGAAGCGCCGCGCCTCGCGCGCGACGATTCGAAGCACCTCGCCGATGTTCCGGTTCGTCACCATGCGCGGTCCTCCGACGGGGACGCGATTGTAACGCCGGACCGTTGATTTGCGGAAGGCGCGATGCTATTCTCGGGAACCCTGGGCTCGCCGCGCGGGTGGGAAGCGGGTGCCGTTCGGCCGAACGGAAACGAACAGGGAGAGAAACTTGGAAGCGGATCTCAAAGCCGTTCAGCAACTCAAAGACGCGAGGGAGCGCATTCTCGGCGAGCTCCGGAAGGTGATCGTCGGGCAGCAGGAGGTGATCGACGGCCTTCTCATCTCGCTCCTCGCGAACGGCCACTGTCTTCTCGTCGGGGTGCCCGGGCTCGCGAAGACGCTTCTCATCAGCACGCTGGCCCGCGTTCTCGACCTCGAGTTCAGCCGGATCCAGTTCACGCCCGACCTCATGCCGAGCGACATCACGGGGACCGACATCCTCGAGGAGGACCGGGGGACGCACAAGCGCGTCTTCACGTTCCTCCGCGGCCCGGTGTTCGCGAACATCGTCCTCGCCGACGAGATCAACCGCACGCCGCCGAAGACGCAAGCCGCGCTCCTCCAGGCGATGCAGGAGCACCAGGTGACCGCGGGGGGGCGCACGTACGATCTGTCCCCGCCCTTCTTCGTCCTCGCCACGCAGAACCCGATCGAGCAGGAGGGGACCTACCCTCTCCCGGAGGCGCAGCTCGATCGTTTTATGTTCAACCTTTGGGTCGATTACCCGTCTGACGAGGAAGAGCGAGTGATCGCGGAGACGACGACGAGCGCGTACGAGGCGGACCTCAAGAAGGTGATCGGCGCCGCGGAGATCGTCGAGCTGCAGAGGCTCGTCCGCCGTGTTCCGGCTCCCGCTCACGTCGTTGCCTATGCGGTCCGGCTCGCGCGCGCGACGCGCCCGACCGCGAAGGAGCGCCCGGACTTCGTGAAGGAGTGGATCAGCTGGGGGGCCGGCCCGCGCGCCTCGCAGTATCTCCTCCTCGGCGCCAAGACCCGCGCGATCCTCGACGGGCGCTACGCGCCGTCGATCGAGGATGTCGTCCACGTCGCGCCCGCGGTTCTCCGCCACCGCATCGTCACGAACTTCAGCGCCGAAGCGGAGGGCGTGGACGCTCTCGCCATCATCGGGCGCCTGCTCGACGCCGTCCCGCGGGACGGACGATGAAGACCGGCGAGGAGAGCCGGCGCTTCCTCGATCCGGAAGTCGTCGCTCGCCTCTCCCGCATGGACATCAAGGCGAGGCTCGTCGTCGAGGGGTTCGTGGCGGGTCTTCACCGGAGCCCGTACCGCGGGTTCAGCGTCGAGTTCGCCGAACATCGCCAGTACATGCCCGGCGATCCTCTCCGGCACGTCGACTGGAAGGTATACGCGAAGTCGGACAAGTTTTACGTCAAGGAATACGAAGAGGAAACCAACCTTCGCGCCTACCTTCTTCTCGACGCGAGCGGCTCGATGGGCTACGGGTCGGGGAGCGTGACCAAGTTCGTCTACGCCGCGCAGCTCGCCGCCTCGCTCGCCTATCTCATGCTGAAGCAGCGCGACTCGGTCGGGCTCGTTCTCTTCGACGACGAGCTCCGCCGCTATCTCGCGCCGCGCGCGGCGCCGGCTCATCTCCATCGGATCCTGCGCGAGCTGGAAGCCGCGCGAAGCTCCTCGCGAACCAACGTCGGCGCCGCCCTCCGCAAGCTCGCCGAGAAGATTCACCGGAGAGGACTCGTCGTCCTCCTCTCCGACCTGATGGACGAACCGGAGAGGGTCCTCACCGCGCTCCGTTTCTTCCGGCACAGGAAGCACGAGGTCGTCGTCTTCCACATCCTCGATCCGAAGGAGGTCCGTTTCGATTTCGACCGCGAGTCCCGCTTCGAGGATCTCGAGAAGGACGATCACGTCACCGCGCAGCCGTGGCGGATCCGGGGGGACTACGCCCGCGAAATCGAACGCTGGAGAGCCCACTATCGATCGGTTTGCCGCGAGAACCGGATCGACTACAACTTCATCGAGACGAGCACTCCGTACGACGCGGCGCTCTTCGCCTATCTCGGCAAACGATCGCGGCTCGGTTGACGCAAGCGCGTTCCGCGCGACACGCGGCGCGTCTCGGCCGCCGGCGGCTTGACAGGGCGGGACGCCCGTGGTAGTTTCAGGCGCAGGTTCTTCCTCTTTCCATCTGCCGCGGCCGCCGCGGAGATCGCCCGGCCCGCGGGAACGGACCGGCGCTTTTCGGCGCGGCGCGATCGCGCCGATCGACGGACGGAGAAGGCGACATCTATGCCCTCGCGAGAGGAACTCGGAAGAAGGCTGAGGACGGTCCGCCTTCAAAGAGGCTTGACGCTGAAGGAAGTGGAGAACCTCTCCGGGGTCTCCATGACGCACACCTCGCAGATCGAGCGCGGGATGACCTCCCCGACGGTCGGCGCGCTCGAGAAGCTCGCCAAGGCGCTCGACCGGACCGCGAGTTACTTCATCGAAGAAGAAATCCTCGAAGAAGCTTCCCACCGCTCGAAGAGCGACCGAAGCGCGCTCATCAGCGAGAAGTGCGGGCTTCGTCTGGAGAGGCTGACCGGCGGCATTGCGGGCGGCACGCTTCGTTTCTGCTACGTGAAGGCCGCTCCGGTCCTGAACGAACCACCCCTCCGAAGGCACGAAGGAGAAGAGGCGCTCGCGGTTCTGAAGGGTTCGCTCGAGGTGGTCGTGGGGGACGATCGCTACCGGCTCAAGAGCGGGGACAGTCTTCACTTCCGGTCGAACCGACCCCACGTCTTCTACTCGAACACCCGGAGCGGCGCCGAGGCGATCTGGGTGTCCACCGCGGATCCCGTGTTCTAATCCGGAACATGCGCGCGCTCCCGCCGCGACGGCAGGAGTCGGAGACCTTCCTCTCCCCCGACTGGAAAAGGACCGATGGCGTTTCTGCAGAGCATCTTCTTCTGGGTCGGCCTTCTCGCCGCGGCGATTCCGGTCGTGATCCACCTTCTGAACCGCCCGCGCGCCCGCGTCGTGCCGTTCTCGACGCTCGAGTTCATCCGCCGCCTGCAGATCAAGCGCTCGAAGCGGATCCGGATCCGCGAGCTTTTCCTGCTCCTTCTTCGCGTCCTTCTTCTCGTGCTTCTCGGGCTCGCATTCGCGCGTCCCGCGCTGCAGGGGGCGCTCGCCGGCGGGATCGGCGGGCGCGCGCGCACGAGCGCCTGCATCGTTCTCGACGTGAGCTACAGCATGGGTTTTCGCGAGGGAGAGGAGACCCTGCTCGACCGGGCGAAGGACCGGGCGCGCCGCGTCGTCGATCTTCTCAAGGAAGGGGACGAGGCGTTTCTCGTTCTCGCGTCGGACGGGGCCGAGTCCCGTTTCGAGACGCCGACGCACAACTTCCGTCTTCTCGAAGCCGAGATCGATCGAGCGTCCCTCTCCTCGAGAGGGACGGACCTCGCCCGCGCCTTGGAGGAAGCGCGCCGAATCATTGAAGGATCAAGAAATCCGAACCGCGAGATCTTCCTGGTCACCGACATGCAGGAAACCGCCTTCCCGGCCGAGGAGATCCGAAGAGCCCCGAAGGGGGAGGAGTCCGCGCGCGTCTACCTTCTCCCCGTCGGAGGAGAGGAGAGGCCGAACCGCGCGATCGAGGGGGCCGAGCTGTACGAGCCGCGCACGCTGGGCGGGACGGTCAAGATCCGGGCGACGGTCGCGAACCACTCGCGCGAGACATCCGAGGCGATCGCAAGCCTCTTCCTCGACGGCCGGCCGCAGGGGACGGCGGCCGTGCGCGTGGAGCCGAACCGGTCCGAGGCGGTTCTCTTCTCGGTCGTTCTCCCGGGAAGCGGTGTCCACCGCGGCGAGATCCGACTCGCTCCCGACCGTCTGGCGCGCGACGACACGTTCTACTTCGTGCTCGATCGGCCGGAACATCTCCGCGTTCTCCTTCTCGCGCGAGAGGAGGAGCCGGGCCGCTTCTTCGTTCGGAACGCTCTCGATCCGGGCGGCGCGGGGGAGGGGATGATCCGGGTCGAGGAGGCCGACCCGAGCGCGCTTCACTCGCTTGCGCTCCGACCCTATCACGCGGTCTTCCTCGTCGGCGTGCCGTCGGTCGGCGAGCGCGAAGCGGCGCTTCTCGAGGAGTACGCCAGCGGCGGGGGAGGCATCGTCGTCGTGCCGGGAGACGGCATCGACTTCGGGAACTACAACACGGTGCTGCTCGAGAGGCTTCTGCCGGGAGCGAGCATCGACCCCTCCGTCGTCGAGCCGCGCGGCGCGGCCAGAATCGGTCCCGTGCAGGAAGACCACCCGATCTTCTCGATCTTCCGGCAGGGGCTGGGGCAAGCTCTGAGGGACGTGGTGCTTCTCCGGCATCTCGCTCTTCGCGCGGGAGAAGGCGTCTCCACGCTCGCGCTCGTCGGATCGGACGCGCCGCTTCTCGTCGAGGGGAAGAAGGGGACCGGGCGCGTCTTCCTCTGGGCGATCGGGCACGATCTCGCGTGGAGCGATCTACCCGCGCAGGCGGTCTACCTTCCGCTCCTTCACGAAACGGTCCGCGCACTCTATTCGGGCGGCGCGCTTCATCAGGCGTCCCTCGTCGTCGGGCGTCCTTTCCGCAAGGATCTTTCCGGCGTTGCGCTCGGAAACGAGTTCGTGTGCACGACCCCATCCGAGGAAGTGGCTCTCCAGCCGCGCGGCGAGGGGGATCGACTCGTTCTCCGCTTCGATCGGACCGACGCGCCGGGTTTTTACCGCATCGAGGGAGGCGGCCTCTCCGAGTCGTTCGCGGTGAACCTCGATGCAACCGAGTCGAACCTCGCCGTTCTCGGTCCGTCCGAGGCCGCGGAACGGCTCGGCGTCCCTTCTCTTCGCGTGATTCCGGAGGGCCGCGTGCCCGAGAAGACGGTTCTCGAGGCGCGCTACGGGCGCGAGCTGTGGTGGGAGATCGTCGGCCTCGTTCTCCTTCTCGCCGCGGTCGAGATGGCGGTCGCACGATCGCACCGGCCCTCGTCGCTCGATCGAGGCTGAGCATGCTTCCCTCCCTGCAAGACCTGCTTCATCGATCCGCTTCCTTTCGCGAGATCCGCCGCCGTCTCGATGCGGGGGAACGCTCGATTCGCGCGAGCGGGGCGGGCGCCTCGCTCCTCTCCTTTCTCGCGGCCGACCTTCTGGGGGAGGGGGAACACGTCGTGCTTCTTCTCCTCGCTCGGCCGGAGGAAGCGGAGCTCTTCGCGGAGGAGGCCGAGGGCCTGGTCGGCGAGGATCGCGTCTTCCTTTTTCCTTCATGGGAGCTTCTTCCATACGAGAAGCATTCGCCGCCGCTCGAGGTCACCGCGCTCCGCCAGAGGACGCTCGGCGCCCTCGCGCGAGGGGAAGGGGGGATCGTGGTCTCGACCCCCCGCGCGCTTCAGACGCGGCTCGCGCCTCCTTGCGTCCTCGCCGGCCAGATCGTCGATCTCCGCTCCGGGGCCGATGTGGATGTCGAGGAGCTCTGCCAGCGTCTTGTGCACATCGGGTTTCGAAGGGCGCCCGTCGCCGGAGAGCCGGGGGTCTTCGCAAGGCGGGGCGGGATCGTCGATCTCTTCCCCGCGGGGAAGAGCCGCCCGGTCCGCATCGAGCTTCTCGGCGACGAGATCGAGTCGATCCGCGAGTACGATCCGGAGTCGCAGCGCTCGATTCGGACGCTCGAGCGCGTTCGGATCGTTCCGCAGAGGGAGTTCCCGCTTCCGGACGAGACGGTGCGCCGGGCGCAGGAAATCGCGCCGGCCGGCCTCGAGGCGGAGCTCCTGAAGCGCGGGACCTTCTTCGACGGAATCGAGCGCTACCTTCCGATTCTCTTCCCCGGCGCCGACACCTTCTTCGATCGTCTCCCCGAACGGACGGTCGTTCTCGTCCTCGAGGAGCGCGAGGTGCTCGGCGCGGCCGCCGAGTTCTGGAAGGAGGCGGAGCGCTTCCACGCGCCCTCCGCGGACGACCCTCTTCTCCCTCCTCCGCCCGCCGCGTTTCTCGACGCGCGCGAGCTCGAGGAGCGGATCCTCTCGTGTCGAACGATCCGCGCACGGCGCGGCGCGCACGGGGCGGACGACGGAAAGGCCGTCCCGATCTCCTACCTTCCAGCGGCTCCGATCCTCGGGAACCTCGATCTTCTCGAGAAGGAGATCCGCCGCCTGCTCGCGGATTCCTTCCGTGTCTTTTTCCTGTGCGACAACCGGGGCCAGGTCGATCGGATGCGGGAGATCCTCGAACCGTTTCGAGACCGGGTCTCGATCGGCGAGGGGAAGCTGAGGAGAGGGTTTCTCCTTCAAGAGGAGCGCCTCGCCGTTCTGGCCGACCACGAGGTCTTTCGCCGCATTCGAAGGGCCCGGCGGGAGCGGGCGAGGCCCGCCGGCGCTCCGATCGAGAGCTATCTCGCGCTTCGCGCCGGGGACTACGTCGTTCACGTCGCCCACGGGATCGGTCGCTACCTCGGCGTCGAGAGGATCGCCGTCGACGGGGTGAGCCGGGACTGCGTGGTCCTCTCCTACGCGGGCCAGGACCGTCTCTACGTCCCGACCGATCAGATGGACCGGCTTCAGAAATACAGCGGCACGGAAAGCGGGCCCCCGTCGATCGACCGGATCGGCGGCGTCTCGTGGGCGCGGACGCGCGCGCGGGCGGAGAAGGCGATCCGCAAGATGGCGGAGGGACTCCTTCGGCTCCACGCGGTGCGGCGCGCGCGCCCCGGCTTCGCGTTCTCCGCCGACGGTCCGTGGCAGGCGGAGCTGGAGAGTTCGTTCTTGTATGAAGAAACTCCGCACCAAGCGGCCGCGGTCCGGGACACGAAGCGAGACATGGAGGCGCCGCGTCCGATGGATCGGTTGATCTGCGGCGACGTCGGCTACGGAAAGACCGAGGTCGCCGTCCGCGCCGCGTTCAAGGCGGTGATGGACGGCAAGCAGGCGGCGATCCTCGTTCCGACGACTCTTCTCGCCCATCAGCACTTTCGGACCTTCCGCGACCGCTTCGGAGGTTTTCCGATCCGCGTGGAGGTCCTCTCTCGCTTCCAGCGGCCCGCGCAGATTCGGGCGGTTCTCGCGGACCTCGCCGCCGGACGCGTCGACGTTCTCATCGGGACGCACCGGCTGCTTCAGAAGGACGTCGTCTTCCGCGATCTCGGGCTCGTCGTGATCGACGAGGAACAACGTTTCGGCGTCGCGCAGAAGGAGAAGCTGAAGAGGCTCCGCGAAACGGTCGACATCCTCGCGATGACCGCCACCCCGATCCCGCGCACGCTGCACATGTCGCTTTCCGGAGTGCGGGACCTGTCGATCATCGACACGCCGCCCAAGGATCGCCGGCCGATCGTCACCGAGGAGGTCGAGTTCGATCCGGAGATCATCACGGCGGCGATTCTCCGAGAGATCGACCGGGGGGGGCAAATCTACTTCGTCCACAATCGGGTTCGCTCGATCCATTCGATCGCCGCCTATCTCTCGCGCCTCGTGCCCGAGGCGCGCATCGGAATCGCCCACGGGCAGATGCCGGAGCGCGCCCTCGAATCGGTGATGCTCGACTTCCTCGACCGCCGGATCGAAATCCTCGTGACCACGATGATCATCGAATCCGGTCTCGACATTCCGAGCGTGAACACGATGCTCGTCAACCGAGCGGATCAGTTCGGTCTCGCGCAGCTCTACCAGCTCCGGGGCCGGGTCGGGCGGTCGAACCAGAGAGCCTACGCGTATCTGATCGTTCCGCGCGGCGCGGCGATCACCGACGACGCGCGCCGGCGTCTCGAGGCGATCACGACCTTCACCGATCTCGGATCGGGCTACCGCATCGCGATGAAGGATCTGGAGATCCGCGGGGCGGGGAACCTCCTCGGGGCCGAGCAGCACGGCTTTGTCGCTTCGGTCGGTTTCGAGATGTACTGCAAGCTGCTCGAAGAGGCGGTTCGCGAGCTTCGGGGCGAGGAGAAGCGCGTGCCGCGCGAGACGCGCGTCGAGGCCGCGATCGACACTTTCCTTCCCGAAGGCTATGTCGGCGACCCGGCCCTCAAGGTGATCCTCTACCGGCGGCTGGCGGAGACGCGTTCGCCCGAGGAGGTGGCCTCGATCCGCGAGGAAGTCGAGGACCGCTTCGGACGAATGCCATCCGAGGCGCGGAATCTGTTCGATCTTCGAGAGCTGAAGCTTCTCGGGGAGGCGTGCGGCGCGGAGTCGGTGCGCGTGGAGCCGTTCCGGGTCCGCGTTCGCTTCACCGGCGCGGAGGCCGGCCGGGCCGCGCGCCTTCGGAGTCTCGCGGATGCCTTCGGGGATCGGGTATCCGTCGATGTGCGCGAGGGTTTCGCGATCGAGCTCGCGAACGATCGCGCGGGAGAGGGTCCGTCGGCGGCCAGAAATCTATTGTTGGCCCTCGCGGGACAGGGTAGCATCGATCTTCCGAATCCGCGAAGCGAATCGGGCCAAAGGAGCGGACGCTCGCTCTCGAAAGGAGATTGCCCATGCTGAGGAAGGCCGTTCTTGTGCTGATCGCCGTCGGCGCGCTCACTCTCGTTCTTCTCCCGTCCTGCGCACAGAAGAAGGACGACGTGGTGGCGCGGGTCGGGGATAAGGAAATCACATTGGGCGACTTCAACATCGCCCACAAGGCGATCACCGTGTTCAACCGTCCCCCTCTCGTGACCGTCGATGATTGCGAGGCGTTCCTGAAGACGCTGATCAACAAGGAGCTGCTGGTCGGGGAGGCGCTGGCTCGAGGTCTCGACAAGAACGAGAAGCTCCTCATGGAATCGGAGCGCTGGAAGATGGAGATGGTCATCGGCGCCCTGTACAAGGAGGTGTCGGAGTCCAACGTCGAGGTCACCGTCGAGGAGCTTCAGGATTACTACCGGCTTTCCCGCACGACGGTGAACGCCCGCCACATCCAGACCGAGACGGTGGAGAAGGCGGAGGAGATCGCCCGGAAGATCGCCGCCGGCGAGGATTTCGCCAAGCTCGCCGCCGAGCATTCCCTCGACACCCGAACCGCGTTTGCCGGCGGAAATCTCGGGACGCTCCGCCCCGGACAGGTCGATCCTCTCATCGAGCGCGTGCTGTTCAGCCTGAGCCCCGGCGGAGTGTCCGAGCCGGTGAAGAGCATGCAGGGGTATCACGTCCTTCAGGTTCTCGACCGCACCGAGCCGGACATGGCCGATTTCGAGAATCAGAAGGCCGTCTGCGCGACGGAGCTTCGCTCGCGCAAGCGGAGCGAGGCGTGGAACAACTACCTCTTGAACGTGAGGGAGTCGCTCGGTCTCGAATTCAACGAGGAGAACGTTCTTTGGCTGGACGGGCTTCTCCCCGAGCGCGGCTCCACCGATGCGAGCTGGGCGGAGGCGATCACGGAGGAGGATCGCGCGCGCCCGCTCGCGAAATCCTCGGAGGAGAGCTGGACGGTGGGGGACTTCGTGGACTACGTCCGGGCGGTCGCCGGGGGGCCCCAGCCGTTCCACTCGGAAAACGGGAGCCTCATTCGGAGCGTGGCCGAGGCGTCCTTCGTGAACAAGAAGAACCTGGCGGAAGGGACGAAGCGCGGTCTGGAGAAGTCGGACTCCGTCGTTCGCGGGATTCAGCGGAAGATGGAGGAGCGCCTGATCGATCTCGTGTACGCGGAGCTGACCCGCGACGCCGTGGTCCCCGAGGAGACGCTTCGGGAGGAGTACGAGAACCAGAAGGACAAGCTGGTCATGCCCACGCGCGTGAAGCTCCAAATCATCAACTTGAAGGATGAGGAGACCGCGAAGGAGGTCCGCCGCCGGGTGTCGGCCGGGGAGTCTTTCGACGATCTGGCCAGGCAGTACAACCGAGGCCGCATGAAGGAGAAAGCCGGCGTCACCGAACTGATGACCAAGGAGTCGATCCCCGGGGAACTTCAGAGATATGCGTTTGAAGTACTAAAAATCGGAGAGATCGCTCCGGTGGTTCGGGCTCCTCTTTCCGGCGCGTACTTCGTCGCCAAACTCCTCGAGAGGAATCCGGAGCATCCCATGATGTTCGAGGAGGCGAAGGAAGGCATCACGCCGCCCCTGCTTCAGATCGAGAAGGACAAGATGCTCGGGGAATGGCTCGAGAAGCGGGCGGAGGAGCGCGGCGTGACGATCGATCGGGAGAAGCTGAACCTGCTGCTCGAGGTCGGGGACGCGGAGGCGGGGATTCCGGGGGCGGGACAGGAAGGCTAGACGTGAAGAGATTTGCGCGCCTGCTCGTTTGGGCCGCCTTGCTGGCGGCGGGGGCTCTCCGCGCGGAGGAGCGCGTGGATCGGATCGTCGCGATCGTGGGCGATACGCCGATCCTGGAGAGCGAGGTTCTCGCCGAGGCGGAGCTCTTCGCGGCGGATCCCGCCTCCGCCGCGCTCCCGCCCGGGGAGATCCGGAAGCTCGCCTTGAACCGGCTTCTCGACGACCAGATTCTTTTCGCGAAAGCCAAGGCGGAGGGGATTTCCGCGGCTGCGGAGGAGGTCGACGAGGCGCTCGAGGGGGCCCTCGAGAGGATGCGGTCTCAGTTCCCTGGGGAGCGGGAGTTTCTGGCGGCGCTGGAAACGGAGAACGTGACGCTCGAGGAGCTCCGAAAGCGCTATCGCCGCGAGGTGGAGAAGTCCCTTACGGTGCGGCTTCTCTTGGAGCGGCAGATCCGGTCGAGGAGCGAGGTGACCGACGCGGAAGCCCGCCGCTTCTTCGAGGAGCACGAAGACGCTCTTCCGGTCATGCCCGAGCGGCTCTCCCTCTCCCAGATCTATCTCAAGCCCGGGGCGAGCGCGGCCGCGGAATCGACGACGGTTCGCGAGCTCGAGGCGATCCGCGAGCGCGCCCTCGCCGGCGAGGACTTCGCCGAGCTCGCGCGCGCGCATTCGGACGACCCTTCCGCCGCGGCGGGCGGGGATCTCGGGTACTTCGGCCGTGGCGACATGGAGAGCTTCTTCGAGCAGACGGCTTTCTCGCTCGCCTCTCCCGGCGACATCAGCGGGGTCGTGAAGACGCCCTTCGGCTTTCACCTGCTGATGCTGGTGGATCGCCGCGAGGATCGGATCCGGGTCCGCCACATCTTGAAGACGATCCGATCCGGCGAGGAGGGGGTGGAGAACGCCAGGCGGCGCGGCGAGGCGCTCCTGGACAGCCTGCGCGCGGGCGGCGACTTCGCGCGCCTC
>JAGUYC010000333.1 GCA_020061515.1 Gemmatimonadota bacterium
CGCCGCGCGATGGGAGCGCGGGCTCGGGCGCTCGCCGAGCGCGAGTTCTCGTGGGACGCGATCGGCGCGCGCTACGCGGCGCTCCTTCGAGAGCTCGTCGCGGAAGGGGGGCGCGCGTGAGCACCCTTCCGCCTCCCTTTCGTTCGGCGGGAGAGAGGATGACGTTCGATCCGGCGGAGAAGGCCTGGGTCGTCCGTCCTCGGCGAAAGCCCTTCCCGACTCTTCACGCGCTTCTCTTCCTTCTGACGGTCGGCTCGACGATCCTCGCCGGCGGCTTCGCCTATTCCTTCTCGCTTCTCGGGATTCTCCTCGCCCACGAGATGGGCCACTACCTCACGGCGCGGCGTCACGGAATCCCCGCGACCCTTCCCTACTTCCTTCCCCTTCCAAGCACGATCTTCGGGACGATGGGGGCGGTGATCAAGATGGACGGCCGGAAGGCCACGCGCCGGCAGCTCTTCGACGTGGGGGTCGCGGGGCCTCTCGCGGGGGTGGTCGTGGCGATCCCGATCACGTGGTTCGGGATCCGCCTCTCGAGCGTCGTGTTCGAAGGCGGTTTCGCGGGCGCGCTCTCGCTCGGGGATTCGATTCTCTTCTCGGCGCTTCAGCGCCTCGTCCACGGGCCGCTTCCCGAAGGACAGACGCTCCTTCTCCATCCGATGGCGTTCGCCGGATGGGCGGGGCTCTATGTGACCGCGCTCAACCTCGTTCCGGTCGGCCAACTCGACGGAGGGCACGTGCTCTACGGTCTTTTCGGGGCGCGCGCGGCTCGAATCTCGCTCGTCGCCCTCGTCGGCTTCGCGCTCCTCGCGATCTCCACGTACCGCTACTGGCTCGTCTTCGTCTTCCTCATCCTCTTCTTCGGCTATCGGCATCCGCCCATGCTCGACGAGGATGTCGGGCTCGACCCGAAGAGAATGTGGATCGGCGCCGCGACGCTCGCCCTCTTTCTTCTCGTGTTCACGCCGATCCCGATCCGTTGATCGAAAGGGTGATCGACACCGTTTCCTAGCGGTGTCTGTCACCCTTCACCGTCCGATCTTGCCGCATGCGCCCGCGTTCCTGTAGGGCGAATCCTGCGAAAGCCGATATGTCTTGGCGTCCGCGAAGAGCGGATCCGCTTTTCTTCGGTTCGTTTCCTCGGGGAGCGCAGTTCCGTCCGCCGCGGCCACCTCCGGTCCTTGATTCCCGAAGTATCCGTTGCACCGGAGGACGGGCGCGCACTTCTCGCCGGAGACGTAGAGGGCCGACTCGCCGCCGTGCTGCGCAAAGAGGTTGTTCTCGACGATCGGCGAGGCGTTGAAGATCGCGAGGGCGTTCCCGGGCTTCTCCGAGGCGTTGCCGACGAAGGTGTTGTTTCGAATCGTCGGGGTCCCGCCTTGGACGCAGATTCCGCCCCCCGTCACCCCGGACTGGTTCCACTTGATCAGGTTCCCCTCGATGACCGCTTTCGATTGCGGGCCGACGAAGATCCCGCCTCCCCACGGCGCCCGGCATCCCTCGACGATGTTGTTCCTGATCGTCGGGTTCGAGGACTCGCCGATTCGAATCCCCCCTCCGTGCGGTCTGTCGCTTCCGTTCCGAACCGTGAAGCCCTCGAACACGGTCGCCTCGGTCGTTCGGTAGAGCCACACCACGACGCGCGCCCCCCCTCCGTCCAGGATGGTCTTCTCCGGGCCCGCGACGCTCTTGATCACCAGGCTCTTGGAGGCCAAGTAGATCAGCGCGTTTTCGTAGACTCCCGGATGGACGAGGATGGTGTCCCCGGATTCCGCTTCTTGGATCGCGTTCTCGAGCTCCAGGGTGCTCGCGGTGCCGCCGGCGCCGACCGAAACCGTCCGCGCGCCGGCCGGGCCGGCGAGGAGGAGCATTAGAAAGGGCGCGAGAACCGAAACCACACGCATGATCAAGCCTCCTTTGATTCGGGAGCGTCGGAGCGCACCCCGTTCTTCGTCGACCTTCCCCGACAAGGACTCCTCCCGAGTATCAGGCGGCACCCGCAGTGCGATCAAGCCTTCGTCCGTTCGCGTTTCGCATCTCTCGGGCGGCGCATCGCGCGAGCGCGTGGTTCCCTCCCTCCCAATCGCCGGCCTCCGCGCGCGGGCGAAGCCGTAACTCATTGTCAAATCGTGTGTTAAGGTGAGCTCATTGTTTGACCCGCGCCCATCCTTGGCACCGCGGTTGCGACCTTTCTCGGCGTGACGGGGGATGCCATGCCGAGGATCGCGCGCGCTTCACTTTGCCTTCTCTTCCTCCTGCTTCCGGGGGGCGCCGGACCGGGTTCGGCCGGTGCGGGCGGGCCGGAAGCTCTCTGTCTGATAACCCCGAGCGATCCTTTGGTTTCCGGCGATGATCCCACGAACGCGGTCCGGGCGGCGGGCGGGCGTGTCCGGCATGTCTTCCCGGACGGAAGCAGCCTCGCGGGGATGGGTTCGCTCGGGTGGGAGAAGACCGGGAGCGGGCCGAGAGAAGGGTGGACCCTGTTCTCCGGACCGCACCCGAACCCTCGCACGCTTTCCGAGAGGATCTGGAATCGTCTTCTTCTTTCGGCGGAGGATCCCCTCGCGAAAGGGGAAGCGGTCGGGAAGCCGCTCGTGGGCGACGCGCTCCTTCCTCCCCTCGCCGGCGCTAAGGCGGAGATCTCGCTCGGACCGGACGGAGCCGGCTTCTGGGACGGGAGCGAGTACCTGCTGGGGAAGGTCGGCGTGGCGGTGGTTCTCGTCGAGTCGGACGGGCGCGCGGAGCCGTCGTCGGAGGATTGGACGGAGGAGGAGAAGCTCCTCGTTCTCTCGGGGGTCGTCGAGGCGATGGAGTTCTGGGCGTCGCGCGCGCCGTCCGGGCTTCTTTCGTTCACGTACGAGTTTCACACGGACGTTCCGGTCTCCGTGGAGCCGATCCGAAGGGCGCAGCGCGAGGAAGGCGTCTGGATCGGCGAGGCGCTCGAGGCGCTCGGGTTCGGCGGCGCGAACCGTTTTCAGGGGGCGCAGAACCTCGTGAACGACCTCAAGGAGCGCCGCGGTCTCGACTGGGCGTTTGCGGTCTTCATCGTCGATTCATCGGAAGATGAAGATGGAATGTTCGCGGACGGAACGTTCGCGTATGCCTATCTCGGGGGGCCCTACATGGTCCTTACCCTCGACAACGACGGCTGGGGGCCTCCGAACTTCGCGTCGGTGTGCGCCCACGAGACCGGGCACATCTTCTACGCGCTCGACCAATACTACGCGGCCCACGTCCCGTGCGACCGCGTCTCCGGCTATCTTGGTTGGGAGACGCGCAACAGCCAGTACGGATCGTGCCCGGAGAACGATCCCCACTGCATCATGCGAAGCTCCCCGATCGGCGCGGCGACGATCAGCGAGACGGCGCGCGGGCAGGTCGGTTGGATCGACGCGGACGGCGACGGGTTCCCCGAGGCTCTCGGGCGCCGCCCGACCGTGGAGATCCTCTCGCTCGGCGGAGCGGGCGCGGTCCGGGTCGACGGGAGGGCCGCGGTGCTTCCGCATCCGAACCGAAACCCCCTCGGGTACGGGCATTCGATCGCGATCGACACGATCGCGACGGTCGAGTATCGCATCGACTCGGGACCGTGGGTTCGGGCGCTTCTTCGAGAGAGCGGCGCCCGCGGACAGCCTCGTTTCTCGATCGAGGCGGCCGTTCCCGACTCGGGAGAGCATCGGCTGATCGTTCGCGCGGTGAGTGCGGCGGGAAACGTCACCGATCCTCCCTGTTCGCTCGCCGTTCGCGGGAGGGGCGGATCCCCCGCTCCCGCCGCGGATCGCGGGCCCCAGCCGATTCGCGTTCTCGGCAACCGGCCGAACCCGTTCAACCCGGAGACGGAGGTCGCGATCGAGTCGGACCGGCCTCGCGAGGTTCGGGCCGCCGTGCACGACGCAGCGGGCGCCCTCGTGCGCGTCCTCTTCTCCGGCGGCGTGAGCGGGGGGCGGACCGTTTTCCGATGGGACGGGCGCGACGAGACCGGGCGGGAAGCGCCGAGCGGACGCTATTTCTGCCGCGTGGTCCACTCCGAGGGATCCTCCGTCCTGCCGATGCTCCTCCTTCGATAGGAGGAACTGGTGACAGACACCCTCTTCCCAAAGGTGTCTGTCACCACTTCCTCCGCCTCTTCCCGCGAGTGATCGCGATTGACACCGCGCGGCGTCGGGTGGTAGCGTTGCCTACCGGATGTTGTCGAAAAACCGTTCGATCGGGGGCTTGATCATGCGTTCTTTCGCGGTCCTTCTCGCGCTTCCGTTCGCTCTCCTCGCGCTCTCGTGTGGCGGTGGGGAGAAGTTCGTCGATGCAGGTCTCGCCGATGCGATGAGCGGCGCGATCCCGAGCAAGACGGACACCTACCGTCTGACGTCGCCCGAGATCCTGGTGGTGAAGGGGGACTTCGCCCTCCTTCGCGACGGGAGGGCATACCAGATCTTGACGGCCGACGGGTTCGAGGAGATCTACCCGCGCCTCGAGGGGAAGGCGTTCAAGCTGCTCGTCCGCAAGTGGCGAAACCCCTACCCGCATCTCCGCCTCGAGGGTTATGAGCTCGGAGAGGAACGGGTCGACACGAAGTGGGTGCTCGGCGAATCCGATCTCCCGACCCTCGTAGAGCATCGGCTCTACGACGTCTCCCTGTACGAATCGGTCGATCCGGCCGGTTGGGCGGGGAAGCTGCCGGCGGACGTCGCGGGCAAAAAGATTTGGATGCCGGCCGAGGTGGAGTTCCTCGGGACCGAGGAGATCGTGGTGGAGAGGGCTCCGGCGGTCGCGGACACGGCCGATTCCTCTGCGCGAGAAACGGAGGCCGAAGAGGTTGCTTCCGCGGACGCTTCTCCGGACACCGGGGTGGTGAGCCGCGCGCAGGGGGCGCCCAGAACCGTGCGGCTGGACCAGTTCGCTCTTCGAACCGGCGGCCTCCTGTTCCAGCTTTCGCCGATTCGCGAGGACGGCATCGCGCTCCTTCTTCGGGCGCTCGCCGCCGAGAACCGAATCCTCCCTCTTGGGGGCTATGTCTCCGAGATCAACCCGTCCCGTCCGGGTGGTGGGGGAGGCCCCGCTGGAATGTTTAAGCTTGAACTGTTCGACTTCGGAGGAAAATACGTTCTCGAACGGAAGTAATCGTGCTCTTCCGCGCGAGACGAAGACGCGCCCGCTCCGGCGGGCGCTTCGCGTTTCGAGGCGGCGCGATCGATCAGGGGATCCAGTACACGCGCACTCCGAAATGATCGGCGAAGTCCCCGCCCGCGCCGTCTCCCGGCCCGTGCCCGTACTCGATCATCCCGCCGATGTGCGGGTAGACTTCGTTCCCGATCCCGAACCCGAACGTGGGGTCGCTCCGGTCCCGCTCCTCGTCCCAAACGTATCCGACGCGGATCGCCGCCGTTCCGGCGAGAACGGTTTCCGCGCCGATGCCCCCGCCGAAGCGCCTTCCGGGATCGCCTTCTTCGCGTGGCAGGAAGTAGAGATCGGCGGAGCCGACGATGCGGTTCTGCCGCCCCGACTCCCACTTCGTCGAGACGCCGGTTCGAAGGTAGAGCGGAAGTTTCGTCTCGGTCTCGCCGATGTCGAACGAAGGCCCGATGTTTCCCGCGGCGAAACCCCAACGCCATTCGAGAGGGAGCTTTCCTCGAAGAGCATGATCCCAAACCCGAAGGACGCCGGCCGTGAGCCCGGCGGTCGGATTCCCGTCGAAGAGATCGACGTCCGCGCGATGTTGATATCCGAGGAGTGAAACGCCGGCCGCCGTCTTCGCGCCGATTCTCCTCCCGTAGGCGAGGAAGAAAGCCGGCTCGAAGATGTCGACCCTGCGGATCGCGTCCCCGGATCGATAGAGCTGATCGTCGTTCTGCCGGAGGATGATCGCGAGTCCGATCCCCCGCCCGCCGGGCCGCCCGAGGCTCGCGGCGAACACGCGGTCGCGGAAGTCCTCGCGGTATCCGCTCACCTCGTCGTGCGGCGCGGCGTAGAAGAGCCACCCTTCTTGAAACGCGAGCCCCGCCGGGTTCGCCCAGATGTTCGACGGGTGCGCGGGGAGCGAGACGATCGCGTTCCCCATCGCGGATCCGGAAGCGGTGCGGGAGAAGTAGGGATGCGGCCCCGCCTCGAAGGCCGGCGCCCCTCGAAAGACGGCGAAAAGAAGGACGGCCGCGAGCGGAAGGGCTCTTCGCATGACGCGGCTACCATAGCGGCCGCCCGCCCGACTGTCAACTGTGCCTGGTACGCATCCTGCTAGCTGTACCGGGTACACATCCTGGTACGCATCCTGCTGGTGAACCTGGTTCACATCCTTGCGCTCCGCGCGGGGCGCCGGTATGCTTGCGGGGATTCGAGCCCTTTCCCCGAGCGAGGCGGCGCATGCGCGTTCCGTTCACGAAGCTCCAGGCTCTTCGAAACGATTTCGTTCTCGTCGACGGTCGCCGCGTTCCGGTCGCGGATTCCGCGGTGCTCGCCCGCGCGCTCTGCGATCGAAAGAGCGGGGTCGGCGCGGACACGCTCCTTCTCCTGCTCCCCTCCGAGGAGGCGGACGTCCTCGTGCGGATCTTCAACCCGGACGGAAGCGAGGGGGAGATGTCGGGGAACGGGACGCGATGCGTCGCATCGTACGTTCTCGCACGCGCCGGCCGAGACCTCGTCTCCGCGACGGTCGAGACGGCCGCGGGTGTCTCCGGCCACCTTCTCGAGGAGAGGACCGGAACGAGGTGCTTTCTTGCCTCGCGGATCGTCGCTCCGCGCTTCCGGCCGTCGGAGATCCCGGTTCTTGTCGATGGCGAGGACGCGATCGACTTTCCGGTCGGCCTCTCCGGCGAGATGGTGCGCGTCTCCTGCGTGAACATCGGGAACCCGCAGGCGGTCGTGTTCGAGGGATGGGACGACGCGAACTGGAAGCGCCTCGGACGCGAGATCGAGAACCACCCGATCTTCCCCGAGCGGACGAATGTCGACTTCGCGCGGGTGATCGCGCCGGGCGAGATTCACGTTGTGCTCTGGGAGCGCGGCGTCGGCCCCGTGGAATCATCGGGGACCGGGGCATCCGGTGCCTTCGCCGCCGCTCGGCGCAAGGGCCTCGTGGACGCGAAGGTCCGCGCCGTGATGCAAGGAGGCGTTCTGGCGATCGAGGAGACCGAAGGCGCTTTACTCCTCAAGGGATGGTGCGAGGAGGTCTTCGAGGGGACGATCGAGACAGAGAGAGGAGGACGCGCGTGAGGGATCTCCGGCCGTATCTCATCGTCGCCGCGCTCGCGCTTCTCCCCGTCGCACCCGCCGCCGAAACGGGGAAGTCGAGCGCTGCCTCGATCGATCTCGCGGAGAGACACGACGTCCGCCTCATAGGCGCCGACGCCGAGGACGAGCTCGGCGTGCAAGTCCGCTTCGGCGATCTCGACGGAGACGGCTACGACGACATCATCCTCGGCGCGTGGCTCGCCGACGGGCGCCACAACAACCGGGCGCGCTCGGGAGAGGTCGCAGTCTACTTCGGCGGGCCGCGCGAGAAGGAAGGGAAGGGTTCGTGGAACGCGTCGGTGATCTACGGGGCGGAGCCGAACAACCGGATCGGCTCCTCCGCCGACGTCGGCGATTGGGACGGAGACGGCATCCCGGATCTTCTCATCGGCGCGCGCTACGCGGACGGTCCTTCCGACTCGCTTCGGCCGCGCTCGGGCGAGGCGTTCCTTCTCCTCGGTGGTTCGGACGGGAAGAAGCACGCGATACTTGATGTACGAAAGGGTCCGGATCTTCTCCTCCTCGGCCGCGAGGAAGGGGATCGGCTCGGCCGGCGAATCCTCGTCGCCGATCTCGACAAGGACGGGAAGGAGGACCTCCTCATCGCCGCGGTCGGCGCGGGCGGGCCGAGAGGGGAGACGCGCGACTCCGGCGCGGTCTATGTACTCTACGGGGACCACCGCGACAAGATCCGCGGGATCATCGATCTTTCGGTCGCGAACCTTCCGATTCTCTACGGCGGGGACGACGCGGACGCGCTCGGGAGCGCGATGGCGGCGGGCGACTGGAACGGAGACGGCGAGATCGATCTCTTTTTCGGATGCGGGTTCGCGGACGGCCCCGCGAACGGCCGCACGAACGCGGGAGAGGTGTACGTCCTCTTCGGCGCGCCCGGGACCCGCTTCGCGGGGGAGCGCGTCCTCTCCGAGGGGAGCGCGTTCACGATCTACGGCGCCGAGGCGTATGACGCGGCCGGAATCGCCGTCGCCGCGGGGGACCTCGACGGGGACGGGATCGACGACCTCGTCATCGGCGCGAACCTCGCCGACGGCCCGAACAATGAGAGGGAGAACTGCGGCGAGGTGTACGTCCTCTTCGGGAACCGCTCCGCGGGGCCGGGGACGATGCTCGATCTCTCGCTCGGGAGGGATCTCACGATCTCCGGCGCCGAGCGCGGGGATCAGGTCGGCTCGATTCTTCATTGTTTGGATTGGAACGAAGACGGGTACGCCGATCTCGTGACCTCTTCACTCCTCAACGATGGGCCGGGCGGGTCGCGGGTCGACGCCGGGATGCTCTACGTGTTTCTCGGACGCCGCCAGTCGGAGCTCCGCCCGGTCGTCGATCTTCTCGAGCCGGATGCGGCGGATCTTCGAATGCTCGGCCCGTCGGCGGGGGACAAGATCGCGACGCTTCTCGAGAGCGGCCGCTTGGAGGGCCGCGTGTGCCTCCTCGCGGGGACGATGCTCGGCGACGGACCGAACGACGAGCGGCGCGACGCGGGCGAGATCTACATCCTCCGGTGGAAGCCGGGGGACGGAAAGTAGGGCGTTGGCCGGGGCGCCGATCGATCGCGCGGCGAGCGTGCGAACGCTCCCCGGGATCGGTCCCTCGCGCGCGGATGCGCTCTCCCTTCGCGGCATCGTCTCGGTCGGCGATCTTCTCCGTCTCTTTCCGCGCGAGTACGTTCTCCCCGGCGAGAAGCGATCGGTCGCCGAGGCGCGCGCGGGGGAGACGGTTGTTCTCGACGTGCGCCTCGATTCGATTCGCGCCCTTCGCCGCGGATGGCGCGTGACGGCGGTCGAGGGCGTTCTCGCTGACGCGACCGGCTCGATCCGCGCGCTCTGGTTTCACGCGCCGTATCTCGCCAGGAGCCTGAAGCCGGGCGCGCGTCTTCTCGTCAAGGGGACGCCGAGCGGATCGCCCCTCGCGCTTCTTCATCCCGAGTTCGAGACGATCCGAAAGGAGGAGGAGCGGGAGTTCGAGCGGATCGTGGCGCGCTATCCGGCGATCCCGAGCCTTCCGCCGCGCGTTCTTCGAAAGGCGATCCGCCGCGCGCTCGAGCACGTCGGCACCCCGGACGATCCGCTCCCCGAGGATCTTCGCGTGCGCCTCGGCTTTCCGGAAATCCGCGAGGCGCTCCTCGCCGCCCACCGCCCGGAGGCGATCGAGGACGCGCGGCGGGCGCGAAGACGCTTCGTGTTTGAAGAATTGTACCGCCTGCAATCGGTGTTCGCCGTCTCCCTGCGCGCGAGGGAGCGCGCGCGGACGCCGCACGTGCTCGCGGGGGCCTGCCCTCTCTTCTCCCGCTTTCTCGCGACGCTCCCCTTCCGCCTCACCGCCGATCAGGAACGAGCGATCGAGGAGATCCGCGCCGATCTCGAATCGGGGAGGCCGATGGAGCGGCTCCTCGTCGGGGATGTCGGGTCGGGGAAGACGGTCGTTGCGGCGGCGGGAATCGCGTGCGCCGTCGGACACGGCGGACAAGCGGCTCTTCTCGTGCCGACCGAGGTGCTCGCGCGCCAGCACGCCCGCGCGCTCGGGGAGCGCTTCGGCCCGCTCGGCGTCGAGGTCGGACTCTTGACCGGCGATTGTTCGATGTTGGAACGAAAGCGGGTTCGGGAGCGGATCGCGAAGGGCGATCTCGCGCTCGTCGTCGGAACGCACGCGCTCCTTCAAGAGGCGACGCGCTTCCGGAACCTCGCGCTCGCGGTGGTCGACGAGCAGCACCGCTTCGGCGTGCGGCAGCGCGCGATTCTCCCCGCGAAGGGGGAACGCTGCCACTTCCTTCTTCTCTCGGCGACGCCGATCCCGCGCTCTCTCGCGCTCACCCTTTACGGGGATCTTGACCTTTCGGTGATTCGCGAGCTCCCGCCCGGGAGGATGCCCGTCGCCACCAAGCGTCTGGTCGATCGCAAGGCGGCGGAGGCGTACCGGAATCTCCGCGAGCGGATCGAGGCGGGAGAGCAGGGGTTCGTTCTCTTTCCTCTCGTGGAGGAGAGCGAAGCGAAGGACCGGCGCGCGGCGGCGTCCGCGGCGGAGAAGCTGGCGAAGGGGTTCTTTCGCGGCCGGAGGGTCGGGCTTCTCCACGGGAGGCTTCCGGTCGCCGAGCGGATCGAGACGGTCGAGCGGCTGCGCGAGGGAGCGATCGACGTTCTCGTCGCCACGACGATCGTCGAGGTCGGGATCGATCTTCCGCGCGCGACCGTGATGATCATCGAGGGGGCGGATCGCTTCGGCCTCTCGCAGCTTCATCAGATCCGCGGGCGCGTCGGGAGGAGCGACCTTCCCGCGTCGTGCTTTCTCGTGACGCGCGGTCCGATCACTCCGGAAGCGGAGGAGCGCCTTCGCGCGATCGAGAGCACGAACGACGGCTTCCGCATCGCGGAGGAGGATCTCCGCATCCGCGGGAGCGGCGAGCTTCTCGGCGAGAGGCAGCACGGTCCGCTCGGCCTCGGGCTCGCCGATCTTGTGCGCGACATCGATCTCCTCGAGGAAGCGCGCCGCGAGGCGTTCGCGCAAGCCTCCTTCTCGGGCGATCTTCCCGAGCCGATTCGGGCGGGGTAGCGCGCGCGTTCCTCCTCGGAGATTCCGTAGCACGAATCCCTGGGTCCGCCACCGAAGCGCGGCGCCGAAAGGCCCGCGCACGCCCTGCTCGATCCACGGAATGGAGGATGGCGTCCCCGAATTCCCGTGACCCATCCCACTCCTTGTGGTAACATAAAACCACGCCACAAGTTTCCCAGTCATAGCTCACGAAAGGAGGAGCGTATGCGACACGCGACTCAAGGGGCGTCGCCGGTGCGCATCGCCCTGGCCTGCCTCGCGATCCTCGTTCTGGGAGGTCCCGGACTCGCAGACGACCCCGTCCTCGGCATCTACACCGAGGGAGGGCACTTCTGCTATCCGCTCGCCGAGATCTCCCGGATCGAGTTCGCGAACGACACGTTGGTCGTCGAGACCACAGGCGGGACCGACTCGTACCCGCTCGCGATCATCCAGAGGATCGACTTCTCGTCGATCCTCACGGCCGTTCAGAGCCCCGAGACGGCGGCCGCGCTGCCGAAGATCTTGAAGCTGTTCCCCAACCAGCCGAACCCGTTTTCGCCGGAGACGCGGATCGCGTTTCTGCTTCCGGAGGTGGGGGCGGTGCAGCTCAAGATCTATGGCGTGAACGGGCGTCTGGTTCGGACGCTTGTGGAGGGAGAACAGCCCGCCGGTTCCCACCGTGTGGCTTGGAATGGCCGGGACGACTCCGGCCGCGAGGTTCCCGCCGGAGTCTACTTCTCGCAGCTCACGGTGGCGGGGGTCACGGAGAGCCGAAAGATGGTTCTTCTCAGATGATGGGGAGCGGTCTTCGTCGAGCGTGGAGAAAGCTTTCCATGAATCGTCGTGAAGAGAGAAAGTCGAGCGAACGAAGAGGAGAGAGAACGATGCTGCGGCCCATCCTGCGAATCGTGCTCCCCGCTTTGATGCTTGTCGCGTCCGTGAGCGAGGGGGAATGGAACCTGAGGATCCACAAGGGGGCGGCTGTCGAGGAACACGCGGTTGCGGAGATCGACAGCATCACCTTTTACGAGACGGTGGCGCTGCCGATGGTGCTCGTGCCTGCCGGCGTTTTCATCATGGGGGACGGGGTAGCGTATTGCGGCGTGGACGAGCGGGAGGTGACGCTCACGCATCCGTTCTACCTGGGGCAGTACGAGGTGACGAACCAGGAGTATCGGGATGCGCTTCAGTGGGCGTACGACCAGGGCTACGTGACGGCCCACTCTTCCTCGGTGAACGACAACCTGGACGGGAGCACGGTTCAGTTGGTCAATGTCGGGAGCAGCTACAGCCGGATTCATTTCAGCGGCGGGACGTTCACCGTGACCTCGGGGAAGGAAGACCATCCCGTGGTGATGGTGAGTTGGTACGGGGCGGCGGCGTACTGCGACTGGCTGAGCATGCAGGCGGGGCTTTCGCGAGCGTACAACCATGCGACGTGGTCGTGCAACGGAGGGAGTCCATACACAGCGGACGGGTATCGTCTTCCGACCGATGCGGAGTGGGAGTTCGCGGCGCAGTACGACGACGAACGGATCTATCCCTGGGGAAACGAGCCCCCGGATTGCAGCCGGGTGAACTACTGGGGCTGTCTCTCAGGGGAGTACCCGAGAACATCCGAAGTGGGGGACTATCCGGCCGCACCGGCGTCCCTCGGCCTGTACGACATGGCCGGGAACGTGTGGGAGTGGTGCAACGATTATTGGACGTGCAATCTGGGAACCGTGCCGGTCGCGAACCCGACGGGGCCGGGTAGTGGCTCGTCTCGGGTGTTGCGTGGGGGCTCGTGGTTCGGCAGCGGCTTCGTCTACCTTCGTTGCGCCTACCGGTACGACGGCTCCCCGTGGCACGCGAGCGACAACTACGGGTTCCGGGTTGCCTATAGTCAGTAGGATTGCTTCTGGATTCTGGTTTGCTGCCCCTCCGGTACCAGATACCTTTTCGCTCCCGGGATCGCGAAAGGAGAATCCGGTACCGATGGGTCAGCTCTCTCACCGGATCAAGTGCAGGCGAGCGGTCTCGGTCGTGCTCTCGGATCGAAGCTCGGCGAAGTAGATGCCGGAGGCGACCTCCTCGCCGCCGCTCCCTCTTCCGTCCCACGTCTCTTCGTACGAGCCGGCGGGGAGAGTTTCGTTGACGAGAACACGGACGAGGCGGCCCGCGAGATCGTAGATCGCGAGGCGCGCGGGCCCCGTCTCGGGAAGGTCGAAGCGGAGAATCGTCGTCGCGTTGAAGGGGTTCGGCCGCGCGCCGTGGAGCCGGACGGCCGAGGGGACGCCGCCGCCGAGAGGAACCGCGGTGCAGGTCCCGGTCGTTAGGCTGCTCGCGCTCGAGGGGGAGGAGTAGTTCCGGTTCCGGTCGAAGGCGAACGCGCGGTAGTGGAAGCGCGTGCACGAGGGGAGGCCGGAATCGACGAGGCTCGTCCCGCTCATCGCCGCGACGACGACGACCCCGCCGCCGAGATCCATTCCCGCCGCGTAGGTCGTCCCCGCGACCGGAGTCCACGAGAGGGCCGTGGTGCTTCGCACAAGAAGGACTCCCGCGGCATCCGGTTCGCTCGGGGCGTTCCAGGAAAGCGCGATCGACGTGTCGGAGAGCCCCGAGGCGCCGAAGGAGGCGGGAGCGTCCGGAGCGCGGGAATCGATCCCGACGAGCGAGAACGTCTGCCGCGCTCCGACCGGGACGTCCGTCCCGGTGACGCGCGCCGTCCAGATCCCCGCTTGCGGAGAGAGTACCACGACCTGCTCGACGTTGTTCACGCGGTCCGCGCCGGTCGTCGCGGCGGCCGCCGGGTTCCCCGCATCGAGAACGTATGGATAGAAGGTCGAACCGCCGGGCGAGAGAAGCGTGAGGTCGAGGTCGTTCACGAGGGCGCGCGCGGCGAGCGGAACCCCCGCCGGGTCATCCCACGCGAGCGTGACCTTGATCGAGGGAAGGCCTGCGGGGACGGGGAAGGTCCATGTCCGAACCTCGCCGTCCGCGAGGCTGTCCTGAACGACGGTTGAGGTCCAAATGAAATCGACCGCGCGCTTCGCGTTCATCCGCCCGTAGCCGAAGCGAAAGTCGGGCCCCGCGTTTCCGAGATCGTCCGCGGATCCGAGAAGAAGCGCCTTGATCGTCGAGGGGAAGGGGTCGCCCGAGAGCGCGCCCGGATGCGCGGCGGCTTCGTTCCGCCACGCCTCCAGGAGAAGAAGCGCCGTCCCCGCGACCGCGGGCGCCGCCATCGAGGTTCCGCAGTAGAACGTCGCGCCGTACCCGTTCCCCGGCCACGTGGACCAGATCGAGTAGTCGTAGGTCGATTGGCAGCCGCCCGCGGCGAGGTCCGGCTTCACGCGCCCGTCGTCGGTCGGGCCGTAGCTCGAAAAGGAGGTCATCGCCGAGTTGTTCGTGTGGATCGCCCCGACGGCGATCGCGTTCTTCGCGGTGGCCGGAGGCGGCATGCACGCGTAGCCGCTCCGCGCGTCGATCCCGCAGTCCCCGTCGTTCCGCTCGTTGCCCGCGGCGATCACGATGACGATCCTCTTCCCGAAGTATCCGGTCACGATCTCGTCGAACTCGGGGGCATACCCGTCGTAGTCGCCGTAGAGATAGCAGTTCCCCCACCGGGCCTGGTCCACGTCGAGGATCCAGGAGTTCGAGGAAAGGTCGATGCCGTGCGCCGCGATCGCCGCGCCGAACTCGGCGGGAACGTCTCCATAATAATCATATGAATAGAGGAGACCTTGAGGAGCGGCTCCCCGCCACTGGAGGGGCGAGCCGCCGTACGGCGCGCTCCGCGCGCCGGATCCGGCGAGCGTTCCGGCGACGTGCGTGGCATGGTCGGAAACCGGCGAGCCGGCGTCGACAACGGTGAGGCGCCCCGAGAAGTCGTCGTGGGCGTCCACTCGCCCGCCGTCCCAGAGGCCGGCTTTCGCGCCGCTCCCCGCGAGAAGGTAAGGAGCGGCGTGCGCGGAATCGATGTTCGCGTTCAGGCGGATTCCGTCGTTCGCCAGAACGGGCGGCGGAAGCGGGGGGGCGATCCAAAGGACCTCGTCGCGCGCGGCGAGATCCTCGATTCCTGGAGCCGGAAGGATCGCGTCGAACACGCGAAAGATCGTTCGCGCCTCAAGCATCGAGGCGCCCGCGGCGCGAAGGATCGCGGCGGCTTCCCCCGGATCGACGTCGTCGTGGAAACGGACGCGAAGGGGAACCGCTCCCGCGCTCTTCGCCGCGCCCTCCTCGGCGAGCGCGGGCGCGATCTTTCTCTCCGCCGGAATCTCCCCCGCCCAGCGGACGACCCTTCCGAACGCCGTCCAGTCGATCGGATCCGACAGGCGAACGATCCACGTGTCGCGCGGCAGATAGCGGAGGATCTCGATCCCCGCCGCCAGGAGCCCGTTCCGATCCGGCTTTCCGTGAAGCTGAAGCAGAACGCGCGTCTTCCCCTCCGCGAGAAGGCGCCGCGCTTCGAGAGAGGGATCGGCTTGCGGCCCGACGTCGGCGGTCCCCGTCTTCCACAGAATGCGCGGGGGCGCGGGCGCTCCGCCGGCATCCTCGATCGGGGGCGCC
>JAGUYC010000027.1 GCA_020061515.1 Gemmatimonadota bacterium
GAGAGCCCCCCCACGCCGACCCAGACGACGGCGAGCGCGGTCACGAGAACCGCCGACGCGACGAGCGCGGCGCGCGTGCGCGGAATGCTCAAGCCCAGTCCTCCCCGGCGACCCGGTTTTCGGCCGAACCGGGCGGTCCGGCGCTACCCCGATCATCGGCCGCGCCGTGGGGATCTTGAGCCGGAAGTCCGTGCCCGGGAAGACGTTTGGGGGGTTGGGAAGGCCTGCTTTCGGTGGTGGGCGACGGAACCCGGAGTCGAGATCGGTGCCGGACGGTGAGGCTTTCCGGTCTTCGTGTCCCGGCGCGGAAATCCTGATACAGACGCTTCCTGCTCCGACTCGAAGCCGGCCTCGGCCGGGTTCTTCCACGAAGAAGCCCCAGCCGAAAGTCGAGAGGAAGACCGAAATGGAAACAGCGTCCCCGGGATCAGACGGAATCGAAAGAGATAAGTAGGGTGTCCCCGGAATCGATCGTTCACTCCGTCCGGCGCACAACAAAGAACTCATAGGCATAGTAGTTTGAGTGCTTCCGGTGGTTCGCCGGCTCTTGCGCGAGCTGATCGAGCACGGCGAGCGCTTCGTCATCCCCCGCGTACCTGCTGCGGAGTTCCTCGATGCGTCGCTGCATCGGCGTGTAGAAATCATCCCACCACGCCTCGTCCGGAAGCGTGAAATGCCCGATGAGCGAAAAATCGCATCTTTCGATCGTCGCCAGGACGTCGGGGACTCTGCCCATGGTCGGGTAGTCCCTGTCGAAGCTCGCCCTGACCTCGGGCGGCGGGTTCTTCTTGCGCCAGACCGCGTCGGTGAAGGCGAGGTAGCCGCCGGGGCGGAGAAGTTCGTGGCAGATCCGCAGGGCGCGCTCGATGCCGATGTTGTAGAGCGCCCCCTCGGACCAGACGAGGTCGAAGCTCGCGGGCGGTAGCCTAACGTCGGCCATGTCGCCGACCACCGGCGAGACCCGTTGCGAAAGCCCGCGCGCGGACACCGTTGCCCTCAGCCGCTCGACGCTCGGGGCGTGGCTGTCGATGGCGACGATCGTACCCGAGGTCAGCTCGGCAAGGTGGATCGTCTGCCCGCCGACACCGCAGCCGAGGTCCAGCACCACGGGCGACGGCGGCAGGTCGCTGCACAGGGCAAGCGTCTTGGCAGCGCAGGTTCGGTTGCCCGGGCCTTGCCTGGGGAGCGTCTCGAAGACTTCGAAGAATATCTTCCAGAAGCGTGGTGTCGGCTCCCTCACGTCATGCCTCCTCGCCCGGAACAGGCCGCAACCCAAGGAACACATGATGCCCCTCGTCGCAGTTCGAGCGGAGTCGGTTCCGGTGACCGCTTACGCAACTCCAGCGGCGACCGGTGTTCGGTTGGTATTCAGTAGCCTGTCACCAAGACCTCCTGTTCCCCAGCCCCTACGTCTTCCGCTCCTTCTTCTTCGCCGCGGGGAAGAGGATGTTGTTGAGGATCAGGCGGTAGCCGGGCGAGCTCTTGTGGAGCGACAGGTCGGTCGGCGGATCGCCGACCGCGTGCTGGTAATCCTCGGGATCGTGGCCTCCGAGATACGTGAAGGTTCCGCGTCCGTGGTTTCCGTGGAGGTACTTCACGACGCCGGCGTCTTCCGTCTCCCCGAGGTTCACGACCGTCTTCTTCACGAGCGATTTCCGAAACGCGGTCGTCTGCCCGAGAAAACCCTTCACGACCGAAACATGATTCTGCGTCAGCATGCTCGGGATCGGATCGAACTTCGCCGAGAAGTCGAAGAGCGTGAAGTAGTCGTTCTCCGGACCGCCGGCCGTCGCATAATTGGACACGTCGATATCCGAGAACTCGTAGATGTACGGATCCATCACGAGGCGGAAGTCCTTGAACGCGAACGTCTCCGAATAGTCGAGGCTTCTCTCGGCGTCGGGAGCGGGCGGATCGCCGTCGAACATCACGTCGCAGATGTCCGTCTTCCAAGCCGCGAGAGCGATGTCGTACGTGTCGGTGGCGGAGCACATGCTGAACAGAAACCCGCCGCGCGAGACGTACGACTTGATCGCGCGCGCGACCGCCTTCTTGTGCTCCGAGACCTTCGTGAACCCCGCCTCGCGAGCGAGCGTCTCGCAGAGCGCCTGCTCCCGCTTGTACCAATCCGCGTCCTTGAAGCTCGAATAGAACTTCCCGTATTGCCCGGTGAAGTCCTCGTGATGAAGATGGAGCCAGTCGAACCCCTCCAGCTCCCCCCCGAGGACCTCCTCGTCCCAGAGCGTCATGTACGGGATCTCCGCGTAGGCGAGCGCGAGCGTGACCGCGTCGTCCCACGGCTGCTTGTTCGGCGGCGTGTAGATCGCCACCTTCGGCGCCCGCTCGAGAAGGACGTCCGCCATGTTCTCCTCCTCGATGCGGGCGCGGATCCGCTCCCACTCGGAGGGGGAGATCTTCTCGATCCGCACACCTTGCAGGAGAGCGCGTTTCCCGATGAGATCCTCCCCCTCTGCGAGGAACGAGCCGCCGCGGTAGTTGAGAAGCCAATGCACATCGACCCCCTGCTCGAGACACCAATACGCCACCCCATACGCCTTCAGGTGGTCGCTCTGCGAGAGGTCCATCGGGATGAGGAAGATCTCCGCCCGCGCCGCCGGGGCGAGCACGAAGAGGAACCCCGCGAGAGCGGCAAAAGATTGATGGATCGACCGAATGAGTCTCATGCTTCTTCCGCCTTGCCCGCGAGGCCCTTTCACGAGCCGAGCCGCCTCTCCGCCTCCGCCTTCTTCCGCCGGACCTCCTCGATGAGAACGCTCCCCGGATAATCGAGCAGGAACTTCTCGTAGCGGGCGATCCCTTCCCTGAGGTTCCCGAGCTCCGCGGCGTAGAGATCGGCGGTCCGGACGGAGGCGCTCTCGGCGAGACGCTCGCCGGGGAACTCCTCCGTGAGGCGCTCGTAGCGCGCGACCGCTTCCCGAAAACGCCCCTCTCGCTCCTCGATCCCGGCGAGCTGCCAGGCGAGATCGTCCCGGATCTTGGCGACCGCGAGCGTCTCCAGCATCGAGGCGAGCCTGGACCGCGCCTCCGCGAGCTCCTTCCGGTCGATGAGGAGGAGACACGCCGCGTACTCCGCGAGGGGCGCGTCCCCCGCGTCCCGGTTCTCGGAGATGAAGATCGACTGCGAAAGGGCGTCGTTCAGATAGCGGCCGAGCGGGTACTGATCGATCACGCGGCGGTACTCCGCGAGCGCCTCGTCCATCCGTCCCGCGAAGAAGTGCGCGCGCCCGGTTTCGAAAACCGCGCGCTCTCGGACGGCGTCATCCGGCGCGATCCGCACGAGCTCGTCGTACGCCTTCATTGCTCCTTCCGCTTCTCCAGCGAGAAGCCGCGCGCGAGCGAGCGTGAATCGGATCTCGATCTCCTTCTCCGGGAAGAGGCCGCGGCGGATCATCTCGTCGAGGATGGGAATCGCCCCCTCGGGCTCGCCGAGATCGTCGAGAAGCACGTTCGCGAGTTCGAGCCGCGCGTTCTCCTTCTCCTTCGGGTTCTTGGTCCCTTCCGCGATCGACCGGTACGTCTCCGCCGCGCGCTCCGCGTTTCCCGCGCTCCGCTCGATCCGCGCGAGAAGAAAGCTCGCCTCGAGGCGCGTGCCCGCTTCGTCGCTCGCCCGCACGATCGTGCGCGCCCCCTCCGCCGCCTCGTCCAGGCAACCCTTCTCGATCGCGCCCTTCGCGAACGAGAGGAGGAAACGCCCTCGCTTCGGCTGGCCTTCGTCGAGCGCGCGCGCCTCGCGAAACGCCTCGGCGCATCTTCCATCGGCGAGAGCGAGATCGGCGAGGATCTCGCGCACGCCGCGCGCGGACGGGAGCGAGACGAGGATCGAACGAAGAAGGTCGAGCGGATACGCCTCGATCTCTCCCGAATCCTTCAGCTCATGAATCGCGCGAAGCGCCTCTCCTTCCTTCTTCGTTCCGCCGGCCGCGGCGCGCACCCACTCGGCGGCGGAGGCGTCGCCGTCCCCCGTCAGCATGTGAAGCCGACACAGATCATCGGCGAAGAGGAACGGATCGCCGAGAGCTTCACGCCCCTCCAGAAGAAAGGCGATCGCCTCCTGGAACATGCGCCCGGCTTCCATCCGCCTCGCGACCTCGCGAGTCCCTTGGTCCGCCGAATCGAAGAGCGGCGCCGCGCTTCGCCAGGTCGCGACCGCATCCTCCCTTCGACCCTCGGCGAAGCGGACCTCTCCGAGAAGAATCGCGAGATCCCGATCGCCGGGATGCGCCCGGAGCCGCTCCTCCGCGAGCGCCTCGAGACCCTCCAGCCGATGGAGCCGAACGCGCGCGGAGACGACCCCGATGAACGCCTTCTTGCTCTCGGGGCGCGTCGCGAGCAGCTCCTCGAAGAGACGAAGGGCGCGCTCCGCGTTTCCTCCGTGGAGGTTTCGATCGGCCTCTTGGAGCTTTCGCTCGAAGCGCGCGTCGTCGTTCGTGATGACCTGCCCGAAGGCCGGTCCCCCGAGAGAGAAGAGAAGACACGCAAGCAGAACGACGAGAAGTCCGGCGCGCTCCCTCCCGCGAGCGCCGATTCCGGGAAGCATCCGGCCGGGACGCGCCGCTTGTTTCATGTCCATGCGGTTCATGTTTCAACAGCCCTCGCGGCGCCCGCGACTCCGGTCATGGGGCGAATCCTCTCTCCCACACCCCGGGCCGCGCCCGGTTCCCGGCGGAGTCGCCCCGCGCGCGTCATCGAGCC
>JAGUYC010000112.1 GCA_020061515.1 Gemmatimonadota bacterium
AAACTCGGAGAGTTCATCGTAAACTATCTTGACGACGTTGGTCCTCCTGTCCATCCCCGGCGGCAGCTTCTCCTCGAGGGCCCTCTTCTCTATTTTTTTTGTGAGCTCCAGCACCATCTCCACGTTAACATCCGCCTGTAGCATGGCCCTCTGGATGTCCCTCACCAGCTCCCTCAGCGCTTCTTGATCAACCGTCGGCGCCCTCGCCAGCTTCCTCAGGGCCCCGTGAAGGGCCGCTCCAAGCTTTTCTAGAACCATAACCTCGATACTCGTACTCGTGATGATTAAAATACCTGCGAGTAGATGTGAGAGGGATGAAAGCTCTGATACTCGCCGGAGGCTTTGCAAGGAGGCTCGGCCCGATAGGCGAGCGGCTCCCAAAGGCAGTGCTGCCCACGGAGGGAGACTCGGTTCTGAACCACCTCCTCAGGAAGCTGGAAAGGGTCGGGCTCGAGGCGTTCGTCTCCACAAACAAGAGGTTCGAGCCGTTCTTCCGCCAGTACAAAAACGTGATCGTGGAGGAAGCCACTTCTGAAGAGCAGAAGCTCGGCGCCGTCTCAGCCATCAACTATGCCATAAAGAAGATCGGGATAAATGAGGACCTCCTTGTGGCCTGCGTGGACAACTACTTCTCATCCGGGCTGGATGGCTTCATAAAATCCTACGAGGGTGTCCCGCAGGTGGGGATTTACCACGTCGGCGCCCGCCCTGACATGAAGGCCGAAGAGATGGCGACCGTCAAGTTCGAGGGGAGCGACATACACCCCCCGCCCAAGGACAGCTTCTACATCAAGGAGTTCAAGGAGAAGGTGAAGCCTCCGCTGAGCCAGTACGTCAGCATGGGGGTCTACCTCCTGCCAAAGAGGGTCTTCCCGATCCTCGACGAGTTCTGCCGCATGAAAAAGCAGGACGCCCCGGGGTTCTTCATCCAGCACCTGCTCGAGCGCGGGGAAAAGCTGAAAGGCCACATCTTCCCGGGGGAGTGGTACGACATCGCCCACAAAAGCTACCTCATTGTCTTCAAGGAGGGGAAGTTGCTTGAGAGCAGTGAATGTTGTGTTGTGGTGGAACGACCCATCGGGGACCGCATGACACTTTCGGCCGTCGCGACACATCCGGGAAGACAAAAAGCTGGTAACTCTCCATCGGCCGCGGTCCTCTTCTTCGTCGCTGTTCTTCAGGCGCACACGTGGGACCGCTACATGCTGAATACGGGGTTCTTCGACAGCCCGCGCTACGCTCTTCACCAAGTGAGCGAGAAGGGCTTCCGGGACTTCGTGCGCTCCTACGACATCCGCTACTACGAGGAGGAGACGTACGCGAATGTCGCGGTGAGCTACGAGTCGGAAAACCTCTTCCTGCAGATCAACGGAAGGACCGAGGCATCGACCACCGCGGATATGTCGAATCAGATTCTCGTGGCGCAAATCCCGATGCTCGTGCATCCCGATCCGCGGGAGGTCCTCGTCGTCGGGTTGGGGAGCGGAATCACGCTCGGTTCGGTGCTCACGCATCCGGTCGATCGCGCGGAGTGCGTGGAGATCTCGCCGGCCGTGGTGCGCGCCGCGGCCTTCTTCCGGGAGTGGCACGACGACGTCACCAAGAACCCGAAGGCGGAGATCATCCTCGACGACGCCCGCAACTATCTTCTCGCCTCCCGACGGAAGTACGACATCATCGTCTCCGAACCGTCCAAACCGTGGATCAGCGGCGTCTCCAACTTGTTCACGCGGGAGTTTTACGAGATCTGCCGGAAGAGGCTGAAGCCGGGCGGCATCCTCTGCCAATGGTTCCACTACTACAGCATGAACCCCGAGGACTTCCGGATCACGCTGCGGACCTTCCTCGGGGTGTTCCCCTACGCGCAGATCTGGAACGCGGACAACAACGTCTTCCTCCTCGGATCCGAGGAGCCGATCCGGATCGACGTGCAGAGAATGGAAGAGAGAATGACGATCCGCAAGGTTGCCGCCGACCTCGGGCGGATCGAGAAGAAGAACCCGTACGTTCTCCTCGGGAACTTCCTCTTCGGCGAGGAGGAGGCGCGCCAATACGTCGGGGAGGGACGGATCAACACCGACGACCTTCCGATCATCGAGTTCAGCACTCCGCGCCACCGCGACGAGTATCGCCACGAGGAGATTCTCGAGTCGATGCTGAACGCGTTTCCTCGGTACGACGCCTATCCTCTCGTCGGGCACATCGCGGAGGAGGGGAACACCATCAACTTCCGCCTCGGGAACTTCCGCTTCACCTCGCCGATCGATTGGCAGTCGGGCGCGGCGACCATGGTTCGCTCGGTCGTGCCCGGAGATCGCTTCGAGGACGCCGAGGGGCCTTTCATCGCCTACCGCCTCGAAGCATCGATGCTCGGCGCGAAGGGAGAAGAACTCCGCATGGTGGCGCTCACGCGCGGAGCCTTCTCGGACGAGAGGCTCAAGATGACGGTGGAGCGCCTGTCGCGCGGCGAGAGAACGGTCGGCAAGGGGACCGTCGAGGGACAGGCCGCGTACTGGTCGGCGTATCGCCAGGAGCGCCCGGGCGCGGCGCTCAGCTGGCATTTCCCTCCGAACAAGCTGCAGTATCTCCTGCAGCTGGTCGGGCCCGAGGAGGAAGACCCCGAACACCTGAAGGATCTCCTTCTCGAGGGGGCGTCATGCTCCGAGTTCATCGGGTACCGATAGGAACGGACGCGGGGGGCTTCTGAGTGCTCGCCTATTGGGCCGGTCTCCTTCTCACCTTGCTTCTCCTCGTCGGAAGCGCGCTTCTCTCGGCGGCCGAGAGCGCGTTCTTCCATCTTTCCAAGCCGGCCCGCGAGCTTCTCGAGGAGAGCCGCGACCGGCGGGCGCGGGTGCTGCTCGGTCTCCTTCGCCACCCGAGGCGACTCACGATGGCGCTCCGCCTCACGAACGTCTTCGTGCGCATGGCCGCCGTCTCCTGGGTCACGTTCCTCGCTCTTCGCTTCGCGGACGATTTCGCGATCTCTCCCGCGCTCTTTCTCCTTCTTCACGTCGTTCTCCTCCTCTTGTTGATCGCGGGGCCGACCGAGGTGATTCCGCGCGCGTACGGCATCTCGAACGCGAAGGATACGGCGCTTCGAGCGGCGGGACCGATGCGCGCGCTCGATCGGATCCTGGCTCCGGGGATGGGGCTTCTCATCGGTCTTCTTCGAAGAATCGCGCGCTTCCTCCGCGTCCGGTGGACGATTCCCTATCTCACCGCCGAGGACGTGATCGCGGTCGTCGAGGCGGGCGAGGAAGAAGGGGAGATCGAGGAAGAAGAGAAGGAGATGATCCACTCGATCCTCGAGCTCGGCGACACCGCGGTGCGAGAAGTGATGATCCCGCGCGTCGACATGGTGGCGGTGGAGAGGAAGAGCCCGATTCGCGAAGCCCTCGAGAAGATCACCGAGAAGGGCCATTCGCGCATCCCGGTCTACGAGGAGAGGATCGATCGGATCGTCGGCGTCGTGTACGCGAAGGATCTCCTTCGTCCGTCGTTCCGGGACGCGCTCGACCTTTCCGTGGATCGCGTCATGCGCGAACCTTTCTTTGTTCCCGAGGGGAAGCGGGTCGACGATCTTCTCCGGGCGTTCCAGAAGGAGAAGGTCCATCTCGCGATCGTCGTGGATGAGTACGGGGGGACGGCCGGACTCGTCACGATGGAAGACCTTCTCGAGGAGATCGTGGGCGAGATCCAGGACGAGTACGATCGCGAGGACGATCTCTTCGAGACCGCCGGACCGGACACGGCGCTCGTGAACGCCAAGATCGACCTTGACGATCTGAACGAGCGCTTTACAATCAGCATCCCGGCGGACCGCCACGACACCCTCGCCGGGTATCTCTACGATCTCGTGGGCCGTGTGCCCGCGGAAGGGGAATCGTTCGAGGATCCGGTGAGCCGCCTTCTCTTCAAGGTCGAGAAGGTGGATCGGCAGCGAATCGCCCGCGTGCGGATCCGCAAGCGACAACTCCCGGAGGAAGGCGCCGCCGGTTCGAAGCCCAAGGGGATGCCCTAGTCTGGATTATGCACACGTTTCCTGCTGCGGCCGCGGATCGTGGCCTACGAGGCCTTCCTTCCGTCGCCGCTTCCTAGAGCGTAGTGCCGAGACTACGTTTCCGGGAGCGGCTCGTCCAGGTCGGCCTCTCGGCTCTCGCTCCGCACCCTCGCGACGAAAACGCGTGCATAATCCAGGCTAGCGAGTGATCACCCCGTCGCTTTTCGGGACCGATCGGCGAAAGGGCCCGAGACGACCGGGTCCTTTCCTCTTTGCGGCCGGCTCCGGGGAGGGCTTTCTCCCCGTCGGAGGCGCGGTTCTCCGAGTCGTTTCGAAACGGAAGATCGATGGACAACCCGCTTGCGGCGCTCGTTCAAAAGATCGAGGAGCTCCTCGAAAAGGGAGATGAGGCGGCGATCCGCCGGCTTCTCGCCGAGGAGCATCCCGGCGACATCGCCGAGATCCTCGGCTTCGTCGGCGACGAGGAGGAGAAGTGCCGGCTCTTCCGCCTCACGCCGGAGACAGAACGTCCCGAGATCCTCTCTCACGTCGACGACGCCACCCTGACCGTTCTTCTCGCGCGCCTCTCGGATCATGAGATTTCCCGAGCGATCGACGAGCTTCCCACCGACGACGCGGCCGACATCGTCGGCCGTCTGCCGGAAGAGGACGCCAGCCGCGTACTCGCCCTGCTCGAAGAGGAGGACCAGGAAAACCTCCAGAAGCTGCTCGAGTATCCCGAGGAGAGCGCCGGCGGGATCATGGAGAGCGAGTTTGTCGCCGTCCCGGAGCATGTGACCGTCGAGGAGGCGGTGGCGGCCCTTCGTAAACGGGAAGCCGAGGTCGAGCAGGTGCACAACGTCTACTTGGTCGACGACGCCGGGCGTCTCACCGGAATCCTTCCCCTCTGGCGCGTGGCCATCGCGATGCCGGGCACTCGTCTGGACCGCCTGGCGGAGCGGGACGTGGTCGGCGTCCCCGCCCAAATGGACCAGGAGGAGGTCGCCGCCGTCGTGATGCGCTACGATCTCCCCGAGGTGCCGGTCGTCGACGACGCGGGGCGTCTCATCGGACGGATCACGGTGGACGATGTTCTCGACGTCGTCGAGGAGGAGGCGACCGAGGACATCTCCCTCATGGCGGGAACGGGCGACGAGGAGATCCATGAAACCTCGCCGTTTCGTATTTCAATGATTCGGCTCCCGTGGCTTCTCATTGGTCTGTGCGGAGGGATCGGGTCGGCGTTCCTGATGAGCCGCTTCGAAGGGGAGCTCCGGCGAATCCTCGCCCTTGCCTTCTTCGTTCCGGTCATCACGGCGATGGGGGGGAACGTCGGGATGCAGTGCTCCTCGATCGTCGTCCGCGCTCTCGCGCTCGGCGAGATGGAGGCGTACCGGATCGCGCGACGCCTGGCGCGCGAGTTCTCGATCGCGATCCTGAACGGCTTCATCCTCGGGGGGATTCTCTCCCTCGTCGCGTATCTCTGGCACGGCGCGTGGGTTCTCGGGGTCATCGTCGGGCTATCGATGTTCGCCTCGATTCTCGTCGCGGCGACGACCGGAACCCTCTTCCCGATGGTCTTCCGGCGGCTCGGGCTCGACCCGGCCCTCGCGACCGGGCCCTTCGTCACGACCTCGAACGACGTGATCAACCTGCTCATCTACTTCGTCGTCGCCGAGTTCCTCATGCGGAGGTTCTGAGGGAATGGCGATCGAACGGGAGGAGGCGATCGTTCTCTCCCGTACGCGATTCGGAGAGACGAGCCTCCTCGCGACGCTCTTCACGAAGAACCGGGGGCCGCTCCGCTTCGTGGTGAAGGGGGCCCGCAGGCCCCGCAGCCGCTTCGGGGGGCGTCTCGAGCCGACTCACCATATCCTGGCCGTGTACTACCGGAAGGAAGGGCGGGATCTCCATCTTCTTTCCGACGCGGACCTTCTGACATCGTTCTCCGGCCTCCGTGGGTCCCTGTTGCGGCTCGCCCACGCGTATGCGATAATCGACGCCCTCGTCGGCCTGAAGCGCGAGGAGACCCCCGCGGAGAACCTCTTCCGGCTGGCGCTTCACGCGCTGGCGGCGGCGGAGACCGAACCGGAGACGGCGCTCGAAGCGGCTCTCTGGAGCTTCCTCCTCGCGGCGCTCACGGACGCCGGTTACCGGCCCGAGCTTGCTCGATGCGTGCGGTGCGGAAGGGACCTCCGGAGATCGAGCGCTCGTTTCGATCCTCGCGCGGGCGGTGTCGCTTGCGCGGGGCACGGAGAGGGAGGGCTCCTGCTCTCGCCCGGAACGATCGGCATCCTCGGCGGTCTCGCCACCGGAACCGTACGGGAGGCTCCGCTCTCCGGGCGCGAGATCGCGGAAGGGCGAGAAGCGTTCCGGCGTTTCTTCGAGGAGCACGGACTCGGACGGACGCCGTTCCGCGCGCTGGATCTGCTCGCGCCGCGCGCGCGAAAGGGATAAGCGGTGACCTTTCAAGAAATCGTGATGGCGCTCGAGCGCTTTTGGTCCGACCGCGGCTGCGTGCTCGCGACGCCTTATAACTCGGAGGTCGGAGCCGGAACCTTCAACCCATCGACCTTTCTCCGCGTGCTCGGCCCCGAGCCGTGGAGGACCGCGTATATCGAGTTCTCCAAGCGTCCCAAAGACGGACGGTACGCGGAGAACCCGAACCGCGTGCAGGGTTTCCACCAGTATCAAGTCATCCTGAAGCCCTCCCCGCCGAATGCGCAGGACGCGTATCTCGACTCCCTCCGCGCGATCGGCATCGATCTCTCGCGGCACGATCTGCGTTTCGTCGAGGACGATTGGGAATCCCCGACGCTCGGCGCGTGGGGGCTCGGCTGGGAGGTGTGGCTCGACGGGATGGAGGTGACCCAGTTCACCTACTTCCAGCAGACCGGGAGCGTGGACCTCGATCCGATCTCCGTCGAGCTGACCTACGGACTCGAGCGGCTTGCGATGTTCATCCAGGGTGTCGATTCGATCTTCGACATCCGCTGGAACCGCGACCTGACCTGGGGAGATGTCCTGAAGGCGTCGGAGTACGAATGGTGCCATCTGAATTACCGCGAGGCGGACGTGGAATTCCATTTCGAGCTCTTTCGCTTCTACGAGAAGGAAGCGCACCGCCTTCTCGAAAAAGGGCTGATCTTCCCCGGTTACGATTACACCGTGAAATGTTCGCATGTCTTTAATCTGCTCGAGGCGCGCGGAGCGATCAGCGTGACCGAGCGGACCGCGTACATCGGGCGGATCCGGCGTCTCGCGCGTCGCGCGGCCCTCGCCTACGTCGAGAAGAGAGAGAGCCTCGGGTTCCCGCTTCTCGGGAAGGGAGGGGAGGCATGAAACGGGATCTTCTCATCGAGATCGGCGCGGAGGAGATCCCGGCGTCGTACGTTCCGCCGGCGCTCGAGTCGCTCGCGGAGGCTCTCCCCGCGAGGCTCCGCGAGATGCGGCTCGCGCACGGGAGGGTCGAATCGTTCGCCACGCCCCGCCGCCTCGCTCTCCGGATCGCCGATCTCGACTCGATGCAGCCGGACGCCGAGCGCGAGGTGACCGGACCGCCGAGGAAGATCGCGTTCGACGCGGACGGGAAACCGACGAAGGCCGCGCTCGGCTTCGCGAAAACGCAGGGAGTTCCCGTCGAGGCGCTTCGGATCGCCGCAACCGAGAAGGGGGAGTATCTCGCGGCGACGGTAATCGATCGCGGGAGGCCGGTCGCCGAGCTTCTGGGGCCCCTCGTCCGCGAGGTCGTCGCGTCTCTTCCGTTCCCGAGGACGATGCGTTGGGAGCCGACCGGATTCCTCTTCGCTCGGCCGATCCAGTGGATCGTCGCCCTCTTCGGGGACGAGGTGATCTCTCTCTCGATCGCCGGCGTGACGAGCGGCCGGGAGAGCCGGGGCCATCGCGTGCTTCACCCCGCGCCGATTCCGATTCCGGAGCCGCGCACCTATGAGGACGCTCTCCGGCGCGCGGGGGTTCTCGTCTCTCCGGACGAGCGCCGGCGGGCGATCGAGGAGGAGATCGAGCGCGCGCTCGCGGGCGGAGAAGGACGCCTCCTGCGAGACGCGGACCTTCTCGAGACCGTGAACTACCTCGTGGAGTTTCCGCGCGCGCTTCTCGGGCGATTCGACCCGCGGATGCTCCGCCTGCCGGACCAAGTCGTGGTGACCGCGATGCGCGCGCACCAGCGCTACTTTGCCGTTGTCGATGAATCCGGCGGGCTGCTCCCCTTCTTCGTCGCGATCGCGAACGGGATCGCGGAAAACGAGGAAGGAATCCGCGCGGGGATGGAGCGCGTGCTCGCGGCGCGCCTCGCCGACGCGGAGTTCTACTGGAACGAGGACCGCGCCGTGCCGCTCGATCAGCGCGTGGACGGACTTCGGCGCATGGTCTGGCAGGAGGGAATGGGTTCGCTCCTCGAGAAGACCGAACGGATCGAGAAGATCGCCGCGGCGCTCGCGGCGGAATCGGCGCCGGAAGCGCGCGGCGCGGCGGTGCGCGCGGCCCGACTCTCCAAGGCGGATCTCACGACCGAGATGATTCGGGACGGCAAGGAGTTCACCGCGCTGCAGGGGTACATGGGGATGGAGTACGCGCGCTCGGCGGGAGAACCGGACGAGGTCGCGCGCGCGATCTTCGAGCAGTACCTCCCGCGCTTCTCGGGCGACGCGCTTCCCGAGACGATCCCCGGCGCTCTCCTCTCGCTCGCCGACCGCGTCGACACGCTCCTCGGATGTCTCGGCGCGGGTCTCGTCCCGACCGGCTCGCAGGACCCGTACGGTCTCCGGCGGCACGCGCTCGCGATTCTTCGCATCCTCGCCGAGGAGAAAGTGAGGGTGCCGCTCAGCCGCCTTCTCGCGATCGGCGCCGAAGCGTACGGCGAGCATCTCCCCGAAGCGGAGAAGACGATCGACGAAGCGCTCCGCTTCTTCCGCGGCCGGCTTCGCAATCTTCTCGCGGAGAAGGGGCTTCCCTACGACATCGTCGAGGCGGTTCTCGAGGTCGGCCTGGACGATCCCGCGGATCTCGATCGGCGCGCCCTCGCGATCCGCGACTTCCGTGAGCGGGAGTCCTTCGAGCGCCTCGTCCTCGGCTTCAAGAGAGTGGTGAACATCCTGAAGGGATCCGATTCCGAGGGCGCGGTCGATCCCTCGCTCCTCGCGGAACCGGAGGAAAAGGATCTGCACCGCGCGGCCCGGGAAGCGACGGCGCGGCTGGATCACGCGCTCGCCTCCGCCGACTATCGGGGTGCGATGGAGCACCTGCTCGCGCTCCGCGATCCGATCGACCGCTTCTTCGACAAGGTGCTCGTCATGGACAAGGAGGAGCGGATCCGGAAGAACCGGCTCGCTCTTCTCGCCGAGATCGCTCGAGCGTTCCGCCGCCTGGCCGATCTTTCGAAGGTGGTGCTCGAAGGGGAAAGAGAGTAGTCTCGCTCCCGAGGGATCCATGGTCGAGGAGATCAGCATCGTCTTTCCCGCCTACAACGAGGTCGAGAACGTCGAAGAGGCGGCGCGACGCGCGCGCGAGGCGGTCGCCCTTGCGCGGATTCCATCCTCGGAGATCATTTTCGTCGACGACGGGAGCACGGACGGCACAGCGGAGAAGGTCGAGGCGCTCGCCGCCGAGGATCCGAGAGTCCGATTGGTCCGCCATCCTCGGAATCGGGGCTACGCCGAGGCCCTGAAGAGCGGCTTTGCCGCCGCCCGCATGAAGTACATCTTCTACTCCGATTCGGACAATCAGTTCGACCTCAAGGAGCTCAAGAACCTGCTTCCCGCCATCGAGGACTACGACATCGTCTGCGGGTTCCGCATCTACCGCTTCGATCCGCTGACACGCCTCTTCCTCGCGTGGGGATACAACCTGGTCGCGCGCATCCTCTTCCGGATTCGCGTGCGGGATATCGATTGCGCCTTCAAGCTTTTTAGGCGCGAGGTGTTCGATCTCATCACGATCGAGTCGAAGAAGTTCTTCGTCGACACGGAGATCCTCGCCAAGGCGGTGAAGCATCGTCTCCGCGTCACGGAGATCGGCGTGCGCCACTACCCGCGTCCCGCCGGCCGCTCCACGGTTCGGCCGAGCCACGTACTCTCGACGCTCGGCGAGCTCGCGGAGATGTGGGTCCGGATCCACTTCGGACCGCGGGCGGGCGGGGGACGCTCGGGCCGATGAGGCCGGGCGGGCGCGAGCTTCTTCTTTTCCTCGCGGTCCCTCTCGTTCTCCTCGCGCTTTTCCCGATGGATCTCGCCCCGGGCCGCTTTCTCGTCACGTTCCCCGCGGATCGGTTCGAGCCGTGGGGGCCGCCCCGCGGAGGCCCCGCCTACAACTCCGATTGTCTCCGGTCGTATCTCCCGCGCCGCGCGGAGACCGTGCGCGCGCTCCGATCGGGAAGAATCCCTCTCTGGGATCCTTCTTCCTTCTGCGGGCAGCCCTTTCTCGCGAACTTCCAGTCGGGGGTCTTCTATCCGCCGAACCTTCTTCTCCTCCCGTTCTCCGCGGAACGATCGCTCGGGATCTTCGCGTGGATCCATCTCGCGATCGCGGGGTGGGGGGGCCTTCTCCTTCTTCGGAGCATCGGGCTCTCCCCCGGAACCGCTCTCATCGGAGGTCTTCTCTACGCGACGAACGGCGCGCTCGCGGTTCGCGCGGGTCAGATCACCATGCTCGCGGCCGCCGCGTGGATCCCCCTCGTTCTCTTCCTCTCGCGCCGCACGGTGCGCGGCGGGAGCGTCGTTCCCCTCGCGATCGCCTTCGCGTGCATGACGCTCGCCGGCTTCCCGCCGATCCTCCTCTGGGGAACACTCCTCGCGTTCTTCTGGACGCTTCACGAGCAGATCGGGCTCGGGCGGGCGGAGGGGATGCGGCCGTTCCTCCGAGCCGCTGGAGGGTTTCTCCTCGGCGGCGCGCTTGCCGCCGCTCAGCTCCTCCCGACCGCCGAGTTCCTCCTCTCCTCGGACCGCATTCGCTTCACGTACGAAGAGCTTGTCTCGTCTTCGTGGCATCCGGCGGCGCTCATCCGATTCCTCGTCCCCGGCTGGTTTGGGTCGCCGATCGACGGCGATTCGTGGGTCGAGCTTCTCCGCCGGGGGAACGGCCACTACTATCAGTCGTTCCTCTCCACCGCCGGGTACGTCGGGATCGCGAGCCTCCTCTTTGCGGTTCTCGGCGCCGCGGAGGCGTGGCGGAACCGTTCCGTGCGCTTTCTTCTCATAGCGGGCGCCGCGGCTCTCTTCGTTCTCCTCGGAAGCCCCCTTCTCCATGTCGTCTCCCTTCTCCCCGGGCTCGCCGGATCGCGCATCGACCGGATCGTGCATCTCGTGACGCTTCCGCTCGCGATCCTCGCTGCGTTCGGGATGGAGAGGGCAAGGCGGGAAGCGTTCTCGCGCCGCGCCGCCGGGGCCGCCGCGCTGGTTCTCGGGCTTCTCCTCCTCGGCCTCTGGGCGGGGAGGGAGAGGATCGCGGAGCGCTTGATCCCTCAAGGAACTCGGTTTCTCCCGAGCGCGGAGGCGGCCGCGGGCCGGCACGCGCGCGCGGCCCTCTTTCTTTCGGGCGGAGCACTCCTTGTCTTTCTGCCGATCCGCGCGCGCCGGGCCCGTTTCTTTCTTCCCGCGGCGGGTCTTCTTCTCGTCGCGGACAGCGGGCTCGAGGCGCGCCGCTGCCACGTGACCGTGGGGCGGGAGGGACTCCCGTCCGAGACGGCCGAGACCCGGTTTCTCCGCGAGGCGGCCGGGGAGGGGCGCGTCGTCCGCTTCCGGGACCTCGTCTTTCCTCCCGGCCTCCCCGGTCTCTTCGGCATCCCCGACGTCGAAGGCTACAATGCTTTGACTTTCAAAAATTATCGCGCATACTATCAGGCGCTCGCCCCCGAATCGGTGAAGGAGCGCCGGATCAACCCTCTCGTCGACCCGAACGATCTCTCCTCTCCGCTCCTCTGCGCCCTCGGCGCTCGGTGGATCCTGACCAGGAGTCCGCTCGGCGACGGCAGCTTTCCTCTGCGCCACGAGGGGCGCTTTCTCGTCTATGAGAACCGGCGGGCCGTCCCTCGGGCGTACCTCGCTGAGAAGGTTCTCTTCGCGCCGAACGATCCGGAGCGCGCGATCGCCCTTCTCGAGGCGTCCTCGGCGGGGAGCCGGATCGCGGTGTTGGAGGAGCGTGTTCCGGGGTTGCCGCAGGGCGAACCGGATCTCCCCGCCGGCGGAGCGGCGCGGATCGTGTCGAGCGAACCGGAGCGGGTCGTGATCGAATGCGCGGCCGATCGGCCGGGGCTTCTCGTGCTCGCCGACTCGTACGATCGCGGTTGGAGAGCGAGGGTCGACGGACTTCCCGCGAAGGTGCACCGCGTGAACCGGATCTTTCGCGGCGTGTCGGTCGGGGCGGGGGAACATCGGGTCGAGTTCCGGTACGAACCGCTTTCGTTCGCGATCGGGGTTTGGGTGTCGCTTCTCGCCCTCGCCGCGCTTCTCGTGGTTCCGATCCGGTGCAGGCGCGCAAAGCGCTTGCGCACATCCGGCGAAAGCCGATAGCCTGCGAGGATCATGCGTCCCGAACGGCTCCTTCCGCTTCTCTTCGTCGGCGTCGCGCTCTTCGTCTTTCGCGGATCCGTCTTCGAGGGGCGGGCCGAGATCCCATGCAACCCGAACCGATGGCTTCCTTGGCGCCTTCACGCTTCCGCCGAGGAGATCGCGCCCCCGGCGGTAAACTCGGACACGCCTCTGGCGTACTTTCCGCGGCGCGTCTTCGCGACCGAGAGGATGCGCGCGGGGGACCTCCCCCTCTGGGATCCCTTCACGTTCACCGGCCAGCCGTTCCTCGCGAACTATCAGTCGGCCCTTCTCTATCCGGTCAACCTTCTCCTCTACGCGGTCGAGCCGATGCGCGCGACGGGGTGGCACCTCTTCATCCACTTCGTCCTCGCGGGGTTCTTCTTCTATCGATGCGCGCGCTCCTTCGGGCTCGCGCCCGGACCTTCGGCGGCGGGGGCGCTTCTCTTCGAGCTGAATCCGTTCTTCCTCACGCGCATCGGGCATCCGACCTTCGTGGCGACGGCGACCTGGCTCCCGCTCGCGATTCTCGCCGCCCGGAGGCTCGCTCGCGCCCCCACCGCGGGGAACGCCGTCTTCCTTGCGGGGTCGCTCGCCCTCGCGGCATTCGCCGGATTCCCGCAAACGCTGGTCCACATCGCCTACGCGGTCGGTTTCTGCGTCCTCGTCGCCCTCGCGGCCGATCCGGAGGTTCGGAAGACGCGCGCGGCGTTCGCTTTCGCGGGGAGCGCGCTTCTCGCGGCGGGGATTGCCGCCGTACAGATCCTCCCCACGGCGGAGCTTCTCCGCCTGTCGACCAGGGACGCCCTCGATCTCCCCACGTTCCTCTCGGGCACCCATCATCCGGCAATGCTCGTCAAGACAATCGTCCCGGACTTCTTCGGGAACCCGATGCGGGAGAACCTCTGGTCGACCGTCTTCCAATCGGGGAACGGGCTCTTTCGGCAGAACTATGTTTCAACATTGAATTATTTCGGCGTGCTCCCCCTCGCGATCGGGCTGTACGGGCTCATGGCGGGGCGGAGCCGCCTCTTCCTTTTCGGGCTCTTTCTCCTTCCTCTTCTCGTTCTATGGGGGACGCCGTTCGCCGAGGCCGCGTTTCATCTTCCCGGGTTCCGCTTTTCCCGCCCCGACCGTCTGATTCTTCTCCCTCTCTTCGCGAACGCGCTTGCGTTCGCGTTCGGGATCGAACGAATGAGCCGGAATCCGCGGGGGATCTCGAGAGGGGTGTGCGCGGTGCTCGGGCTCTTCCTCCTCCTCGGCGGGGCGGCGGCTCTCTTCCGCGATCCGCTCGTCCGCTTCTTCCTCGACGGGCGCGCGCTCGTCTCCGGCGGCGTCGCGGAGCTCCCGGCGGGGCCGGTCCCTCTCGAATCGCTCGCGCGGACGGTCCTCATTTCCGCGCTCACTACCGTCCTTCTCGCCGCTCTCTCTCTCGTTCTTCTTCTCGCGCGCCCGCGGATCGGGGGGAGGGGTTTCCTCGCGGGCGTCCTCCTCCTCGTGGGCGGCGATCTTCTTCTCTTCCACTCGCGCTTTCATCTCGACCTTCCGCCCGAAACCCTCTTCCGCGAGACGCCGGAGATCGCGCGGATCCGGGAGGAGCTCGGAGCGCACGGGCGGATCGCACGCTTCGGTCCCGGGGCGACCGACTTCCTGCCGCCGGCCACCGCCTCTCTTTATGAGATTCACGACGTCGGCGGAATCAACGCGATCAACCTGGAGAGGTATCGGCGCCTACTCGAACTGATCGAGCCGGGACTCTACGGGTACCGGCGCTACCGTCCGTTCCACCGTCCCGAGAGCCTCTCGTCTCCCTTGCTCCGGCTTCTCGGCGCCTGGGTCTACGGGGTCGACACGGAGGGGAGGGTTCTCCCGATGACGGTCGGGAAACCTCTCCCGCGCGCGTCCCTCCACGACACGTGGGAAACGCTTCCCGAGAAGGAGATCCTCGAACGTCTCCGCTCTCCCTCGTTCGATCCGTCGGGAACGGTTTATCTCGAGGAGCCGGCGCCGACTCCGCCGGACGTTTCCGAAGGCGGCTCCGCGTCGATCGAGCTCTATGAGCCGGATCGCGTGGTCGTTCGCACCGAATCGAGCGCCGGCTCGTTCCTTCTCCTCGCGGACGCGTGGTTCCCCGGATGGACCGCCTCGGTGGACGGCGCGCCGGCGAAGATCTACCGCGCCGACTACGCCTTCCGGGGCGTCCACCTGCCGGCCGGCGGGCATGTGGTAGACTTCCGCTATCGACCGGCGTCCTTCAGGGTCGGAGGAATCGTCTCTCTCCTCTCGCTCGGGGCCGCGGTTGTTTTGCTTGTCAAGGATCGAAGAAGGAGAGGGGGATGAGCCGAGTTCTCGTCATCGGCATCGACGGCGTCACGTTCGACACGCTTGATCCGTGGATGGATGAGGGGATTCTCCCCTACCTCGCGTCGCTTCGCGAGGAGGGGGTTCACGCGCCCCTCCGGTCGGTCTTTCCGCCGATCACCGCCCCCGCGTGGGCCTCGTTCCAGACCGGCATGAACCCGGGGAAGACCGGGATTTTCGAGTTCCTCTACTCGAAGGGAGGGCTCGACGATCCGGTCCCGGTGAACGCGTCGTTTCGGGACGGGGTGCCGATTTGGGAGATCCTCTCCCGGAACGGAAGGAAGGTGATCGCTCTTGGGGTTCCGCTCACCTACCCGCCCGAACCGGTCGACGGATGCATCGTCGGCGACTTCCTCATGCCGCGCGGCGCCCGCGACTTCACGCACCCGCCCGAGCTTCTCGATGAGATCGAGTCCGCGCTCGGACCCTATCCGGTCTATCACAAAGAGGTCTATCAAAAGGGGAAGGTCGGGCGCCTGATCGACGAGGCGTTCGAGATTCTCCGTTACCGCCGCGCGCTCGCCCTTCGCCTCCTCCGCGAGAAGGAATGGGACTTCGCGATCGCCTACTTCGAGGGGACGGACCGCATCCAGCACGAGGTGTGGCACGTCTTCGACGAAACGCACCCGCGCTCGAATCGGCGGGAGACCGCTCTCTATCGGGCCCGCATCCTCGATTTCTATCGGGAGGTGGACGACACGGCGCGTCTGCTCGCGGAGATCGGCCGCGAGCGGGGGGCGGTCGAGGTCGTCCTCTCGGATCACGGTTTCGGGCCGATCCACTATTATTTGAACTTCAACGTTTGGCTGCTCGAGAAGGGATTTCTCGCGCTGAAGCGGGACGCCCTCACGCGCGCGAAGACGCTTCTCTTCCGCGCGGGAATCACGCCCGCGTTCGGCTACCGGACCGCGATGCGCCTCGGTCTGGCGGGGCTCCGACTCTCGCGGGGGGTCGGGGGGCGCTCCGGCCTCTTTCGGCTCATCAACCGTCTGTTCCTCTCCCTCGACAATATCGATTGGGAACGAACCCGCGCCTACTCGAAGGGAAACTACGGGCAGATCTACGTCAACTTGAAGGGGAGGGAGCCGCACGGGTCGGTGGCGCCGGAGGCGTATGAGGGGACGGTGCGGGAGCTGATGGAAGAGCTTCGCCGGATCGTGAGCCCGGAGGGAGGCCCTCTACTCTCCGAAGTGTTCCGGAAGGAGGAGCGTTTCACGGGGCCGCACGTGGCTCGAATGCCGGACGTCCTCTTCATTCCTCGAGATATGAAGTACAAAGCGCTCGGGATCGTCGATTTTACGACGCGGAGCTTCATCGAACCGACGTTCGGCAACTCGGGCGATCACCGAATGAACGGAATCTTTCTCGCTCGGGGCGGGCCGATCCGCGCGCGGCGGGAGCGGCTTCCCGAGGTTTCGATCTGCGACGTCGCGCCGACGATCCTTCACCTCTTCGGCGAGGCGGTCCCCGAGGACATGGACGGCCGCGCGATCGAGGAAGCGTTCTCGAAGGAATGGATGGGGGCGCATCCGGTTCGCTTCCGGGAGCCGTACGAAGCGCGCCCGAAGGGGGAGAGGGCGCTCACGGAGGAGGAGCGGCGCGAGATCGTCGAACGCCTGAAGGGAATGGGGTATGTGGGATAGACGCGATTCCCTCGTCGCGTTTCTCCTGGGTGTGGTCTCTCTCCTCCTCTTTCTTCAATACCGGGACTACGGCATCAACGACGATGAGGGATACCTCCTCGGCGGCGTGACTCGGATCCTCGAGGGGGAAGTTCCGTACAGGGATTTTCACCACACGTACGCCCCGGGGCGCTTCTATCTCGTCGCCCTCCTCTTCCGCATCTTCGGCGAGGACCTGCTCGTCGTTCGCGGTCTGTGGGTCGTTCTTCGCGTCCTGATCGTCTGCCTCGCCTACCTCGCGGGGCGGCGGATCCTTTCCCGTCCGGGCGCGGTCGCCGCGAGTCTCTTCTTCCTCCTCGCTCCAGGGCCGTGGCACAAGAGCTTCTTTCATCTGTTTCTTCTTGCGAACCTCTTCGCGCTGATGGGGCTTCCCGGGCGGAGGGCGCGAGACGCGGTCCCGGCCGGTCTTCTCGCGGGAGCGACGTTCCTCTTTCGCCAGGATCTCGGGGTCTTCGTCTTTCTTGTGTACGGGCTTCTTCTCCTTCTCGGGCGCCGGACCGGCGAGAACGCGGGGCGCGGAGCGGCTTTTTTTTTGAGCGGGGCGGCGGCGATCCTCCCCTTCGTTCTCTATTTCGCGGCCGAGGGGGCGCTTTCCGCGGCCGCATCGAAGGTCCTTCTCGCGGGGATGCGGGATAACCGGACGAACGCGCTCCCCTTCCCGAACCTCTTCCATCCGATCTCGGGGGGTGTCTCGGGCCTCGCCTTTCTTCTTCTTCGTCTCCTTTATTATGTGCCGGTGCCGCTCGCGCTCCTCGCCGGAGCGCGCGGAGCGCGGGGACTCCTCCTCGGGCGTCCGGACGGGAGACCCCTTCTGGTACTCTCGCTTCTCGGGCTTCTTTCCTTCAACCAAGCGCTCTGGCGGAGCGACCTTGCGCATCTCTTTCAGGCGGTCGGCGCGGCGTATCTTCTTCTGCCCTGGGCGCTCGAACGGATCGCTCCGCGATCGGCTCCGGCGCGCGCGGCGCTCCTCTGGGCGTCTCCCGTCCTTCTCCTTCTCGCGATCCATGTCTACGCGGACGCGTACCGATCTCCCCGCGAACGGCCCAGGATCGCCGCCGAGGGGCTCCAGCCGATCCCTCCGTATTACACAGGCTCGATCGCGCAGATGGGCGGCCGAGTCGAGCGCTTGGCGCTTCGGAAGGCGAGGGTGTGCGTTCCGCCTGAGGAAGCGAGGTCTCTCGATGCGATCGGCAAGGTCCTGGACCGCTACAGCTCTCCGGGCGATTATGTCCTCACCGTGCCTGGATTCCAGATGATCTACTTCCTCTTCGACCGCGCGAACCCGACCTCGTTCATTCATCTGCGAAGGGGATTCGACGCGCCCGCGGAGGAGGAGGCGTACATCCGCGATCTTCTAGACCGCCCGACGAAGCTCGTTCTGCTGCGGGACGTTCCGCTCGACGGACGGGAGGAACGCCGCTTCCGAAACTACGCGCCGCGCGTCTTCGAGGCGATCGAGCGGGAATTCGAGCCGGTCGAGAGGCTGGGCGATTTGATTGTGTACCGGCGCGCGGAGGTGGAGCGGTGAAAGGGAACCTTCTTCGGCTCGCCGTCACGATCGCGCTCCTCGCGCTCGTTCTCTCCCGCGTCGACCGGGAGGAGCTCAGCCTCGCCGGTTCCGAGGTGAGGGTTCTCCTTCTCTTCGCCGCATACGCGCTCAACCTCGTCATGGTCTTTCTGAACACCTACAGGTGGCAGATCCTCGTGCGGCCTCTCGGAGCGAGCGTGGGTCTTCTTCGGCTCACCTCGTATTATTTCGTGTGCATGTTCTTCAATAACTTCATGCCGACCTCGATCGGCGGAGACGTGATCCGCGTGCTCGACCTCGCCCGCGACACGGGAGAGCGCTCCTCCGCGATGGCTTCGGTTCTCGTTGAGCGCCTGCTCGGTCTCTATGTTCTCCTGCCGATCTCGATCGCGGCGTTTCTCTATCTCCATCCGACGCTCCCCGAGCGAGGCTCTTTCCTCGCCGCGGAGGCGGCGATGGCCGTTCTCTTCGTCGCCGGCACCCTCGCGATTCGGCGGAGCACGCTCCGCCGCGCGGAACCGCTTCTCAAGCCCTTCGCGCCCCTTCTCGATCGGATGGACGCGCGCCGAAGGGCGGGGAGGCTCTACGATTTCCTGGACGCGTACAAGAAGCATCTCGGCGCCGTCCTCGCGGCGTTTCTTCTCTCGCTGCTCTCCCGATCGGTGTGGGTGTTCAGCTGCTGGATCCTCGCCGAATCGCTCGGCATCCATCTCTCGGTCGCCCACTTCTTCCTTCTCATGCCGCTCGTGGAAATCGGGAGGATGATCCCTCTTTCCCTCGCCGGCATCGGGATCCGCGAGGGCGTGATGCTCCTCTTGCTCCGGCTGTTCGGTGTGAGCGACACCAGGGCCGTGCTTCTCGCATTCCTGATCTACGGGATCTTCGTGGTGAACGGGCTCATCGGGGGGATCGTGTACGGTTTCCGCGGCTTTGTCGAAAGCCGAAAGAGGCGCCGCGATGCCGCCGCGTAGAAGGATGCGGCGGCGGACCGTCCTTCTCGTTCTCTATGTCTCCGCCCTGCTCCTCCGTCTCGCCTACCTGTGGGACGCGAGGGACAATCCCTTCCCGGACGCGCTCGGGCTCGACGCCCGCTACTACGATCTCCGCGCCGAGGAGATCCTTCGCGAGGGGATCGTCGGCGACGACGCCTACTTCATGGGGCCTCTCTATCCGCATCTTCTCGCGGCCGTCTACGGTCTGGCGGGGAGGAACCTTCTTCTCGTCCGCATCCTTCAGGCGTTCGTCGGCGCGGCCGTTCCGGTGCTCCTCTATCGGATCGGCTCGCGCTTCTTCAACCCCACGGTCGCCCTCGCGGCGGCCGCGGCGGCCGTGCTCCACGCGCCGCTCATCTTCTACACCGCCTCGATCCTGGACACGACCCTCTCGGTGGTTCTCCTTCTTTGGATTCTGGATCGGCTCTGCGTTCCCGCGGCGCGCGCGTCGTTTCGGCACCCGCTCGTCACCGGCGTTCTCTTCGGCCTCGCCGCGGCGGGGAGGGGGAACGTGCTTCTCTTCCTCCCGTTCGCCCTCTTCGCGCTCGCCCCTGCCGAGCCGGGGAAGAAGCGGGATCTTCGCGCGCCGCTCGCTCTTCTCCTCGGGGTCCTCGTCGTGATCGGGGCGACGACCGCGAGGAACTACGCGGCGAGCGGGGATTTCGTCCCGCTCACCTCGAACGGCGGGCTCAACTTCTACATCGGGAACGGGCCGGAATCCTCCGGGGCCTACGAGAAGCCGAAAGGCCTCGACGTGGACGAGGATCCGTCCGGGCGCCGTCTTCTCGAGAGGCAGCTCGGCCGCCCGCTCTCGCCGTCCGAGGTCTCCGCCGAATGGTTCTCTCGCGCGGCCTCGTGGATCCGCGCGAACCCCGGCGCGGAGCTTCGTCTCCTTCTCAAGAAGTCGATTCTTTTCTTCTCAACATTTGAGATTCCGCAGATCGAGACGTATCGGTTTCAGATGCGTTACAGCCCGATCATCCGGGCGCTCCACGCTCCGTTCGGCGTGTTCGCGCCCCTCGCGCTCGCCGGTCTCTTCCTTGCCCGCGGGCGAAATCTCTTTCTCCCGACGTCGTTCGTTTTCTCGTACGCGGCGTCGATCGTTCTCTTCTTCGTTCTCACGCGCTATCGTCTGCCGATCGTCCCGATGCTTCTCCTCTTCTCCTCTGCGACCTCGGTCGCCCTCGTCGAGGACGCCGGGAAAGGACGCCGGGGCGCTCTCTTCCGCCGCGTTCTTTGGATCGTTCCGTTCTTCTTTCTTTGCAACGTCAACTTCTACCGTCTCTCCGCGTCGATCGGCGAGGCGCAGTCGCACTATCGCCTCGGCATCATCCATCAAAGCCGCGGGGAGACCGAGCAGGCGATTCTCTCCTACCGCCGCTCGATCGAGCTCGATCCGGTTTACGAGCGCTCGCGGCTCAACCTCGGCGAGCTTCTCGCGGTCACGGACCGGAAGGAGGAAGCGGAGGCTCTGTTCCGCGAGGCGATGCGGATCGATCCCGAGTATCCGAAGGCGTATCTCAATCTGGGCACCCTCCTCTACCGCTCGGGGCGGACGGAGGAAGGGAAGGCGCTCCTCGAGGAGGCGGTCCGTCTCGATCCGGGCTATGGAAAGGCGTGGCTTCATCTCTCCGCGCTCGCGCTTCTCGATGGAGCTCCCGACGGCGCCGAGAATGCGTTCGCCGCGCTCGCCTCGCTCGCTCCGGACGATCCGATCCGCGGGCTCGCCGAGGAGTTCCTCACGCGGATTGAGGAGTTCGATCGGATCGCCGTGTGGCGCGAGGCGAGCGGCCTCCCGCGCGCTCTT
>JAGUYC010000173.1 GCA_020061515.1 Gemmatimonadota bacterium
AGCGGACCGAGTCGTCGAGGTAGTCGGCGAAGCGTCCCGTGATCGCGCCGATCAGCGAGAGGAACGCGCGCGCGAGGTACGGCTCCCCCTTGGGCGGCGCCGCCTCGAAGTTCAGGAACGGGAAGTGCTCGCCGCATCCGAAACCGATTCGGAGAGGGACGGCCGAGGCGTGCGCGAGCGCGAGGAGCGCCGGATCCGGCCCCGGATCGAGCACGAGGAGGAAGTCCGGTTTCAGCTCGGCGATCTCTCGTCCGACGCGGCGGATCTCTCGGACGAGCCCGGCCCCCTTCGACGATTGAAGGATCAGGGCTCGGTCCGCGAGTTTTTCCCGCCTGAAGATGGTCGCGTTGGAGGAGCCGGATGCGAGAAGGAGGCGAGCGTCCGGGAACCGGTCGCGGAGAAGCCGAAGGGCCGGCACCGCGAGAGGCGGAAGCCGCGGATCGCCGCGCATGCAGACGGCGATCCTCTTGGGCGAGGAGAGCGCCTGGCGGATCGCCACGGGGGGCGCGGGCGAGCGCCGGTCCAGCCAGTCCTTTTGGTATCGAAGATAGAGATTAAGAAGGTTCACGTCAGGCCCTCCTCCTCCGCGGAGGACAGGCGAGCGCGAAAATCTCTTCCACCCGGGCGGCCGGGAGGATCTCGAGCAGACTCCGAACCTCGGCCGGGATCTCCTCGAGCTCGGGAAGGTTGCGCTCGGGGAGGACGATGCGCCGAATTCCCGCGCGATACGCGCCGAGGATCTTCTGCTTGACCCCGCCGACCGGGAGCACGTGCCCGCGGAGCGTGATCTCCCCCGTCATCGCGATGTCGTGGCGCACCGGATAGCCGGAGATGATCGAATAGAGCGCGGTCGCCACCGCGACGCCGGCGGAGGGGCCGTCCTTCGCGATCGCGCCGGCCGGGACGTGAATGTGGATGTCGTGGTTTTCGAGCAGCTCGCGCGGCGCTCCGCTCCGGTCGAGGAAGCTGCGCACGAACGAAAGGGCCGCCTCCGCCGACTCGCGCATCACCTCCCCGAGGTGCCCCGTGATCTGCAGCGTCTGTCGGCCCGGCATGAGGGTCGCCTCGACGAAGAGGATCTGGCCTCCCGACGGAGTCCACGCCAGAGCGGTGGCGACCCCAATTTCCGGGCGCCTCCCCTTGAGCTCCGGGTAGTGATGGGGCGTGCCGAGGAAGTGCGGGAGATCTTTCTCGTCGACCGTGATCCGGCGCTTGTCCCCCTCGAGCAGCATCATCGCGCGCTTCCGGCAGATCGCGGCGAGGCTCCTCTCCAGCTCGCGAAGCCCCGCCTCGATCGCGTACTCCTCGATCACGCGCCGGATCGCGCGGCGCCGGACGACGAGGGTCCCCGCGGAGAGCCCGTTTCTTCGGATCTGCTTCGGCAGGAGATGCCTCTCGGCGATCCGCACCTTCTCTTCGGTCGTGTAGCCGGGGAACTCGATGATCTCGAGCCGGTCGAGAAGACCGGCCGGGATGCTGTCCATGCTGTTCGCGGTCGTGATGAAGAAGACGTTCGAGAGATCGAACGGAAGGTTCAAATAATGATCCGCGAAACGCCGGTTCTCTTCCGGGTCGAGCACCTCGAGGAGCGGCGCGGACGGGTCCCCCCGGAAATCCGATCCGATCTTGTCGATCTCGTCGATCATGAAGAGCGGATTCCGCACGCCGACCCGCCGGATCTCCTGGAGGATCCTTCCCGGGAGCGCTCCGCTGTATGTGCGGCGATGCCCGCGGATCTCGCTCTCGTCCGTGATCCCTCCGAGAGAGAGATGGGCGACGCGGCGTTCGAGCGCCTCGGCGATCGAGAGGCCGAGCGAGGTCTTCCCAACTCCGGGCGGCCCGACGAAGCAGAGAAGGGGCGGCGGCGAGTCCTTCTTCAGCTTCCGCACGGCGAGAAACTCGAGCACGCGCTCCTTGATCTTCCCGAGCCCGCAGTGGTTTCGATCGAGGATGGCCCGCGCCTTCTCGAGGTCGATCGTGTCTTCGGAGGATTGCGTCCAGGGGAGGTCGAGAACCCAATCGAGATGCGTGCGCCCAATCGTGAACTCGCCGCTCTGGACCGGGACGCGCGAGAGTCGGACGATCTCCTCGCGGCAGGCCTGGCGAACCGGCGCGGGCAGAATCGTCTCGGTCAGGCGCCGCTCCATCTCGCGGATCTGCGTCTCCCGTTCGTCCTCCTCGCCCAGCTCTCTTCGGATCGTCTCGATCTGCTGTCTCAAGAACGATTCCTTCTTCTTCTCGTCGAGGGAGGTCTCGACTTTCTCGTTGATCCTCTTCTGCAGCTCCGCGATCTTCTTCTCGCGGTCGAGAAGACGCCCGAGCTCCTCGAGCCGCGGCTCCACGTCCTCCGTCTCGATCAGCGTTTTCCTCTGCTCGAAGGGGAGGCGGAGGCGCGCGGTGATGAGATCGGCGAGATGGCCGGCGGTCGCTACGCGCTTCGCGATCTCGAGGATCTCCTCCTCGGGAGAGCCCCGGAGCAGCTCTCCGAACGAATCGAGGCAGGAGCGACGAAGGGCTTCGATCCGGAGCTCGTGCCCCTCGCGCGAGGGAGCTTGCGTGACGGCGGCGATCGGGTACGGTTCGGCGCGGACGAGCTCCGATCGGTCGATCCGCGCGATCCCCGCCACGGCGATCCGGACCGTGCCGTCCTCGAGGCGGCGCATCTGCTCGATCCTTGCCGCGGTGCCGCGGATCGGGAGCGCGTCCAAGGTGTCGGCCGCGGGAAAGAGCGCCACGAAACGGTCGTTCGAGAGGGCGGCGTCGACGAGGCGGATGTCCGACTCGCTCTCCAACGACAACATCAAACGTTCATAGGGAAAGAGAATCGTCTCCGGCACGGCGAGAAGCGGAAGCTCGCTCGGGATCGGGATCTTGGCGGGAGCGGTCACCGGGTCTTCCCTTCCCCGGCGCCGGGAAAGGAGATCTCCAGGACGCCGTCGACGTACCGGGAGCTCGGCCGAGCAAGGTCGAATCCGGCGGGGAGCGGAATCAGCTTTTCGAAGAGCCCGCTCGCCCATTCGAGCGAATGATAGCGCCGCGGCTTGCGGTGATGCGGGGCCTTCCGCTCGCCTCGGACGGTGAGGACGTTCTCCTCGACGCGAATGTGGAAGTCCTTCGACTTCATGCCGCCGATCTCGAGGACGACGAAAAGAACCCCGTCCAGCTCGTAGACGTCCGCGGGCGGGGACCAGAAGACCGGTTCCAAGACCGCCTCGCGCCGGCCCCGATAGGGGGAGTGCGTCGCCAAGAAGTCGAGCATCTCGCGCACGCCCTCGTCCCTCTTCGATCCTTCCCTTTCGGGCATGATCCTCTCCCCCGCGGATGCTCTACTCGGAGGTCCAGCAGTAGCGCTCCTCGAACACCGTCTTGAAATCGTAGACGCCGGCGAAGTCGTCGATCGAATCGGCGGCGGTCTTCGAGAGGACTCCGTGATCGACGAGCTCGAACACGATCCGGCCGAAGTCCTCCGTCGAGCGGAGGCCCCAGTGTTCGAAAACCATGCGCGAGGTCGGACCGAACCGTTGGATCGCGAGACGCCGGATTCCGTCGAGGAGCTCGCGCCCGTCGACGTGGCGCGGTCTCTCCAGCCCGGAGAGAGTGAAGTCGAGCGCCTCGAGAAGGAAGAGGTACGCCTCCTCCCGATAGTGGGACTCCCCGCCCCGGATCGCTTCCAGCGTCGTCCGAAGGTCCTTCGTCACGCGCTCAAGCTCCTTCACGGATCACGCGGAGATAGAGCGCCTCGTATTCGGCCGTGATCTTCTCCGTGGAAAAATCCGCGGCCGCGCGCCCCTTGGCCGCCTTGCTCATCTCGCGCCTTCGTGCCGGATTCTGCAACAGCTCCCGGGTCATTTCAATCATTCTTTCGAGGTCGCCCAGCGGCGCGAGCGCGCCGTCGACGCCGTTGCGCACGACTTCCGGGAGCCCGCCGCCGTCGTAGCCGACGACCGGCACGCCGGAAGCCATCGCCTCGAGCGCGACCAGCCCGAAGCTCTCGACGGTGCTCGGGAGAAGGAGCAGGTCGGCGAAGGGGAGGATCCGGTGGACGGCGATCCGGTTCCCGAGGAAGTGGATCCGGTCATGCACGCCGAGCTCCTCGGCGAGGATCCGGCAGGGAACCCGCTCCGGCCCGTCCCCGATGAGAAGGAGCTGCGCGCCGGTCGCCTCGCGCACGCGCGCCAGAAGGCGGACCACGTCCCTCACGTTCTTCACCTTCCGGAAGTTGGAGATGTGCATGAGCACGGGCCCCTCGTCGAGATCGAGGCGGTCGCGGAGGTTCTCGTCGCCCGCTCCGGAGAAGACCCGCGGGTTCACGAAGTTCGGGATGACGTCGATCCGCTTCTCCACGCGCAGCTTCTCCCTCGTTTCGCGCGCGAGGAAACGCGAGACGGCGGTGACCGCGTCGGACCGCTCGATGCTGAACTTCGTGATCTCGAAGAAGCTCTCCTCGCTCCCCACGAGCGTGATGTCGGTTCCGTGGAGCGTCGTGACGACCTTCACCCGGTCTTCGCCGAGGATCTGGTTGGCGAGAAAGGCGCTCGTCGCGTGCGGGATCGCGTAGTGGACGTGAAGGAGGTCGAGCTTCTCGCGGCGGACCACCTCCGCCATCCGGACGGCGAGAGCGAGCGAATAGGGAGGATACTTGAAGAGTGGATAGGTCACGGTCTTGACTTTGTGAAACACGATCCCCGTCCCTTCGGTCTCGAGACGGAACGGGCGCGAGTAGCTGATGAAGTGGACCTCATGGCCTTTCTCGGCGAGGGCGTGCCCGAGCTCGGTTGCGACGACGCCCGATCCTCCCGCGCTCGGATAGCAGGTGATGCCGATCTTCATTTTTCGCTCCTCTCCACGACGAGAAGGCGCGGGATTCCCTCGAGGGCGGAGGCTTCCTTTTCGACCGCCTCGAGAATCCCCGTTCCGTAGCGCGCGAGGAGATGGAAAAGAGAGAGAACCGTCTCCTGCGTCTTCCCTCCGGGAAAGAGCTCGTTTCGGATTCGGTGGATTCGGTTCCTCCGGTTCTCACCGCTCTTGTCCGCGAGACGGAGGAGCCTCTCCCCCATCCTCTCCGCTTCGCGCGGGAGGCGGGTTCGGGCCGCGTCCTCCGGGCCGAGCGCCCCGGGCGCCGCGCGGTCGAACGCTTCGAGGAGCGACTCGGTCTCGGCGCGAACCCGGTCGGCGAAGTCTCGTACGCGACCCTCGATCGCTCCGTCGTCCGTCTTGGGCGTCTTCCCCGGAAGGAGATCCTCGGGCCGAAGCTCCATCTTTCGGAGAAGCTCGTCCGATCGCCGGGAGAGGAAGAAGACGCTCGCGCGGGGGACGAGGGGTGCTCGTCCGACGCCAAGGCATTCGTAGAGCGGCCCGAGCTCCGCGTGGTAGAGAAGCTCCGAGTGCCCCGCGATCATCCCGGCGCTCGGAAAGACAGCATCTTGGACGACCGGGCGGAGCGCGGCCGCCGGGGTCGCGCGCGTCGCCCCGCTCTCGATCCGATCCGCGAGCGCGTCCGCCGGAACCGCCTCTTCCCCTTCCGCGCACACTCGGTCCCCTTCGAGGAAGAGAGGGACCCGCGCGTCCCCGTCGACCCGAAAAAGAGGAAGACGCTTCTCATCGAAAGGAATCGGCGGCGCGAAGCCTGCTCGTTCGAGAAGAGCCCCTCCCGCGCGGAGCGCTTCGATCACTCGGGGCGCGTTTCGCACGGCAGCGGCGAGGACGGAGCGCCCGCGCGGGTCGATCTCCGAGTCCCTTCCGTCGAAGAAGACGATGCGGGCGGCGCGTCCGATTCGGCGCGCGGTCCGCGCGAAGAGAAGCGAGAGCGGTGTTCTCTCTTCGACGAGCGCACCGATCTCTTCGAGAAGCCCTCCCGCCTCTTCGCTCCGTGGAAGAGCCGCGCCGATGGCGCCGAGAAACTCCCGCCATCCTTCCGGCTCCACGGCGAGGGCGCCGACCTGCGTCCGCGGAGAGGCCGCATCGAGCGGGCAGCGGATCGTTCCCGGCTCGCCGTGTGCGCGCGCGAGGACGATCCGGTCGATCTCGTCCCGATCCGCGTCGTGCGAGGCGATCCAGAAGAGAGGAACGACGGGGCGGCCGGTCTCAGCGGCGCGAGCGCGCGCGAGCGCGCGGAGCGAGGCCATCTTGTAGAGGACGAGGCAGGGGCCGAGGAGAACCCCCGGCTGTTGTCCGGCAACAACGAAGACGGTGCGCGGATCCGCGAGCGCCGTGCGGAGATCCGGGTTCTCCTCTCCGTCCGTCTCCCGCGCGAGCGCGAGAATCCTCTCGGCTGTTTCCGGCGCGATCGGTCCCGGCGAGGTCGGGACGGACGGAGCGGCGGAGGGACGGCGAAGCGGGAATCCCGCGTAGAGCGGCCTCAGCCTCTCCTCTCCGTCGCAATACGACCGGAGAAGCGCCGGGACCGCCTCGGGAAAGAGCCTCCGCTCGACGCGGAGGTCCCTAGGCGCCATGGATTCTCTCCACGATCACCGGCTCCCCGGCGGCGACGCCGAGGCGCCGCGAGGCATTCCCCATCGGCACCGCGATCTCGAGGGTCTCCCAGCTTCCGAAGAGGAGCACGAGGCATCCGGCCCCCGCATCGAGGAAGGTGTGGACCCTCGCGTCGATCGAGGTCGCCCCGACGCGCGCCCGATACGGCGCTCCTCCCGCCCAATCCTCGATGAGCGAACGGTCGAGGTTCGTAAGAAGGTTGCCGAAACGATCCACCCAGACCACCTCTCCCATCAAACGGTCCGCTGTCTTCGCGGGGGGGCGGATCGGGGAGGGGACGAGCGTTTCGACGCCGGTCGGGACGCCGAACCTCTCCGGGTTCTCGCCCCGCGCGAGGCCCGCCGCCGCGGGTGCGAAGAGATCGCGCCCGTGAAAGGTCGGGCAGATCCGGGGCGGCAGCCACTCCCCTTGTTCGATCCGCCAGGCGCGCGGAGATCCGCCGCGAAGGACCTCTCCGAAGATCCCGTTGTCCGGCCCGACGAAGAAGAAGCCTCCGGCCTCCGCGATGAGCGCGAGGCGACCGGTCCCGACCGACGGGTCAACCACGGCGAGGTGGATCGTTCCGGGCGGGAAGCAGGGCGCGGTGTGCTTGAGGAGGTGCGCCGCCGATCCGATCGCGCCCGGAGGAACCGAGTGCGTGATGTCGACGAGCACCGCATCGGGGGCGAGGCGGAGGAGGACCCCCTTGACCGAGGGGACGTACGTTCCCTCGCCGAAATCGGTGAGAAGCGTGACGACCCGAGCGCGCGCTTCGCTCATGTCTCTTCCCCCCACACCTCGGCCTCGAACCGCTCGATCGACGCGCCCTCGCGCCACGCGCCGGGAGGAAGGCCCGCTTTCCGGCAGGTCTCCTCGAGAAAACGCTCCGTGCTCCACCCTTCTTCGCCGGCCACTTGCGGGAGAAGGAGCCCGCTCCGATCCCCCTTTCGAATGATGAGGCCGTCCCTGCCGACCGCGATCTCCGACGGATCCCGCAACGGAACCGGGGGCGTGAGGGCGGAGATCTCGATGCGGATCTCGGGGAGCTCGCGCGGAGCGAGGCACTCGAAGCGATAG
>JAGUYC010000043.1 GCA_020061515.1 Gemmatimonadota bacterium
CGCGAGAGCGATCGCCCCGACTCCCGCCGCCGCGCTCGCGATCCGCCCGAGAAGATAGAAGAGAGTCGGGTCCTCGTAGAAGCGAACGCCGAACTCCGCCGCGGAGGAGACCGCGCCGAAGAGCTTCATCACTGCGAACGCCGCCGCGTAAAGGACGAGAAGGAGATACTGGTAGAGCGAGGGATAGTCGAGAAGAAGAGGGCGGAGCGATCGCGCGCCCGCCATTCCGAGCACGCTGTTCACAACCATCTCCTCGTCGGGGATGTACGCCGAGGGGAGGCCGTACATGAGGTCGGCCGCGCGCCAGATCGCGCCGGCCGCGATCGCGGCCCAGGCGACATGCTTCGGGCGAATGCGTGCGAGCACTCTCGTTCCTCCCGGCGCGGCGATCTTAGCACCGGAAGAGCGGGCGGGCATCTGTTTGGAGTTTCGGCGCCGGGCCACGGAGCCGAACAGCCGCAGGGGCTGTTATAATGTCCGGCGGGAGTTTCGCAGACCGGCACAGAGGGAGTGAGGGAGCGATGGAAGGATTTCTGATCGGTCTCGTGGTCGGCCTTCTCGCGGCCGGATTCATTTACGTGCAGATTCGCCGCGCGCGGGGCCGCGCCCCGTCGCCGCACGCCGTCGTCGTGCAGTCGTTCATCACGGGGGCGCGCGCGGTCGCCGAGCTCTCCGTCTACCGGATCCGCACGAAGGAGATCATCACGACGTCGGACCACTGGCTCGGCGGTTTCGGCAAGCGTTATCTCACCTGGCTTTTCAGCAACAAACAGATGACGATGATCTTCGAGTTCGCCATCGACTTCCGTTACAACCTCCAGAGCCCGGAGTTCGCGGCGTCGGGCGACGCGCGCGAGGGATGGCGCGTCACGCTCCCGCCGCCCGGCCACGACGTCCAAATCCTCGACATGCTTCTCCACAGCGAGGGGAAGACCGAGCTTCTTCCCTGGCTCATGCCGGACATCATCGGGCGCTTCTTCACGGGCGGCTTCTCGGTCGAGGACAAGAACCGGCTGATCGCCGAGGCGAAAGTGGAGGCGGCGCGCCTCGCCTCGACCCTCGTCGAGCAGTACCAAGGGGACGCCCGCGCCTCGGCGCGGCGCACCCTCGAGATGATGGCGCGCGGGTTCGGCATCGAGCGGATCGCGATCGACTTTACTCCCGCGCGGGAGTTCCGCCCCGAAGTGGACGCCTCGCGGATCGAGAAGGCGCTGCCGGGGGCGGTCGACGCCGGTTCCGAGTAGAACGGGTTGGACGATTTCTTTCCGCCGCGATCGGCCTGGGAAGCTCCCCGAGCACGAAAACGAGGAGGGAGATTCACAGCCGCAGCAGGAAACACGTGCGCATCATCCAGGCTACGTCGAGGTCTTCCGAACAAGCTCCGGAATCATCGCCGCGAAGCGGACAGCGTACACCACCTCGCTGACCGCGATCGCAAGCATGAGCAGGTGCCATCGATAGGCGAGCGGATTCCAGAGAAGATGCCATCGCTTGCTCGCGTAGTCGCGCCAGAAGCTGTGGAGCCAGCGCCGCGAGACACCCCGCCCGAACGTCAAGCGAACCCAATCGCCGATGCCGCGCAGCTGCTCGCTCCATTCATCGTGCCGCCGCGCAAGCGCGGGTCTGTACTCCGATTCGAAAACGAGATATTGGAATCGATAGTACTCGCCGACGAGCCGCTTGCAGTACCGGCCGTGGCGCCCGATCTCCTGCGCGGCATACCGCCACCACGAAAGACGGGGCGCGCCGGGTCTCCGGTCGTGGAACGGCCGAACGCGATAAAAGCCGGCGATCATCGGGTGCGTCCTTTCGGTGATCACCGACCAGCGGTACCAGAGGAAATTCCGAAGCAGCGTGAGCCGAGATTCGCGCGGCAGCAAGCGCCGGACCGCCGCGACCATGTTGTCGAGGCTGTAGAACTGCCTCCAGGCGCGCTCATACGTTCGGAACCACTCGGCTCGAGTCATCAACGGATGATCGACGACGGCGTGAAACGAGTCGCATTTCGAGAAGTCGGGATCGATCTCGATCCCCTCGGCGATCATTCGCGCGTGATCCTCGCTCCCCGGCAGCGGCGTCTTGATGAAGAACGACGCTTGATCGACTCCGAGCCGATGAAGCATCTCGACGTCGCGCTCCACCGACTCCGGCGTGTCGTGGGAAAACCCGATGATGTAGCCCGCATGGACGATCATCCCCAGCTCATGACAGCGGCGCCATAGGTCCGCGAACTCCTCGACCCGATTCTGTCTCTTGTGCGCCTCCGCGAGGTTCGCTGGATTCATCGATTCGACGCCCATGAAGATCTGTCCGCAGCCGGCGCGGGACAGCTTCTCGAGGAAACCGCGGATCTTCCCGCAGGCGAGATCCGCCTCGATCGTGAACCCGATATCGTGTCCGTCCTCCCGGAGCGCGATGAGACCGTCCAGGATCTCCTCCCAACGGGGATTTCTCGCGAAGTTATCGTCGGTGAAGAAGAACCGCGACTTTCCGAAGCGCTCGCAAATGCTCTTGACCTGCGCCAGAATGATCGCCGGACTGCGGTAGCGCGCCTTGCGCCCCTGCACGTTGATGATCGTGCAGAAGCTGCATACATAGGGACACCCGCGGTTCGTGTCGACCGTTCTCACCACGGTCGCGAAGCTGCCTTCGAAGTACGAAGCTTCGTATTCCGGAAGCGGCGCCGCGCCGACATCGGGCTGACCGCCGCGGTAGAGGGGCTTGGGGGTCCCCTCGAGGATGTCGCGGAGCGCATCCGACCACACTTCTTCGGCTTCTCCGTGAAAGACGACGGCGCCTCGGTCCATGAGCTCCTGGATCTCCGCGGGCATCCTGCGCGGGCATGGAATGTCGGGCCTCTGGCGGTCGGTGATTCCGTCCAGCATCGTCGTGATCGAACCCGAAACGTGAAAGCCGCCGATGACGCACCGGGCGCCGCGCGCTTGCCAGCGGAAGATCAGGTCGCGCGCGCGCGGGAACTGCGCGGTTTGCACGGCGACAAAGCCGACGATCAAGATGGACCCCTTCTCCGGAAAGCGGCGTTCCAGTCGCTCGATCCTCCGCGCGTGCCGGAGGATTCCGTCTTCGAGGATGTGCACTTCCCTCTCGACGCCGGAGGGGATGAGCGAGGCGAACGCTTCCTCCGTGATCGTCTTCATGACCGCGAGGGAGTTGGACGGGAGCACCGCGCGCAGGTAGCGATGCGGGAAGCCCGCGTCATCGTAGTGCGTGGGCTTGATAAGAAGGATGACCACCCTCTTCGTTCCGGGCGCGAGGCGGGCAACAGTCCCTGCTTCGCTCGCGCCCCGCGCGGCCGTCATGTGCTGCATGCTCTTCTCTCCTCCGGCTGCGAGCGGACGCGGCCGGTGTTTGCGGAGCGACCGGAGACCCACGGGAAAGAGGGAGAACGGCCGCGCGCTTCTTCGGGGGGCGGGGGATTGAGCGAAAGGCCGGCCGCGGGGACCGGGGCTGAACGGGTGCAGTTCGAGCGGGGTTTGTTCACGAACCGGACGACCCTCCGCACGCGACTTTTCGTAATGTAGCAAGACCGGAGAAAGAGGGCAACCGAACTCCAATCGATCGACCGGGTACAACCCCTCGGGAAAGGGCCGTCGAGTGTTCCTCGGGGACGAGCACCGTGACCGCTCCCGGAAGAAGCTCGACCTCGATCGGGGTCGTCCCGATGATGTCTCCGTCGGCCTGCACCGGCAGGGGGACATCGCTCCGGATGGCGACGCCTCTGTTCGCCTTGAGATAGCGCGAGACGCGAATGGCGTGCCGGCCCGTGAGGATTCCGAAGATGTCGCGGGGATAGTCGCGAATGGTCCTCATCCCCAGGACGAAGACGTCCAGCCGTCCGTCGTCGATGCGGATCTCGGGGCCCTTCGGATAGAGCATCTTGGCGAGCATCCCGCAGTTCATGATCGCGACCTCGAACGCTCGATACTCATGCCCGATGCCGTCGACCGTGACAACGAGGCCGCGCGGCCGCGATGTGAACATCTTGGAAACCATGGCCCAGACATAGGCGATGCGGCCGAAGCGGTGTTTGTTTCCTTGTGTCGTGCCGCTGATGACCGAGGCGCTGTAGCCGGCGCTGATGTTGAGGACGAACACGCGTTCGCCGATCCTCATCGCGTCGATCTTTCTCGATCGGGGTGCGCCCGCGATCAGCCCGACCGCCTCGTCGATCTCGTTCGGAATACCGAGATCGCGTGCGACCAGATTCCCCGTCCCGGTCGGGATAATGCCGAGCGGGATCGGGCTGCCGGTGAGACCGTCGATGACGTCGGAGACCGTCCCGTCGCCGCCGGCGGCCACGACAAGATCGATGCCGTCCCGCAGGCGCGCCCGCACGATCTCGCCGATCTTGTCTCCCTTGCGGGTCTCGTGGACCTCATACTCGATTCGGGACGGCCCGAAATGTTCGGCGAGCGCCTCGCGCACCGATTGATGGATTTCCTGCCCGGCCGCCGGGTTCAAGACGACAAACGCCTTCATGACGGTTTGCCCCATCCGCGAACTCCGTTCGCCTTGACAAGCCGATCGCAAGAACGCGGGGAGCGATCGGAACCAAACGCCGTCAAACCTCGCGTCCCGGCTCCTCCGGGCCCGCCGAGGCGGAGAATCGCCCCGTCCTCCGTTCCCTCCGGGATGGTGATGCGGACCCTGCGCGTTCGTTCCACGGTCCCTTCGCCGCGACATTTCGGGCATTCCAGGGATCGCGCCCAACAGGCAATACTAGAATGAATTCTCGGTTCGTGGCCAGGAGATCGGCGGTTCCGTACCCGTGAGACCACGATTCGCGGATCCCTCCTGTTCCGGGAGGGAGACACGATCGATCCCTTCCGGGCGGCCGAGACCGAGCGCATCCTTCGGGGGCCGGTCTTTATCGGAGATGCCCGGATCGTCGTGGTGCCGATTCCCGGGAGCGACGATTCGGCGGCGACAGTCCGGAGACGGGACGATTGAGCCGCGCCGCCGCTTCGGCCAGAAGCACGCGGACGAACAGACCGGAGCGGTCATGCACCGCGCCCGTGAACGCGCCCCGCGTGTGGCCGAAAAGCTCGCTCTCGAGAAGAGTCTCCGGGATCGCACCGCAGTTCACGGCGAGGAATGGTCCCGCCGCGCGCGCGCATTCCTCGTGGACCAATCGCGCGATGAGCTCCTTCCCCGTTCCGCTCTCGCCCGTGATGAGAAGCGTGGAGTCCACCTTCGCGACCCGCCGGGCGAGGTCGACGAGCCGCCGCATCGCCTCGGCCATGCGCCAGCCGTGCACGAAGCCGAAACGGGTGAGCACAGCCCGTTCCGTGGCGATGCCGAAGGCCGAGATCAGCTCCTTGCGCAGGTTCCCCTTCGCCGTCGCCTCGACGATGATCGCGCGCTGCCCCGCGAAACGGACCAGGCCGTCCTCGGAGTTGAACTCGACCAGCTCGTTGACGTTCAGGTCCTCGACACGCATAACTCCACCCCCATTTTGATCGACCCTAGATCGTTTTGACGGGGCCGCCAAGTATGTCCGATCCGCGAACGGCTTGATTCCAAGGCGCTTAGGCGTGGCTGCCGACTCGGCACACGGATTGCGCTAACCCTTCACAGATGTGCGGATGGGCGACCCCGGCCTGCATCAGGAGGCGCGAGACCACGCAATGACGAAATACCTTGAGCAAGCTGGTGTTGGCCGCGTCGAGAGGCTCTCTGCCTCTTGCCCGTTGCGTGGAGCGCAAGCTGACCCTGGATCTCGATTACATCGGAAGGAGTTCACCCGCCGAAGATCTGAAGATCATGCTGAAGACGGTCCCGGTGGTCCTGTTCCGGA
>JAGUYC010000194.1 GCA_020061515.1 Gemmatimonadota bacterium
ATCGCGAGGGAGCGCGGCGTCGAGATCGCGCGGATCCCCGGCACCGGACGGGGCGGGCGCGTGAGCAAGAGGGATGTGCTCGCGTTCGTCGAGGAAGGGAGATCGGCCGCGCCCGCAGCACCGGGCGATTCCGCCCCGCCCGCCGCCGCGAAGGAGACCTTGCCGCTCGACGAGGAGTCGGTCGCGGTGCCGATGTCGACGATGCGCAAGAAGATCGCCGAGCACATGATCCGGAGCAAGCGGACCTCGGCGCACGTCCTCACCGTCTTCGAAGCCGATGTCACGCGCGCCCAGAGGATCCGCGCGGCGAGGAAGACCGAGTTCGAAAACCGGCACGGCGCGCGTCTCACGCTGACGGCGATGGTGGTCCATTCGGTCGTTCCCGCGATCCTGCGCTTCCCCGGCCTCAACGCGTCGGTCGTGGAAGATACGATCGTGTATCACAAGGCGGTGAACATCGGGGTCGCGGTCGCGCTCGAGGACGGACTCATCGTTCCGGTGATGAGGCGCGCCGAGCGCCTCGGCATCGGAGAGATCGCGCGTTCCCTCCAGGATCTCTCGGCGCGCGCGCGCGCGAAGAAGCTCGTTCCGGACGAGGTCCGGGGGGCGACGTTCACGATCACGAACCCGGGACCCTACGGAGCGCTCTTCAACTTCCCCGTCATCAACCAGCCGAACGTGGCGATTCTCGGGATGGGCGGCGCGAGGAAGAGGCCGGTCGTCGTGGACGACGCCATCGCGATCCGCGAGATCGTCCACTTCTCGCTCTCGTTCGATCATCGCGCGATCGACGGCGCCCTCGCCGATCAGTTCATGGCGTTCTTCAAGGAGCGAATCGAGAGCTTCCCCGAGGAGGTCCTGGATTGATCGGAGCGAGGGCGCCTCTGCGCGTTCGAATGCTCGGCGAGATCCCTTACCTCGACGCGTGGGAGCTGCAAAGGAACCTCGCCGAGAAGAGAAAGCGCGGAGAGACCGTCGATCATCTTCTGCTTCTCGAACACCCGTCCGTGTACACGCTGGGACGCCGGGGCGATCTCGGCCACATCAAAGAGGCCGCGGAGACGCTGGGCGCGGATGTCGTTCACACCGACCGCGGCGGCGACGTGACCTGGCACGGGCCCGGGCAGCTCGTCGGCTATCCGATCCTCTCGCTCGAGCCCGACCGAAAGGACATTGTCCGCTACGTGCGCGATCTCGAGGAGGCGATCATCCGAACGCTCGCCGATTTCGGCGCGGCCGCCTGGCGCGTTCCCGGCTACACCGGTGTGTGGGCCGGGGACGAGAAGGTCGCCGCGATCGGCGTGCGGATCTCGCGCTGGGTCACCTCGCACGGTTTCGCGCTGAACGTCTGCTGTTCGCTCGCGCCGTACCGGAAGATCGTGCCGTGCGGCATCGAGGGGAAGGGAGTAACGACCCTTTCGCGCCTCACCGGGCGCGCGATCTCGGTCGCCGAGGCGGCGGATCGGATGGCGGTCCGCTTCTCCGAGGTCTTCGACCGGATTCCGATTCGCGAGGACGAGCAGGATGGGTAAGCCGATGTTCCTTCGGTCCGAGAAGAGACCTTCATGGCTCAAGGTTCGTTTCGAGACGAACGACGCGTTTCGCGAGGTGAGCGCGGCGATCGGGGGGGACCGGTTGCACACGGTATGCGAGGAGGCGCGCTGTCCGAACCGGCACGAGTGTTGGGGGAGCGGGACCGCGACGTTCCTCATTCTCGGCGGGATCTGTACCCGCGCCTGCGGATTCTGTGCGGTGACGAGCGGGCGTCCCGCCGCGCTCGACCCGGAGGAGCCCTCCGCCGTTGCCGAAGCGGTCGCCCGGCTTCGTCTCCGCTTCGCCGTGATCACGTCGGTCGACCGGGACGATCTTCCCGATCTCGGCGCGGGCGCGTTCGCCGAGACGGTGCGCCGCGTGCGAGAGAGAAACCTCGGATGCGAGGTCGAGGTGCTCGTCCCCGATTTCGATGGCCGCGAGGATCTCCTCCGCGCCGTCGTCGAAGCGGATCCCCTGGTCGTCGGACACAACGTCGAGGTGGTGAAGCGCCTCTATCCCAAGATCCGTTTTCGCCACGCGTACGAACGGTCGCTCGGCGTTCTCCGGACCGCCGCGCGGATCAAGAGCCCGCGCCAGATCGTGAAGTCGGGCCTGATGGTCGGTCTCGGCGAGGAGGAAGGGGAAGTGGACGAGCTTCTCGGCGACCTCGCGGGCGCCGGCGCTCGGGCCGTCACGATCGGCCAGTATCTCCAGCCCACGAAGAAGCACCATCCCGTCGTCCGCTTTATTCCGCCCGAGACCTTTGAACGATGGAGGAATCTTGCGATCGATCTCGGTTTCGTTCACGCGGAGTCGGGACCGCTCGTGCGAAGCTCCTATCGAGCGGAGCGTATCGTCGAAACGTTGCTTCGGAAGCGCGCCTGAGATGACCGCGCGCAGCGACGACGATCTCCGCGGGCTTCTTCGCCGGATCGACGGCGCCGGGTATGGGGCATACCAGGAGATCCGCGGCCGCTATGCGTTCCCCGATTTCGAGCTCTCGATCGACCATGTGCAGGGAGATCCCTTCGCGGCGCCCAGCCGCCTTCGCGCGCTCGTGCCGCAAAGCGCGGCGCGCTTTCCGGAGGAGACGAGGCGGGGGAAAAGCCGCTCGGTCGCTCTCGCTTCGTTTCTCGCGTGCGCCTTCGCCGACGCCGCCGGGCGCGTCCGCGGGGGACGCGGATCGGGAAAGAGCGGAATCGTCGAGATCGATCGTCCCGGGCAGGAAGTTCTGGAGAGAACCGCGGTCCTCGTGAGCGAGCGCTTCGTCGAGGCCCGCTTTGTGGCGGGTCTTCCCGCCGCGGGGCGTCGAATCCTCGGCCGCGAGGCGGAGGCGATGCTACTCGGCGATCTTCCCGAGATCGTGCGCGGTTCGCTGTTTTATGCTTCAAACGATCCCGCAGCGATCGAGCGCGCGGTTCTCGCGAACGAGGACGCGGACTTCCTTCGCGCGGCGCTCGACTCGATGGGGCTCGTCGCGTTCGTGGCGGACGACTCCGTCCTTCCCAGGCGCTCCGGCGTCGACGACCGGCCGCTCGCCGGCGGGGCGATTCCCTTCGAGTCGCCGCCCTCGCTCCGCGCGAGCATCGATCTCCCGAACGCGGGGCGGGTTACGGGGATGGGCATCCCGAGAGGCGTCACGCTCGTCGTCGGCGGGGGGTTTCACGGAAAGTCGACTCTGCTCGCCGCGATCGAAAGAGGCGTGTACAACCATATTCCGGGAGACGGTCGCGAGCTCGTCGTGACCGATCCGGCCGCGATGAAGATCCGCGCCGAGGACGGCCGCCGCGTCGAGGGGGTCGACATCTCCTCTTTCATCGGCGGCCTCCCGTTCGGCGCGAGGACGGACTTCTTCTCGAGCGACAATGCGTCCGGTTCCACTTCGCAGGCGGCGAACATCATCGAGGCGCTTGAAGCGGGCGCGCGCGTTCTTCTCATCGACGAGGACACGGCAGCGACGAACTTCATGATCCGCGATCAACGCATGCGCGAGCTCGTCGTCGACGAGAACGAGCCGATCACGCCCTTCGTCGACAAGGTCCGAATCCTCTACGAGGAGAAAGGTGTCTCGACGGTTCTCGTGGCGGGCGGAAGCGGCGACTACTTCGACGTCGCCGACACGGTGATCTGGATGAACGCCTATGTGCCGATCGACGCGACCGCCGAGGCGAAGGCGATCGCCGCGCGTTATCTCGGGGAGAGGAAGAGCGAGGATAGAGGCCGCTTCGGGGATGTCGCCGCGCGTGTCCCGCTTCCCGAGAGCATCGATCCGAGCCGTGGAAGGCGCGAGGTGAGCATTCGAGTGCACAGCCGCCACGCCGTTCAGTTCGGAGAGGAGACGCTCGATCTTTCCGCCGTCTCGCAGATCGTCGATGCAAGCCAAACCCGAGCGATCGCCGAGGCGATCCGCCACGCGCGCGGGAAGTGGATGGATGGGCAGCGCTCGATCAAGGAGATCCTCGATGCGGTCGAATCGGATGTGGCGCGGTCCGGGCTCGATGTTCTCTCGAGATACCCGGTCGGCGATCTCGCCGCGCTCCGCTCTTTGGAGCTCGCCGCCGCCCTGAATCGCCTCCGATCGCTTCGGGTGAAACGCCCTTGACGGGCCGCCCGCTCCGAGGGTGCAACGATCGATCGCCGAACCGCCTTGACCGTTCTTGTCCTTGGTGTGACAATGATCCGGAACGAGGCGGCGGATTCTCTCTCACAAGGGGTTCTCTCATGGCTCGGAACACAGCGGACATGGTCGCGGCGCGCATGGGGCTTCTCGGCACCGAGACGGCCTTCGAAGTTCTGGCCCGCGCGAAAGCGCTCGAGCGCCAGGGAAAAGAAGTCATTCACCTCGAGATCGGCGAGCCCGATTTCCAGACTCCGGACAACATCAAGGAAGCTGCGATCAAGGCGCTGCGGGACGGGAAGACGGGCTATTGCCCCGCTCCCGGAATCCCGGAGCTTCGAGAAGCGATCGCAGTCGACGCGGGAAAGCGCCGCGGCGTGTCGTTGAAGCCGGAGCGGGTGGTCGTCTTCCCCGGTGCGAAGCCGGTCATGACGAACACGATCCTCGCCCTCGTCGACGAGGGGGACGAGGTGATCTACCCAAATCCGGGTTTCCCGATTTATGAATCGATGATTCGCTTCATTGGAGCGAAGCCGGTTCCTCTTCCGCTCCGCGAGGAGAAGGACTTCCGTTTCGATCCGGACGAGTTCCGCTCGCTCGTCACGGAGAAGACCAAGCTCATCATCATCAACTCCCCGCAGAACCCAACCGGCGGGGTTCTCGCCCGGCAGGATCTCGATGCGATCGCCGAGGTCGCGATCCGGAACGACATCTACGTACTCTCCGACGAGGTTTATATCAATATCATTTATGACGGAAAGCACGAGAGCATCCTCTCGATTCCCGGCATGATCGACCGGACGATCCTGCTCGACGGCCTTTCGAAGAGCTACTCGATGACCGGATGGCGGCTTGGATACGGTTACTTCCCCGAGTTTTTGGTGCAGCACGTGACGCGCCTCAACATCAACACGGTTTCGTGCACGTCGCACTTTAGCCAATGGGCGGCGATCGAGGCGATCACGGGGCCTCAGGACGCGGTGAGGAAGATGGTGGCCGAGTTCCAGAAGAGACGCGACGTGATCGTCGAGGGCCTCAACAAGATCACGGGATTCCGGTGCAGGACGCCGAAGGGAGCGTTCTACGCCTTTCCGAATATCTCGGGAACCGGGAAGAAGTCGCAGGAGCTCGAAAGGGAGCTTCTCGACGGGGCCGGGGTCGCCACCCTCTCGGGGACGTCGTTCGGGGCGAACGGGCAAGGGTTCCTCAGGCTCTCGTACGCCAACTCGGTCGAGAACATCCGAAAGGCGCTCCGGAAGATCGAGGACTATCTGTCGTAGATGGGAACGCTCGAACGCGGAGTCGCGATCATCACCGGCGCGGGGCGCGGGATCGGCGCGGCTATCGCGCGCCGGTTCGCCGCGGAAGGGGCGAGCCTCGTTCTCGCCGCCCGCACGGAAGCGGAGATCGAGAGGATCGCCGAGGAGATCCGCCCCCTCGGCCACGGCGCTATTGCCATTCCGACCGACGTGACGATTCCGGGCTCAGTGCTGGCGTGCGTGGAAGGCTGCCTCGAAACGTTCCGGCGGCTCGACATCCTGGTGAACGCCGCCGGCGTTCAGTATATATCCCCCGTCGCCTTGTCCGACCCGGAGCGCTGGTTCTATGATTTTGACGTGAATCTTTTTGGCACGTATCGTTTCTGCAAGGCCTGCCTTCCGGCGCTCGCGGATTCCCAGAACGGCCGCATCGTGAACATCGCCTCGCGCATGGCGAAGACGCCCGCCCCGCTGAACAGCGCCTATTCGGCATCGAAGGCGGGCGTCGTGGCGTTCACCGCCGCGCTCGCGGCCGAGGTAGCTCGGGACGGGATCCGCGTGAACGCGATCTGTCCGGGATACGTCGAAACCAAGCTCCTGAACGATTCGATTGCAGAGACCGCGAGGCTGACCGGCCGGACACCCGAGGAGATCAAGGCGGCCCTCGCGAAGAAGAGCATGTTCCGGAGAGCGGTGACGGCAGAGGAGGTCGCAGCGGCGGCGCTCTTCCTCGTCACCGAGGCGACGGGAATGACCGGCCAGGCGATCAACGTCACCGGTGGAGCGGAGATTCACTAATCTGGTTTTCTGGGCTGCGCTTCTCGCGGACACCTGACGCGGTCACCCGCCGTTGTGGCGTTGTCGGACGCGCGGATCCTGTCGGCCACAGCCCGCTCGCTGTACTCGCGTCATCGAACGGCGGGTCCTGCCCGCGGCTGTCCGCTCGATGCTCGCCATTCGCCGAGCCTCGGTGGCTGCGCTTCTCGCGGACACCTGCCGAGGTCACCCGCCGTGGCTGAGTCGTCGGACGCGCAGGCGCCCGTGGCCGCCACC
>JAGUYC010000042.1 GCA_020061515.1 Gemmatimonadota bacterium
CGACCGGCCGCGAGCGGTCGTCCGTGCCGTCCCAACGCGCCTCGTGGTCTCCCGCCGAACGCTCCCCCTCGGCGAGCGTTCGCACGAGACGCCCGTCGAGCGAGTAGACGCGGAGCGTGACGCGCGCCCTCTCGGGAAGGGAGAAGGGGATTGTCGCGGCCGGGTTGAACGGGTTCGGACGAGGAGCGCCGATCGCGAGGCGGAGGGGAGGTGCCGCTCCGGCGACGGAGGTCGCCACCTCGTTCGCTTGGTCGAGAAGCCAATTCTCGGGATCGAAGAGGACCGCGTTCGGCGCGGCGTTTACTTCGAAGATGAAGCGATTCGCGGCGGCGTCGACCCATCCGACGACGGTCGTGTCGCCTCCGGCCGTCTCGATTCGGAAGTCGACCGGCATCGTGTAGATCGGACCGACGGTCTGCACCTGGCGGGTGTCGATCGCCACACGGTACACGCCGGGAGACGTTTCCTCCGAGGTCCATCCCCAGTCGAAGACCGGATGCCCGCCCTGATAGATCCACTGATCGAAGAACCAATCAAGGTCGGCGCCGAAGACTCCTTCGCACGAAGCGACGAAATCGGGGGTCGTCGCGTCGCCGTACGCGTGGTCGGCGAGGTAGGCGTTCAGTGAGGCGAAGAAGAGGGAGTCCCCCACGACGTGCCGGAGCATGTGAAGGACCGCGCCCCCCTTCTCATAGGAGACCGTCCCCCAAAGGAAATCCGGATCGTAGATCGGATACGCCAGATTGTGCGCGTTCATGAGATAGGGCTGCATGAGGTAGTTCGTGACGTACGATCGGTAGCTCGCCTCGCCGTAAGCCCACTCGCGCCAGAGCGCCTCGCAGTAGGTCGCGAAGCCCTCCGAAAGCCAGACGTCCCGCCAATCCCCATAGGTGACGCAATCGCCGAACCACTGGTGCGCGAGCTCGTGGGAGAGGATGTCGTCGTAGAGCGTGTCGCCCGTCATCAGCGCCACGCTGTGAAAGACGCACGTCTGATGCTCCATGTCGCCGAGCGGGGTCGTCACGAAGGAGAACTTGTCCCCCGGATACGGATAAGGCCCGAAGAGATCCTCGAAGGCGGCCATCATGAGATCCACGTTGCGGAACGTGCCCTCGGCGAGGTGCGCGTGCGTGCGGTGCACGTAGTAGACGATGCGCGGATCCGCGCTGTCCGGGATCGCGTCGTACTTGGCGATCGAAACCGCCATGAGGTAGGTGGCGATCGGATGGTCCTCGCTCCAGAACCAGGTGTTCGTTCCGGCGACGGAGTCGACGACGACGCTGTCGAGCGTGCCGTTCGCGACGCCGACCTTCGCAAGCGAGGTGGTGACGATGATGTCGCAGGTCGCCTTGTCGCACGGCTGGTCGACGCCGGGGAACCACGTTCTCCCCATCGACGGCGGATCGGTGTAGAGGCCCACCCCCATGCTGAAGTCGGTGATCGGCGGGGCGTCGTAGATCCAAAGGCCTCCGAACCCTCCCGCCCCCTCGTTCCAAGGGGCTCCGCCGTAGATGATTCGAACGGCCGCCGTGTCGGCCGCGGCGAGAGGCTCGTCGAACGTGATCAGAAGAGCGTCGCCGGCGTGCGTGTACGCAAGAGAAGCTCCTCCGATCGACACGCTCGACACCGAAAGGCTCTTGAGGTCGAGACGGATCGACTCGAGCCCGTCCTTTCGGCTCGCGATCGTCACGAACGCGTCGCCGGCGAGCGTCCCGCCCGCGTGATTCACGTTCAGGCGGAGCTCGTAGTGGACGACGTCGAAGGAGTCCGGGCAAGCGGTCGGCTCGGTCCGAAGCGCCTTCCCCCCCCCGCGCGCCTCGACGAGCCGCGCGGAAAGCCTCTCCACTTCGCCCGGGCATTCCCCCGCGACGGTGCGGTCCTTGGGGCGCAGACCTCCGATCTCGGCGGCGAGGGCGGCGCCGAGGAGAACGAGCGCGACGGGAAGAACGACGAAGAGAACGGCTGCGGGACGCCTCATGGGAGTCTCCTTTCCCGAAGAAACCGGTCGTCGGCGGTCGGGGAGCCGTTCTCTATTCTATCACAAGGAAACGCCGCGGCGCTACCGCTTGCGGAGCGGAGATTCGCCTTTGGTCTCCTCGGTATCGGTTGTATTGAACGTATACGATCGAACGGTCATGTTTTCGTCGAAACGGACCACGAGGTCCTTTGTCTTGTCCTCCCCGAAGAGCGAATAGCGGTACTTCCCGTAGGTCCACGTCGGGTTCCCGTCCTCAATCCCGGTCCGCCAAGGATCCCCGAACATCTGCCGGATCTCCTCGCTTGTCGTTTCGCCGATGCGAAGCTTCCACACGCGGTCGCTCGGGAAGTCGCGGCCGACGCTGGCGCAGGCCAAGGCAAGCAACGAAGCGGCGAGGAGAGAGAGAAAGAGAGCGCGATTCATCGTCATCGATGCGACTCCTCATTCTTCCCGCGGCCGTGGCGGGAGGGTCGAAGAAGATCCATCCCGGGCGGCGAACCACTCGGGGCTCACTCAACGTGAATGATACAGAAGAGACTCGAACCCGCCACCTCTTCGATGCGCACCGGAAGGCCGAGGGGGGCGGTCAGGTCCCGGAAGGCGTCCGCCCCGACCGTCTCCAGCCGAAGGCCGTCCGTGCAAACGATGACCCCGTTCCCCGTCGCCTCTTCGTCGATCGCTCCAACGAGCCCGCGCGCGGCTTGCGCGCGAAACCACTCGAGCCTTCCCAGAAGCGTTCCGCGTAGCTCGAGAAGAGAACGCGCCCGCCCGACCTCGTGACGCGAACCGATTCCCGAACGAGCGTTCTTCGGTCGGCGTGAAACGCCGCGATTCCGTTCTGCGCGCAGACGGTGAGATCGAACGCGCGGTCGGAGAGGCCGAGACGCGCCGCGTCCGTGCACGCGAGGCGCGCGCGCCGCTCGCCGCGAAGAACCTCGCAGGCGAGGAGCAGGCTTTCAATCGATGTGTCGATCCCAAAGAGCGCGCGTCTCGGCGCGGCAAGGGCGCCGAGCACCCGCCCGTAACCGCACCCGAGTTCGAGTATTCGGCCCTCGCGCGGGGCGTTCCTCTCGATGAACGCGATCTCCCCCTCGAGGTACGCGCGCGCGCGCGCGGGGGCGGTCTCATAGACCTCGCGGAGACGTTCCCCGGAGAGCTTCGTCGAGTAGTAGTCCGTGGAGCGGTCCGGTCGATCGCTCATGCGGGGACTCCGGAAGAAGGAGCGGCGAACCGCCGGCGGTCCGCATCGACGGATCAGGAGCGTCTGCTCCGTCCTCCGCCGTAGTCGAGCCGCGTGACGACGTAGGTGCCGCTCCGCTCGTCGGTCTTCAGCGCGATGTAGCCGGCCTTCTCCGCGTCTTCGAGAAGATCGCTGAAGCTCCTGTATCCGTGGCTCGCCTCGTTGAACGAAGGGCGCTTCCGCTTCATCGTGTCCTTGACGAGGGACGAGTAGATCACGCCGTAGTTCTCTCGCTGAAGGGCGCGGATGGCGTCGAAAAGGAGGAAGAAGACCTCGCGCTTCTCCTTGGGGATCTTCTTCTTCTCGGCGGGGGCCGTCTCGGGTCCTTCGGCCGCCCCGAGATCCTCGTAGTAGAGGAACTCGTCGCAGTTCTCGGCGAGGAGCTTGGAAGTCGAACCTTTCATTCCAAGACCGATGACGTACTTGCCGTTCTCCTTGAGCTTCGCCACGAGCGGCGCGAAGTCGCTGTCTCCGGAGACCACCACGAACGTGTCGATGTGCTCCTTGCTGTAGCTAAGATCCATCGCGTCGACGCAGAGGCGGATGTCGGCCGAGTTCTTTCCGGTCATCGAGCGCTTCGGGATCTCGATGAGCTCGACTCCCGATTCATGGAGTTGGTGCGTGTACTCGCGGAAGCTGCCCCAATCGGCATAGGCGGTCTTGACGAGCACCTTCCCTTTTTCAAGGAGCCGGTCGAGAACGCGATGGATATCGAAGGCTACTCCCTTGCGGCCGGTGAAACCGAGCGCGAGGTTTTCGAAGTCGATGAATACGGCCAGGCTGCGCGCTTGCCCGCTCGGTGCCGGATTTTGGGCCATCGGGAACCTCCCGGATTCGGATCGTCGCCCGAATCCTTCGCGCCTATTCTTGCATTTCGAAAGGGGGGACACCATACCTATTTCCCCTCGTGATTCGGGGGGATTCGGGAGGGGATTCGCGGGACTCCATACCGGCTTCCCCGGAACCGATTCGTAGAAATCGGTAGCGTGTCCCCCGAAGGCCTCACCGGCTCAGAAGCAGCTTCCGGACGGCGCGCGCGTCTTCGGTCTCGAAGCGGACGAAGTAGATCCCCGGGGCGAGCGATCGTCCTTCCGCGTCCCGTCCGTCCCATGCGAGCTCGTGCGATCCCTGAGGAAGAGCGCCTTCGAGGAGGACGCTCGATCGCCTCCCCCTGGCGTCGTAGACCGCCACGCGCGCGTTCCCGGCGCGCGGCATCTCGAAAGTGAAGAAGACCCGGTCGGCGAAGGGGATCGGGTACGCCGAGAGACGGTGGGACGCAGCTGATCCGCCTGCGAGAGGCCGGCCCTCGATTCCCGTCGGATCCTCGATCCGATAGCGAAGCGCCAGCATGTCGCTGTCTGTCGCGAAGCAAGTGCCGTATCCTGCGACGTAGAGATCGCCCTCTGCGCTTGCCGCGAGAGCATATCCCTCGTCCGATTGGGCATCGCCCGCGTCGAAGCGCTCCGCCCAAAGCCGGACGCCGCTCTCCGGATCGAAGCCGACCGTCGCCGCGTCCCAATTGGTGCCCGGTCCGTCGCTGAATCCCGTGGCGACGATCACTCCTCCCGGTCCCTCGACGACCGCTGAGGCTCCGTCGTAGCCGCCGATCGGGCCGTCGTAGCTCCCGGACCAGACAAGATGCCCGTCCGATCGGTCGAACTTGAGGACCATATAGTTGCCGCTTCGGATTCCGGCCACGAGGAGGTCCCCCGCCGCGTCGCGGGCCATGTCGCGGGGATCGTCCGGGCTCGCGCCCGAGGAGTTGTGCTGGATCGCCCACCGCGTCTCGCCGTCGGCCGCGGCGTAGCGGCGCAGCACCACGTCGTAGCTCGTGCTCGTCGTCCAGGTCCGGTTCGCCATCACGATGTCGCCATCGTCGCAAACCGCGAGCCACCCGGCCCTCGCGCTGATCGAGTTGACCGCGCCCAATACCTTCCGGTTCCAGATCTCCGAACCGTTTGATGTGTTGAACTTAATGGTACAAAAAGAACCCGGGTCGGCGACGTTTGTGAGAACGCCGGTGACGACCGGATGTCCGTCGGGACCGACGACGACATCCCACCCGCGGTCGGCGAGTCCCTCCGGACCGCCCGCGTGAACCCGCCAGAGAATCTCGCCGTTCGAGGCGGCAAGCTTCATCGTGAGGATGTCGTCCCCTTGCGCACCGTTCATCTGGCGGCCGGTGACAAAGGCGTTCCCCGCGCTGTCCACGGCGATCGAGTAAACCGATTCGTTGAATCCTTCCGGGCTTCCGTAGAACCGATACCAGAGAACCTCTCCGGTCTCGCCGTCCAACTTGAGGACGACGACGTCGTCTCCCTGGCCTCAGCCAAAGCATCCTTCGCGCGTCCCGCCGACGAGAAGATCGCCCGCGCCGTCGCGCGCCATGCCTCCCACGGCCATGCTGTTCCCGTCGAGAGATGCGACGCGCCGAACCCAGATCGTGCCGCCGGTCTCGCGATCGATCTTTCGGATCAGCATGTCGACCGATCCGGTCGGGCCCGTGCTCGACCCGGCGATCACGAGGTTGCCTTCCGCGTCGGTCGCGGCGGCGACGGCGATGTCCGGCTGCGATAGACCCCCGTCGTAGAGATCGTGCCACTCGAAAACAGGGTTCGCGCGCGCCGCGGCGACGCACGCGAAGAGCGCCGCGGCGAGCATGAGGCGCGACGCTCGCGCCGGGTGTTCTCTCATTCTAGGGACTCCTCGGCCGCGTGGCGGGGGTCGGGATGCGGCCCGCGAAAGGGGCTTCCCGCCGCGGCGACGCGAAGCCCCGCTTCGACTGCATCTCATTCTATCGCAACTCGTTCGAGAAGTCCAGAGTTCCGGAGTCCCGGGTTTTCGTTGGACACCCTACCGATTTCCTGTCTCCGCGGGGTGCACGGTGAGATACGGTTCTTCAACGGGCACGAGAAACAGGTATTCGGCGTCCCCCGAAAACCCTCACGAACTCCGCTTCGCCGGGATCACATGCGCAAGCCGGCGAGGTATTGAGCCGCGACAAACACGAGCACGACGATCAGCGCGAGCTTGAGCCAAACGCCGGGCACGAACCTCTGCGTCCGCGCCCCCGCGTACATGCCGGCCATTCCGCCCGCTCCGAGAAGAAGGCCGAGCGCCCAATCCGGCCGCACCGCCATGCCCAAGTTCTCGTAATGCCCGGCGGCGAGTTCGTAGAAAGCGACCCCGACCGCCGATGTCGCGAACGTGGCGACGAGCGTCGCGCCGGCCACCGTGTGAACCGGAAGGCCGAGAACCCCGACCAAGAACGGGGCGATGATCGCTCCTCCTCCGATTCCGTAGATCCCGCCGATGCCGCCGACGACAAGCGAGAGGGCGAACAGCCCGAGCGTCGGGCAGCCGTACGTCCGGCCGCGAAAACCATAGGCGAGCCGCCGCCAAGAGAACTCGACGGAATCCACGGCAAACTCCTCGATCGTTCGCGGTCGGCCGCTCGTTTCTTCTTTCGCGCTCTCCGCCTTCGGACGAACCATGTCGAACAGCAGCCGCGCGCCGAGAAGGAGGAGCACACTCCCCGCGAAAATCTTGAAGCGTGCAGGATCCGGGAGGTAAGCCAGACGAATCCAACCGCCCGCGACGACACCCGGCAGCGTCCCGGCGATCATCACGAGCGCCAAAGGCCAAACGACGCGCTTCTCGCGCGCGTACCGAAGCGCGCCGCTCGGCACGGCGACGAGGTTGTAGATGAGGTTCGTCGGGCTGACCGCGGGACCGACGAAACCGAGGACGCTCATCTGGAACGGAAGGAGAAGAAAGGCCCCCGAGATGCCGGCCATCGATGTCGCGAACGAGACGAGAAACGCGATGGCCGGCGACAACCAGAGATGTCCCCATGCGCCCGACAACGGAAAGTGCGCTTCCATCGATCTCCCGGTCGCGCCGACCGCTCGCCGGCCGACCTCTCGCCCGCGCTCTCACACTTGCAGGGCGTCGTCTCCGTGTCAACCTTGGGACTTCGGTGGCGATTTTGGCGCCGAGCGACGAAATGCCGTCAAGTCTTGTAGCCCGTCGCCGAAACACTGTGCTTACGACGAGGGTGTCTTGTCCGGCATGGGACTACGATTGGCGCGGACGGCGGAGTGAGCGGTCCGGAAGAAGTCGGACTCGACGCCGAACCCGGGCGGAAATGCCCGACCCCGGAACGGATCGGGCATCTCGGGCCGCGCGCTCCCGCGAACGCCGCGGTCTATCTCATCAGCACGAGCTTCTTCGTGTCGTCGAAACCTGGCGCGCTCATCCGGTAGAGATAGATGCCGGAGGCGACCGCGCGTCCCTCGGCGTTCGTGCCGTCCCAAACGACCACGTGGTTTCCGGCGTCCCGCGCGCCGCTCGCGAGAACGCGGATCAGACGCCCCGAGATGTCGTAGATCGCGAGCTGGACCGGCGCGCGCTCGGCGAGCGAGAAGTGAATCGTGGTCGTCGGGTTGAACGGGTTCGGAACGCTCGCTCCGAGAGCCGTGCGCGCCGGCACGTTCCCGGACGCGACCTCCGTGCTGACGTCGACGTTCACTGCGCGGATTCCACTCCAATAACCGTTGCTCTCCTCTTGATCGAACCCACGCACCCAGTAGAAGTACGCGCCGCTGGGACGCCCCTCGACGAGGTATGTGGTCTCCTCGATGTCGCTTGCGAGCGTGTCCGTGTTCGCGAAGAGGCGGACGTTCTCGATGTCGTCGATCTGCACGCCGCGGAGGTACTCGAGCTCGTCGGTCGCGTAGCGCCACCGGACGCGGACGCTCTCGCCGTCGTAGTCCGAGAGATCGAACGCGCAGCGCTTGAACACGCCGCTCGAGTTCCCCGTGATCCCGTTCCCGATGTTGTTTCCGTTCGGGTTGTCGTTCGTCGTGAAGCTCCCCGGAATCGTCGACCAGAACTTGCCGCCGTCCGTCGAGACCTCGACATACCAGTAGTCCCACGCGTTCTCGAGTCGCCACCACGCCCAGAAGACGAGCGTGTCGCCGGTTTCGACGTCGAGCGGGTGCAGCGCCTCGAGAGGGGCGTTGTACTTGTTCCCGGTCCCCGAGTAGAAGCTGTACTGGCCCGAATGAGACTTCTCGTTGTTCCAAGTCCACGTGTTTGTGATCCAATTGCCGATGCCGCTCTCGGCATCCTCGAGGACGAACGTTTCTCCTGTCGCCTCGACGAGCTCGTAGCGCGCCACGTTCGTGTCGCCGTCGCCGCGCGTCCAGGAGACCGTGTACACGCCGTCGTTGTCGTCCGGAATCGCCGCGATCGAAGGCGCGCCGGGACGCGCGAAGATCGTCGGACGGTCCGCGTACCGCAGCATGAGGAGCATCGCGGGAAGCTGGTCGGCGAAATGGACCGGGATCATCGCTTCGGGCGTGTTGAACTCGTCCCCGATCTCCGGCGTGATCGAGAAGCACTTCGGCTTCGAGGGATCCGCGTAGGCGTAGTCGTCGGAGCCGCCGTTCGTCGTGTAGATGAGGCCGGTGTAGCCGTTCCCGACCGCATAGCCGTTCCCCGCGGCGAGGCTGTCCCCGAGCGTCGCGAAGAGATCGTCGTCCTCGGTTTGCAGGCGGACGTATCCCCACGGGTAAAGATACATGCGTCCGTAGCTGTGGAACGAAAGCGCGAAGATGAAGGAATGCGCCTCGAACAGGTCGAGAAGCGCCTGAAGCTCCGGCTCCGACCCGGCGGAGGGACCGCGGTACGTTCCGTCGCCGGTGATCGGGCTCGACCCGATGTCGTCATAGCCCCACATGTAGGGATAGTTTCGGTTGAGATCGACTCCGTACGTGCCGTCGCCGTTGTCCCTTCGGTTCTTTCTCCAGCCCGCGTCGATGTCCACCACGTATTGATGTCCGTCCGGATTGAGGAGCGGAACGATCCAGATCTCGCGGCTGTCGACGAGCGCCGTGACGAGCGAGTCGGTTCCGTAGTTCTCGAGAAGATACTCGGCGAGAAGATACGGCATCTCGACGCTGATGATCTCCCGCGCGTGATGGCACCCGACGAAAAGAACTTCCGGTTCTCCCTCGGCGCTTTCGACGTTGTCGCTGATCTTGAGCGCGAGGATGTCGCGCGCTTCATGGCTGTCGCCGAGATCGAACGCCTTCGCGAGCGTCGGATAGAGCGCCTCCAGGCTGTCAAATCCGCTCTCGACTTCCGCGTAGGTGTGGAACGCGCCGAACTCCCGCTCCGCGCGAAGGGGCGCGAAGGCCGCCGAGAGATCCTCGATCAGCACCTCGAATGCGGCGGCGCGCGCCGCGAGAGCGTCCGCTTCCCTCTGCGTCACCACGAGATCCGCCCACTCGCCCGGGCGGAACGAGGCGACGTCCCATCTCTCGCGCACGATCTCCCTCGTGATCCCGCTTCCGTCTTCGTACACGCGGATGAGCTTGCTCCCATCCGCGAGCGCGCCTCCGGGAGGCGCGCCGAGCGCGAAGAGGACGATCGCTGAGACGATGAGGACGTGCGCGAGGCGATGCATGGTGCTACGCTCCTTTCTACAAGCGTCGGGCGGGAGAGCGGTCTTCGTGCCGGGGAGCGCGAGGGGAGACGGATCCCGCAGGATCGCCTTCGATTATACCCGATTCTTCCGGAGCCGTCACCGGGAGATTCGGAACAGGTCCGCGAATCGCAGGGGCGCTTCTTCGGCCGGAGGCGAGAACCGATGAGCAAGTCGATTCGCGAGGTTCTTTCTCGTCTTTTCCTGTTCCTGTTTCCCCCGCGGCGCTCCGAGCCCGCGCCGGCGGGCCATCCTTCGGCGGAAGACGATGGGATCGAACCTTCCGGTCCCTTCGTCGTCACGGACGATCTCGATCTCCACGGCTTCTTTCCGGAGCAGGTTCCGGAAATGCTCGACGAGTTCCTCCGGAACGCGCGCGCTCTCGGGATCCGCGAGGTCCGCATCGCTCACGGCAAAGGAAAGAGCGTGCTGCGCGGCGCGGTCTGGAAGTTCCTTGAAAAGCATCCGTTCGTAATCGACTTCCGCCAGGCCCCGCCCGATCGCGGGGGATGGGGCGCGACGATCGCGCGCGTTCTCCTCGAAGAAGATGAAGAGAAGGCGCCCCCCCGAAACTGAACTCGCTTCTCAGGCGAGCGCCCGCTCGACGAGAGGGAGAAAACGATCGCGGAGGTCCGCGCGCGCGAGGGCGAGCATGGGGAAGGAGCGGCGCGTGTAGTCGGCCCCCTCGGCGAGGGGGAAGGGAGCGTCCGCGAGAGGGGCCCACACCCCGCCGGCCGCCCGGAGAATGGGCCATGCGCCCGCGAGATCCCACACCTTCGGCGTCGCCTCGACCCCTCCGAGGGCCGCGCCCGACGCGACCGTGAGAAAGTTGTGCGCCGCGGATCCCAGCATTCGAATCTTGGTCGGGAAGGGATGCCGGAGAAGCGCGGTGCTCCGTGAGCAGATCGTGAAGAAGCGCGTCTTGTCCGGCTCGTCCGGGCTCGTTCGAATCGGAATATGATTCAGATACGAACCGTTGATTCCTATTTCGTCGGCGCCCTCGACGTGCACCCCCTCGAAAAGACGCCCGAGCGGAGGGACCCGCACATGCCCAAAGACCGGCGTTCCCCGGTGGAGGAGGCCGAGGGAGATCGCCCAGATCGGGATCCCGCGCGCGAAGTTCGTCGTTCCGTCGAGGGGATCGACCACCCAGCACCACTCTCCCCCGTGAAAGACCGCGTCTCCCTCTTCCGAGAGAACCCGGTGGTCGGGGAAGGCGCTTCGCACGAGCGAGACGAGCGTTTCGTCCGCCCAGCGGTCGGCCTCGGTCACCAGCGTTCCGTCCGCCTTCCGATCCGCTTGGACCGGTCCGAAGAACGAGAGAAGGCGTTCTCCGACCTCGGCGGTCGCGCGCGCCGCGAACGCGCGCGCTTCCTCGATGAGCTCACGAGTCACGAAACCCTCCGCCCGGCGCCATCAGAACCCGACGTGCAGCCGGAGATGATAGGTTCCGCCTTGGAAAGCATCGTCGAGGCTCAGCGTTTCGCTTCCGATCTTCAGCTCCTTGTCCGTCACGTCGGTCAGGTCGAACGTGTAGCGGGCCTCGGGAGCGAGAGAGAGCCCGAGGAACGGGATCTTGAACTCGATGCCGATCCCTACGTTTCCCCCCCAGACGGTCGACCGGAAGTTGTCCTCGAAGTCGCCGGCGGACGTCACGTTGAACCGGAGCTCCGGACCGAAGAGGAGGTAGGGTTTCAAGGCGGGCGTGACGAGGCGGTACTGAAGATCGATTGGAACGACGAAGTATCGGACATCGAACGTGTCGTCGAGGCTCGCGGGATCGTCGAGCCCTTCAGAGAGCCCCTCGAAGAGGGGCCCCGCGTTCAGGTAGATCGCTCCCGCTCGGAGGCCGAGCGGGCCGAGCGCGCTCAACGCGTACAGGCCGAAGTGCGTGCCGGTCCGGTTGTCGTAGCTCGTCTCGGCGTCGTCCACGCGCACGTCCTCGAGGGATGCGTAGTTGAGCCCGATCGTGATCCCCGACGAGACCGCCGCATGCGAGGCGCCCGCCGGAGAGAGAAGAAGCGCGGCCGCGCACGCGACCGTTGCGATGCGATCAGACCGTCGGGTCATCGGACTTCCTCCTTCTCGTCGATTCGTCCGCGGGAGCGCTCGATCGAGAGGCTCCCGCCGAACGATCCTAGCAACCGCCGCCGGAAGCCGCAAGTCGCGTGAGGCGCGCGGGGAATCGGAACGTCCGCGGGTTGACCGACCGGCCGTCTGCGGTTACGATTGTCGGAAGCAATCGGCCGGCCTTGCGCGCTTCGCGGCGCTGGAGGCCGGACGGCCCGGCGAGCGGGGCGGGGGAGAGAGGCGTGCGCGGTTTCGGACCGCGCGTCTCGCGGGCTCTTCACCGGGAGGAAACATGCTCGATGGACGTTACCGCTCCCCTCGCGGTGTTCTCGTCGGTCGCGGTGTTCTTGTCGGAACGATCTTCGTGCTCGTCGGTCTCCTCGCTTCGTGCTCGAGCCGGACGGATCCGCGCCCGAACATCCTCGTCGTGCTGTGGGACACGGTTCGCGCGGACCGCCTCGGCCTCTACGGTTTCCACAAACCGACCACTCCCTTCCTCGACGAATGGGCGGAGCACGCTCGCGTCTTCGAGGATTGCATCTCTCCGGCCAACTACACGGTCGCTTCGCACGCCTCGCTTTTCACGGGCCTCTATCCCACCGAGCACGGGGCCCACAACGGACAGGTCCGTCTCTCCTCGCGCCACGTGACCCTCGCGGAGTCTCTGGCCAAGGCGGGCTACCAGACCTTCCTCTATTCGGCGAACCCCTACATCTCCGCCGAGACCGGTTTCGCGCAGGGGTTCCAAGAGAAGAAGCATCCCTGGAGCCCCGAGCTCCGCGCGGAAGCCTATCGGATCGTCAAGAACAAGATCGCGCCGGAGGATCGGAGCAGCGAGCTGCCCGGCAAGATCCGAGCGGGAAAGGTCGGTCCCTGGGACATCAAGGCGAGCGGAGAGCTCGCCGGGAGGAGCTTGTTGGAATGGCTTCACGGGATCGACCGAAGAAGGCCGTTCTTCGCCTTCCTGAACTACATGGAGGCGCATCGGCCCTGGGTCCCGCCCGTTGAGTACCGGAGACGCGTCCTCCCTGAGGATGAGGTCGAGCGGTCCTACGAGGTGAACCGGTCGTGGACGAAGCTTTGGAGATATACCTTTGGTGTCGAGAGCTACACGGACGACGATCTCGAGATCATGGCCGGAAGGTACGAAGCGACGATCGCGGAGTTGGACGACCTCCTTCGCGAGCTGATCGAAGAGCTCGATGCGGAAGGGCTTCTGGAGAACACCGTCGTGGTGGTGACCTCCGATCACGGCGAGCATCTGGGCGAAAAAGACCTGCTCGACCATCAGTACTCGCTCTACGACCCCCTTCTCCGCGTCCCCCTTGTCCTCTATTATCCGGAACGGATCGATCCCGGGAGGGAAAGCCGCCCCGTGATGACGCACGATCTGTATCGGACCTTGCACGAGCTGGCCGGAGTCGGGCTCCCCTCCGCCGCAGTGGTCAGGGGGACGAGCCTGCTCGCGCCCGAACCGGAGCGGGACCGCCTCGCCGAGTGTCTCGGCGTCTTCTCCTCTCCTTACCCCGCGGTCCTCGCGGTCGATCCGGACTGGGATCCGACTCCGTGGGAGCGGGAGATCCGCGCGATCTACCGGGACAGCCTCAAGCTGATCCGTTGGTCCGACGGGGAGGAGCAGTTGTTCCGGATCGAGAAGGACCCGGGCGAAGAAGAGGACGTCGCCGAGGAGCTGGACGAAGAGAAGGCTCGGATGGAAGAGGCGCTCGAAACGTGGGTGGCGGTTCTCGACGAGGCCGGACCGTCCGAAGGGCCCGGACCCGTCTTCACCGAGGCGCAGCGCGGCATGCTCGAAGCGCTCGGCTATCTCCATGACGACCGGGAGGGTGAAGAGACCGCCGGCGTGTCCGAGGACACGGCCGCCCCGGACGAGCGGGACCGGAACGGGGGGAAGGCGGCGGCATCGATCGAGGAGCGAAACGAATGAAGGAAAAAGCCGATTTCGCGCATTTCTCCGCGCTCGACATGCGCGTCGGACGCGTGGTGCGTGTCGAGAACGCCGAGACGAGAAAGCCGCTCTATCGGGTGACCGTGGATTTCGGGGGAGAGATCGGGACGAAGGTCTCGATCGCCGGCTACGCGGACTATTCGAAGGAGGAGCTTCTCGGTCGGCTTGTGGTCGCCGTGATCAACTTCGAGCCGAAACGCATGGGGCCCGAGCTCTCCGAGATCTTCATTCTCGGCGCGGTGAACGCGGAGGGGAAGGCGGTCTACCTGACCCCCGAATCGGACGTGCCTCTCGGGGCGACGGTCGTTTGAAATGGTGACAGACACCATTGAAAGGTGTCTGTCACCATTTCCACCATTTCCAAGGAGAGCAGGATGAGCGGTCGGCCAGAGGAGAGACGCGCGTATGCGGACCGTCGCGCCGCGGGTCTTCTCCGACTCGCGCTTCTTCTCGCCGGGATGCTCGCCTTCGTCGGATGCGGGGGAGGCAAGGAGCGAAAGCCGAACATCTTCCTCATCTCGATCGAGTCGCTTCGCGCCGACCATGTCGGCTGCTACGGATACCCGCTCCCGACGACGCCGAATCTCGACCGCCTCGCGGAGGAGAGCGTGCGGTTCGACCGCGCATACTCGGTCACGAGCTGGACGCTTCCCTCGCACGCCTCTCTCTTCACCGGCCTTCCGCCGACGGCGGCGCAGGTTCTCGAGCCGCACCATCGTCTCGGCGACTCGTATGAAACGCTTGCCGAGGCCCTCTCCGCCGAGGGTTACTACTGCATCGGCTTCGTCAGCGGTCCGTTCCTCCGCACGCCGCACAATCTGCATCAGGGCTTCAGCCGGTACGACGACAGCCCCTCCTCGGTCTCGACCGGAAACGCGCACGGCGATCTCACGAACCCGGAGATGGAGGAGAAGGTTTCCGCGTTTCTGAGATCCCTTCCCCCGCGGCCGTTCTTTCTCTTCGCGTACTTCTGGGACGTTCACTACGACTTCATCCCCCCGGTTCCCTTCGACACGCTCTTTACGGATCGCCGAATGGAGCGGTTCGATTGTCGAGGCTTCGAGCGAAACCCGGAGATCCGCCCCGACATGAGCGTGGAGAAGCTCCGCTACGTGGTTTCTCAGTACGACGGGGAGATCCGCTGCACCGACGAGATGCTCGGGCGAATCTTCGGCATCCTTCGGGAAACGACTCTTTGGGAGGAAACCGCGGTCATCGTGACGGGCGACCACGGAGAGGAGTTCTTCGAGCACGGAGAAAAGGGGCACAAGAACAACCTGCACCGCGAGTCGTTGCACGTGCCTCTTCTCGTGAAGCTCCCCGGGCGCGTTCCGTCTCGGACAGACAACCGGCTCGCGACGCTCTTGGACCTCTTCCCGACGATCCTGGAGATGTCCGGGGCGAATTCGCGCGTTCCCCGCGAGGGGCTCTCCCTCCTCGCCGATCCGCCGCGGAGCCGCGATCTCTTCTTCGAGCTTCGCCACACGTACTACGGGCCCTCGATCGCCGCCGGCTCCTTGGGGACGAGGACCTTCGACTCCCACGCCGGGACCGACGGGACGTTCAAGTACATGAAGCCGGTGCGGGAAGCGAGAGAGAGGCTCTACCGAGTCGACAACGATCCGGGAGAAACGTCCGATGTCGCGGAGGGGCGCGAGGCCGATCGCGCGGTCTGGAGGGAGAAGCTCGCCAATTGGAGGCTCCGCGCGGAACGGATCGCGTCCGAGCATGGAGCCGGCCGAGACGCCGTTCTCTCCGCGGACGAAAAGCAGAGGCTGGAGGCGCTCGGCTACATCGAGATCGGTCCGCGGTAGGACCTGCGACCGCGTCGCGTCGCGGCTTGACGACGTCTTGTCCTGGAGATAGACTCATTCGCCGGACAGAAGGGAGTCGGGACGCGTGCCGAGAGCGCGGTGAGCCGCCGATGCGCCCCGCGCTTTTCTTTATTGAAGGGAGGAAAGATGAACGGCAAACGGATTCGCGTCGCGGCGCCGCCCCTGCTGGCCGCGATGTTGTTTCTCTTCTCGTGCGGGGGAAAGGGCGGGGAGAAGAAGTCCGAGGGAGAGACGGTCATCACTGTGGACGGAAGCGAGATTACGACCGTCGACGTCGCCCAGGAGGCTTCCCGGCTGACCCGCAATCTCGCCCAGCGGTTGGCTCCCGAGCAGATCGAGCAGATGAAGGAGCAGCTCGGGCAACAGGCTCGGGAGAACCTCATCCACAAAATCCTCCTCGCCAAGGCGGCCGAGGAAGAGAAGATCCGCGTCGAGGACTCCGAGCTCAGAGAGAGAATCGCCGTCTTCCAGAGCAGCCTTCCGGACACGGGCGCCTACACGCAGTACTTGAAGGGCCTTGGGATGACCGATGAGGAGTTCCGGAACGAGGTGCGCGAGGAGATCCGAATCGAGAAGCTTCTCGATCGACGGACGGAGAACATCGCCTCCGCGGACGAGGCGGCGGTGCAAGGCTTCTACGAAGCGAATCCCGGGTTCTTCAATCAGGACGAGCAGGTGCGCGCCAGCCACATCCTGATCCTCTTCGAGCAGAATGACACCGAGGCGAGCAAGAAGGAAAAACGGGCCCGCATCGAGCGGATCCGCGGGGAGCTTGCCGCCGGCGCCGACTTCGCCGCTCTCGCGCGCGAGCATTCCGGATGCCCGAGCGCCGGAAGCGGGGGGGACCTCGGGTGGTTCGAGCGCGGCCGTATGGTGAAGGCCTTCGAGGACGCCGCGTTCGCTCTCGAAGCCGGCAAGACGAGCGGGATCGTGGAGACCGAGTTCGGCTACCACATCATCAAGCTGACCGATCGGAAGGCTGCGGGCACGGTCCCGCTCGAGGACGTTCGCGACCAGATCGCGGTCGAGGTGACTCGGGAGGCGCACCGCGAGGCGATTCAGAACTACCTTCGCGCGCTTCGGGAGAAAGCGGACATCCGCATCTTGAGCTAGCGCTCGCGGCGGCGCAGTCTCTCCAGCTCTTCGCGCGCGGCGGTTCGGCTCGCGTCGAGACGGACCGCGAGACGAAGCTCTTCGGCCGCCTCGCGGACGAGGCCCCGGCGGGCGAGAGCTCGGCC
>JAGUYC010000219.1 GCA_020061515.1 Gemmatimonadota bacterium
CAAGTCGAGGAGTGGCTTCGGAAGACTCGCGGCGAGTAGGCCGCGGGCAGGGGAAAGAAATGAGCGCGCGGGACCGAGTGGCCCCGCGCGATCTTCTTCTGCGGCGAACCTCCGCCCTCCAAGTCCCGTCCGTGAGCCGGGCCGACCAGCAAGTTCGTGACGGACTTTCGTGAGGATCATGAGGGAGCGCTAGAGAAATCTAATCTCCGCCACTCGCTCGATGCGGGTGGCGCGCAGCGACTCAGGATACTATACTCCGTTTCATGCGGAGCGGAGGGTTGCTCGGCTGCCCCCCGCAGACTCTCTCCCCGCTCCGTAGAATCGAGAAGCCGCGGCTCACTGGCGGCGAGTATCAGGCTCGAGTTCCCCCCAGACACAGGCCCAGTCCGACAAGTTCAATTCCTGCGGGATGCGCCCCGCCGAGTGGGCGGCTGCAAATCGACTCGCGGGCGGGGAGTCGATCGCCCGGCTCACGCCGGAATATTCTTCACCTTCGGGGGAACTTCGCGGGGGCGGGCGATCGGTTGTTCGGGTTGGGGAGGAGTTTCCTCCGGGCGAGGCGGCGCTCGTCCCGCCGATGTTGTTCGAGGAAACGCGGAGGTGTCTAGGCCGTCGGTTCTGACATGAACAGGACGGAGGAGGTTACCATGAGGCTCGCTCGACATTCCCGACGCGCTCGGAGCATCGCGCTCTGCGCGCTGATCCTTGCCGCTACCTGGCCCGCCGCGGCAACTGCGGCGCCCCCGTTTGTCCGGGAAACAGTGGACAGGCTCGGGACCGTACCGGAGGGCATCTCACTGGCGCTGGATGCAGAGGGGAATCCGAGGATGGCGCATCAGGGCTTTGTCGTTGGCGTCGGCTCTGTTCTGCGGTATGCGACCAAGATGGATGCTTCTTGGACGATCGAGATCGTTGATGCCACGGACATGGTCGGCGACTCGCCCTCGCTCGCTATCGACGGCCAGGACAACCCGCACATCAGCTATTACGATCGCTTCAACGAGAGTCTGAAGTACGCGAGGAAGTCGGGGGCAATCTGGACGATTGAAACCGTGGACGTTTCCGGATGGCCGGTTTCCGACGGCGGCACCTCGCTCGTCCTCGACACCCAGGGCAACCCCCATATCAGCTACTTCGCCGAGTTCGCGGCGGATCTCAAGTATGCGAGCAAATCGGGCGGAGTTTGGACGCTCGAGACCGTGGACGCGCCCGGAAACGTGGGCCATTACTCCTCACTGGCGCTCGACGCCCAGGGCAACCCCTGCATCAGCTACTACGATATAAGCAACACCGACCTCAAGTACGCGGCGAAGAACGGGGGCGTGTGGACTTCGGAGACCGTGGACGCCGCCGGTAACGTTGGGCAACACACCTCGCTGGCGCTGGACGCCCAGGGTAACCCGCGCATCAGCTACATTGATAATACCAACAGCAGCCTCAAGTACGCTGCAAGGAGCGCGATCGGCTGGTGGACGGAAACCGTGGGCTCCGTGGGGTTGTTTCGCAAATACACGTCGTTGGCGCTGGACGCCCAGGACAACCCCCACATCAGCTACTACGCCGGCAACCCCGACAACGCCCTCATGTACGCGACCAAGTCGGGTGGGGCGTGGACGACCCTGACGGTCGACTCCTCAGGCGTCGTGGGCGTGCACCCGTCATTGGCGCTGGACGCCCAAGGCAAGCCCCGCATCGGATACATCGACAACACGAATTTCTCCCTCAAGTACGCCGATTCTTACGTAACGCTGACCTCGCCGGTCGGAGGGGAGCTGTGGGCAGCAGGCAGCCGCCAAACGGTGCGTTGGATCGGGATGGGGGAAGTGAGCATCTCGATCTCTACGGACGGCGGCGCCGGCTACGTCCCCCTCGTCCCGCGCGCCGGCGGCGAAACGGCGACGGTGAACGTGCCGGCATGGTCCACCTCGGATGCCCGAATCCGGCTGACGTTGCTCTCCGAGCCGACATTCGTTTCGGACAGCCCTGCCCCGTTTTCTATTTCCCCGGACCTGGCGGATCCGTGGTGGAGGACAATCGTGGATGCTGCGGGGAGCGTCGGCGGTTACTCGTCGTTGGCATTGGACGCCCACGGAACCCCGCGAATCAGCTATCAGGATCTGACCAATGCCGACCTCAAGTATGCAGCGAAGAGCGGGTCGGGCTGGAACGTCGAGACCGTGGATGCCGCGGGTTTCGTGGGCACATACACTTCGCTCGCCCTGGATGCCCAGGGCAACCCCCGCATCAGCTACTACAATGCCTCGGCCTTAGATCTGAAGTACGCGGCGAAGAACGAGGGCGTGTGGACTTCGGAGACAGTGGACGCCGTGGGGAGCGTTGGCTTGTATGGGTCGCTGGCGCTCGACGGCTCGGATGATCCTCACATCGGCTACTATGATCAGACCGGCGTCGATTTGAAGTACGCCCGGAAGACCGGGGGGTCTGGGCGCTTGAAACAGTCGACGGGGCCGGCAATGTGGGTACGCACATCGCCCTGGCGCTCGACGCCTCCGACAATCCGCACATCAGCTACTATGACTTGACCAACTCTGACCTTAAGTATGCATTGAAGAGCGGCGGGATCTGGACGCTCGAGACGGTGGACGCCGCCGGAAATGTGGGACAATACACTTCGCTGGCGATCGACGCGCAAAAAAACCCGAGCATTAGCTACTACGACGTGACGAACGGCGATCTCAAGTACGCGGCGAAGAGCGGCGCGACGTGGAAGATCGAGACCGTGGACGCCGCCGGTAACGTTGGGCAACACACCTCGCTGGCGCTCGACGCCCAGGGTAACCCGCGCATCTGTTATTACGACGTAACCAACGGCGACCTCAGGTACGCGGTGAAGCTCGGTACAGGCTGGACGATCTGGACCATCGACGGGGGGGGGGATTGTCGGGGAATACGGTTCCCTGGCGCTCGACGCCCAGGGTAACCCGCGCATCAGCTATCGCGATTTGACCAACACCGACCTCAAGTACGCCTCTGCCGCGGTCGAGCTCGTTTCACCCTCGCCTGGCGCGGTCTGGCCGGTGGGCGCCTCACGCATGGTGACTTGGGACGGCACGGGGCGGGTGGATCTCTATTTGTCGGTGGATGGGGGGGGCTCCTGGCAGCTTCACGAGATCGGTCTCAGCGGTGGCTCGCACCGCTTGATCGTGCCCCACACGCCGTCCCGATTCGCGGCAGTGAAGCTCGAACGTACCGTACCTCGCTCGGTGGGAAAGACACCGGGTCTCTTTACGATTGAGACATCGATTGCGCTCCTTTCGTTCGGGGCAAAGGTGGCCAAGGACGGGGGCGCGCTGATCACCTGGTCGAGCGATCCGGGACCGGCGGATCTTGGGGGCTATCGTCTTGAGCGTGCGGATCCGGGGGCAACGTGGCGGACCATCGTGGCGCTTACCGGGGAAACGGCGTACACGGACCGCGATGCGGGCGCCGGAGCGCGCTACCGACTTTTCGGCGTGAACGGTCTTGGGGAGGAGCTCTTGCTAGGCGAGGCGGCGCTTGCTTCGGGTGCGGCGCTTTCGGCGTGGCCGCTTCCGTATCGGGGCGGGGATCTTCGGATCCGCTTCGCGACGGCGAGCGGCCTTGGAGGCGGGCGGGGCCAAGCGACGGTGGATGTGCACGACATTTCGGGGCGCCGGGTGAGGAGGCTGGCCGCCGGGCTCTTCGAGCCCGGCTTTCAGACGGCGATCTGGGACGGCCGAGACGATCGCGGGGCTCTCGTGGGAGCGGGGATCTACTTCTTGCGGTCTCGGAGCGGGAACGAAAGCACCGCACTGAAAGTGGTGGTCGTGCGATGAACGCCAGAACGGACGGAAGAAGGCGCGCGGCGCTTGCGTGGGCGCTCGCGGGACTGTTCTTCTCGCAGCCCGGAGCGGCGGCGACGCTGTTCGGGCTCGTGAACACGGGAGAGCTTTATCGCTCAACGGACAACGGGATGACGTGGAGCGCGCTTGCGGTCTTGCCGGTTCGGGACGCGGCGTCTTTGTCGGCGCGCTTCACGACGACCGATCTCTTTCTCGCGAGCCGCTCGGGAGGAATCTACCGCTCCGAGGACGCGGGCGAGAGTTGGACAGCGGCGGGGTCGCTCACGGCCGGCGATGTCGAGGAGCTTGTCGTTCGCCCGGACGGCGCGATCTTGGTCTTGACCGCGAGGGGAGCGATCTACCTTTCGCACGACTTTGGGGCGACCTTTGCGGCGCTCGCTTCTCTTGCGGGATCCAACTTCTCGAGCCTCGCGTTCACGATTCCGGGAGAGAACTACTACTCCCTCACCCGAACGGGCGAAGTATACGAGAGCACTGACGACGGACAGACGTGGACGCCGAAAGGGATCATGGCGGTGTCGAATGCGCGGCGGATACGGGCCGTGCAGTCGGGTCTTTATGTCTTGACGGAGAGCGGGGACGTCTTGAAGAGCGAGGACGCTGCCTTGAGCTGGACGGCTGTCGGCGCGCTTTCGCAGGTGGGGATGCGCGGCCTCGTTCGAAACGGCAGCGGGCTCGTGGCCGCGAGCCGCGAGGGGCACGTGGCGAGCTCGCTTGATGGAGGGGCGAGCTGGGCCTGGCAGGGTTCGATCGACCAGCTCTCGCTGGTCGCCCTTGCGACCGATGAGCCGGCGGCGACTGGTGTGGAAACGGGACGGCCGGCAAGCCTGTTCCTGAGTCCCCCGCACCCCAACCCGTCGCAAGGAAGCCTTTCGTTCGTGCTGCGCATAGAGCGGGAGGCCGATGTGCGTATGTCACTGTACAACGTGGCGGGGAGGCGCGTGGCGAGCCGGGCTGCGGAGCGCTACGGCCCCGGAAGCCACTTGGTGAGCTGGGACCCGGTGGTCGCGGGAGCGGGGGTCTACTTCATGCGCGTCGAGAGCGATCTCGCACCGGCGACGACGAGGCGGTGGATCGTCGTGCGATGAGAGTCGAGTCGGGACTTCGGTGAAAACGAGCGGCGCGCGGGACCGAGCGGCCCCGCGCGCTTTGTCTTGTCGACGAACGAACGCTACTCGAGAACGTGGATGTTCCGCTTCGCGCAGATCTCCTTGAGCTGCTTCGGCCAGACGGTGACCGTCACCTCGCCGAGGTGCGCCGTCCGAAGCAGGTACATGAACGTGCGCGCCTGCCCGATGCCGCCGCCGATCGAGAGCGGGATCTCGTCGTTCAGGATCGCTTGGTGGTACGGCAGCTTCAGAAAGTCCTCTTGCCCCGTCATCTTGAGCTGGATCTTGAGCGTCTCCTTCGTGACGCGGATTCCCATCGAGGTCAGCTCGTGGCGCCGCTTGGTCACCGGATTCCAGACGAGGATGTCGCCGTTCAGCCCGTGCATCGTGCGCCCGTCCTCGGTCTTCGTCTCGGTCACCCAGTCGTCGTAGTCCGCGGCGCGCATCTCGTGAGGGTATCCGTCCTTCAGCGTCCAGCCGATGCCGAGGATGAAGACGGCCGGATACTTCTGGATGATCTTGGTCTCCCGCTGCTTTCTCGGAAGATCGGGATACATGTCGAGGATCTCTTCGGCGTGCAAGAACACGAGCTCCTCGGGGATCGGCGGATACTTCGTCTGTTTCAATCTCGGGAAGTTCTCCTCGGTGAACCGGCTCGCGCCGTAGATCACCTTCCAGATCTTCCGGATGGTATCCTTGAGGTATTCGAGATTCCGATCCTTCTCGGTGATCACTCTTTCCCAGTCCCACTGATCGACGTAGGAGCTGTGGTCGTGATCCAGGAAGTAGTCCTTGCGGACCGCGCGCATGTCGGTGCAAATCCCCTCGCCGACTTTGCATTCGAACTGCTTGAGAGCGACCCGTTTCCACTTCGTCGCCGCCTGCACGACCTGCGCCTGGATGCGCTTCTCGAGGCCGAGCCCGCAGGGGAACTCGATCGGAGTACGCGAGCCGTCGCGATCGAGGTAGTCGTTGACGCCGCTGTCGCGGTCCACGATAAGCGGCACCTGAACCATTTGCAGGTTCAGCTCCTTGCAGAGGTTCTCCTCGATGTAGTTCTTGATTCCGAAGAGAGCCTTCATGCGCTCCATCGGCCGGAGGATCGGTTGGTAATCGTTCGGGAGGATCTTCTCGACTTCCTCGTACGTGCTGACGCCCGGCCCTGCCAGGTCCGCCTTCTTGTCCGACATCGTTTTCTTCTCCATTGGTTGATCGGGGAACAGCCTCGCCTGAAGCCGGATCCTACCATTCGCTCTCCTTGAAGGCAATGAAGGACGGATGGACCGTTCAACTCGCTGGGAAACAAGAAACTACGCGTGGGGTCCGCCCGGAGTCGTCCCTTTCGGGGATGGCCCGAGGGGACGGTCCGGGGTAGAATACGGCGGTGTCCCGAGCCTTCGGAGAGAGGGATATCTGTGAACCACCAACGAACGTCGACGGCCGTGCTTCTCGTTCTTCTTTTTCTAACACCGACACCGGCGCCGCGCGCGTGCACGAACCTTCTCGTCGCCAAAGGAGCCTCCGCGGACGGATCGGTGATGATCACCTACACCTGCGACGGGGAGTTCCATCCGCGTCTCCGTCTTCAGCCGGCGGCGGACCACGCGCCGGGCGATTCGCTCGAGATCGTCGATTGGAGTGGGAAGTCGCGCGGGAAGATCGCCGAGATTCCGCATACCTACGCGCACGTCCGCTTGATGAACGAGCATCAGCTCGTCATCGCCGAGACGACCTTCGACGGGCGCCAAGAGCTCGTGAACCCGGACGGAATTCTTCACTACTGGGACCTGATGCAGCTCGCGCTTCAACGCTCGCGCACCGCCCGCGAGGCGATCGACTTGATCGCGGAGCTCGTCGAGGAGTACGGCTATCGATCGACGGGAGAGTCCTTCTCGATCGGCGATCCAAGTGAAGCGTGGATCCTCGAGATGATCGGAAGAGGCCCGGAGCGAAAGGGAGCGGTTTGGGTCGCGATGCGCATCCCGGACGGAATGATCTCCTGTCACGCGAACCGGGCGCGCATCGGCTCGTTTCCTCTCGACGATCCGAAGAACTGTCTCTTCTCCGACGACGTCATTTCGTTTGCGGTCGAGCGCGGATACTACGACCCGGCCTCGGTGAAGCCTTTCCGTTTCGACGACGCGTACTGCCCGGCGACGCCGAAGAGTCTCCGTTATACCGCGACGCGCGTCTGGAGCCTCTTCCGGCGAGCGGCCCCCTCGCTCGATCTCTCTCCCGACTACCATCGCGCGGTGGAAGGAGCGGAGCCGTACCCGCTCTGGATCCGCCCCGACCGGAAACTCGCGCTCGCGGACGTCTTCGAGCTCATGCGCGATCACTACGAGGGAACCGAGTTCGACATGACCGTGGGACCCGACGCGGGGCCGTTCGGCTCGCCCGACCGATCGAGGCCGATCGCGTGGACCGTCGACGGAGTCGAGTACGCGTGGGAGCGTCCGATCTCGACGCGCCAGACCGGGTTCTCGTTCGTGTCGCAGTCGCGTTCCCGCCTTCCCGACGCGGTCGGAGGCGTCCTCTGGTACGGCGTGGACGACACTTGGTTCACGTGCTACACGCCGCTCTACTGCTGCATCGACGCGATTCCGCCGTCGTTCGCCGCGGGGAGCCTCGAGAAGTTCTCCTCCGAATCCGCCTGGTGGGTCTTCAACTTCGTTTCCAACTACGCGCAGCTCCGCTACTCGGACATGAGCCCGGAGGTGCGCGCCGCGCAGAGCGCGCTCGAAGGGGAGATGATCGCGCGACAGCATGCGGTCGAGGAGACCGCGCTCCGCCTTCTCGAAGAGGACCTGGAACGAGCGAGGCGCTACCTGACCGACTACTCGGTGTCGTGCGGGGAGCGCGTCGTCGCGCGCTGGAGAGAGCTCTCCGAGCATCTCGTCGCGAAGTACAACGACGGTTACGTGCGGGACTCGAACAACGAGCCGCAGGAGAAGGGGTACTCGGAGGAATGGCTGCGCCGCATGATCCGCGAGGATCCCGAGCGCTTCCGGCTGAAACCGGAGGATCCGGGCGCCGCGGACTGGAAGCTCGTCGACTGACGGAGAGGAGACGAACCACTTGCCGAGCTTCTGGATGGCCGTCGCTCTCGCCGCGGGAGGCTTCGTCTGTGGGGTCCTCAACGCTCTCGCCGGAGGCGGTTCGTTCGTGACCCTTCCGCTCCTTCTCCTCGCCGGGCTCCCCCCGCAGGTCGCGAACGCCACGAATCGGATCGCGATCGTCCTGCAGTGCGTCGCTGGAGTCGCGACGTACCATCGCCACAATGTCCGCCCGTGGAAGGACGTCCCTTCGCTCGCGGTGCCGCTCGTTCTCGGAGCGGTCCCGGGCGCCTATCTCGCCACGGTCCTCGACGAGGACATCTTCCGCAAAGTCGTCGCAGTTCTCTTCGGCGCGATGGCGATGACCGTCTTCGTCGATCCGAAGCGGTGGGAGGGGAAGACCGAAGGCGGACGCGTTCCCTTGCGGCTCTATCCGCTCCTCTTCGCGCTCGGGTTCTACGGCGGATTTCTCCAAGCGGGAATCGGCGTGCTTCTTCTCGGGACGTTCGTGCTCGCGGGAGGCTACGACGCGGTGCGCGGCAACGCGGTCAAGTTCGCGCTCGCCGGCATCTTCACGGTCGCGGCGCTGCTCCTCTTCGCCGGCGCCGGGCAGGTGCGATGGGCGCCGGG
>JAGUYC010000094.1 GCA_020061515.1 Gemmatimonadota bacterium
CGGAGACCCCGACCGTCCCCGCGCCGAGAACGACGACCGTCGCCGGCGGAAGTCCCGGAGCGCTTCCGAGGAGGATTCCTCGTCCTCCCGACTCGTATCGCAAAAGCTGCGCCGCCGTGTCCAGCGCCATCTGCCCGGCCAGCTCGCTCAGCGGGAGAAGCGCGGAGAGATCGCCGTCCGGGCCGCGGATGATCTCGTAGCCGATCAACGTCGCCCGCGCTTCGATCAGCTTCTCCACGAGCTCGCGCGGGGCGACCGCAAGATGGTGGAACGCGCAGAGGACGCTCTCTTCCTTGAGAAGACCGACCTCCTCGAGAGAGAGGGCTCCGAAACGACAGACGAGGTCCGCGCGGTTGTAGATCTCCTCGGTGGCATAGACGATCCGGCCGCCTGCGTCGGCGTAGTCTTCGTCGCTGAAATGCGCGGCCTTCCCAGCCCCTCGCTCGATGTAAACGACGCTGCCGCAATCCGTTAGGCGCGCGACGCCAAACGGGTTGAGCCCCACCCGGTGCTCGTGGCGGCTCGTCTCACGCGGTACTCCGATAACCATGTCACCCTCCTCCTCACGCGACCCGAGAATTGTATCGCGAGCGGGAAGCCGCGACAAGAGGTAACCTTGCCCCGAGCCCGGCGCGCTCCCGAGCCCGCCCGAGGCGAAGCGGCGGGAGGACGCGCCGAGAGCGGCATGGAGGTCAACAATGAATGTACGAAATGTTTATGACATCGAGCCCAAGGACGCCGGGATGGCGGGCGTCCGCATCCGGGTCGCGATCGGCAGGGACGAGGGGGCGCCGAACTTCGTGATGCGCTATTTCGATGTGGCTCCGGGCCGTTCCACTGCGGACCACGCGCATGCGTGGGAGCACGAGGTGTATGTGGCGAGAGGGCGGGGCGCCGTCGTGACGAGGGACGGCGCGACCCCGATCCGTTCGGGCGACACGGTTTATGTCGCGCCGAACGAGCAGCATCACTTCGAGAATCGCGGGGAGGAACCCCTCGAGTTCATCTGCGTGGTTCCGCACACGGATTGACCGAAAGGGCGATCGATCGCGCGCTTTGACAAGGAGTTGCGCCCCCGGCCGAGAACGGTCCCGGCGCCCGTTCTCCGCGCCGCGGGTTCCGCTCTTCCCCGCGAGCGGAAAGGCGTCTATAATGCGAGTTCGACCCCGGCGGACTTCGCCGCGCATTGCGGCCATCCATTCGGTCGAACCTGAACCCGCAGCAAGAGAGGATCGATATGCCGAGCAACATCGGGAATCCGGAAGAGCGCCGGCGAAGCTTCTCCTGGAGCGATGCGCGCAAGGAGCTTGGTTTTCCGGAAGATTCGCACAACATCGGCTGGTACTGCTCGGACCGGATCTGCGATCTGGGAATGGGGGAGAAGACCGCGCTCGTGTGGGAGACGGCGGACGGCAGGGTCGCGCGGTTTACCTTCAACGATCTTCGCGTCTACTCGAACGCCTACGCGAAGCATCTCTCCGGCCTCGGTCTCCGGCCGGGAGACCGCGTGGCGGTCTTTCTGGAGCGCGTGCCGGAGCTCTACATCGGCATGTTGGGGGGGATGAAGGCGGGGCTCATCATGCAGCCTCTCTTTTCCGCGTTCGGGGAGGATGCGCTCGAGAAGCGGATCTCGAACGCCGAGACGAGCGCGATTCTGACCTGCCGCAAGCTGACGTTTCGTGTGCGAAAGATTCGGGAGCGGTGTCCGTCTCTTCGACACGTGATCGTCTGCGATCCGGGCGATCTCTCGTTTCAAGAGGGAGAGGCGGCCTTCGGGCTCGAGACGGCGAAACCGGTCGAGTCGTTCGCGTGCTATCCTGCCGAGCCGGAGACTCCGTCGATCCTGCACTACACGTCGGGAACGACCGGCATGCCGAAGGGCGCGCTTCACGTGCACGGATCTCTTCCCGCCCAAGCGCTCACCTCGAAGTGGGTGCTCGACATCAAGGACGAGGATATCTACTGGTGCACCGCGGACCCCGGCTGGGTGACCGGAACGAGCTACGGGATCATCGGGCCGTGGGCGCTCGGCGCGACGCAGTACGTTCTCGAGGCCGGCTTCATCATCGACCGGTGGTACCGCGCGATTCAGGATCAAAAGATCACCGTGTGGTACAGCGCTCCGACCGCCATCCGGATGCTGATGAAGGAGGGGGAGGCGAAGGCGAAGCAGTACGATCTCTCTTCACTCCGCCACTTGTGCAGCGTCGGCGAGCCCTTGAACCCTGAAGCGGTCGTTTGGAGCGAGCGCGTCTACGGGCTTCCCTTCCACGACACCTGGTGGCAGACCGAGACCGGGTGCATCCAGGTGACGAACGTGCCGGGAATGGAGATCCGCCCGGGGAGCATGGGGAAGGCGTTTCCCGGAGTGACGGCGGCGGTTCTCGCCCACGATTTCACGGAGATCTGCGAGCCGAACAAGCAGGGGCTGCTCGCGCTGAAGCCCCCGTGGCCGTCGATGTTCCGGACCTACTGGCGCAACCCGAGCGCCTACGAGAGCAAGTTCAAGAACGGGTGGTACCTCACCGGAGACCGCGCCAGGATCGACGAGGACGGGTTCTACTGGTTCATGGGGCGGGACGACGACGTGATCAACACCGCGGGGCATCTCGTGGGGCCGTTCGAAATCGAGAGCGCGCTCCTCGAACACGAGGCGGTCGCCGAAAGCGCGGCGATCGGAAAGCCGGATCCCGTCAACATGGAGGTCGTCAAGGCGTTCGTGGCCTTGAAGGCGGGTTTCGAGCCGAGTCGAAAGCTTGAAATGTCGATCATGAACTTCATCCGGAAGAAGCTCTCCCCGCTCGCGATGCCGCAGGAAATCGAGTTCGTCGAGAAGCTCCCGAAGACGCGGTCGGGGAAGATCATGAGGCGCGTTCTGAGGGCCCAGGAGCTCGGCCAAGAAGTGGGCGACCTCTCGACGCTGGACGACAACTAGGGGGTTTCGGGCGGCGGCCGCCGCGAGGGGCCCCGGCCCCGGAGGATCGGATCGATGAGCGACGAATTGAAGAAGAAGATCCTCGAGTACATTCGGGAAGAGTACCTCGAGGACGACAGCATGGAGCTCAAGGACGACACGCCTCTCATCTCGAGCGGCATCGTCGATTCCTTCTCGATGGTCTCCTTGAAGATGTATCTTGAGGAGGAGCTCGGAATCAAGATGACGGACGAGGAAGCGAGCACCGAGGCGTTCGACTCGGTGAACAGCATCCTCGTTCTGGTGCGGAAGAAGTTGGCGGAGAAGAAGTAGCGAAAGAGACGCTCCGGCGGAATGAGACCGCGGACAAGCGATCGCGAGAAGCCGCCGCGGCAAGGCGGGACCGCATCGGGCGTCCGGCGTTCTTGCGAGGTAGTCGTATGGCATACTCAAACGCGGTGCGCGAGCAATTTCGAAACACGCTGAAAGAGGTCGAGGAGGCGGGGCTTTACAAGGACGAGCGCTACATTTGCAGCGAGCAGGGCGTGGAGATCGTCGTCGAGTACCCGCGCGGCTCGAAGCCGATCAAGGTTCTGAATTTCTGCGCGAACAATTACCTCGGGCTTTCGAGCCATCCGGACGTGACGGCCGCCGCGCGGAAGGGGCTTGAAGAACGCGGCTACGGGATGAGCAGCGTCCGCTTCATCTGCGGCACGCAGGACCTGCACAACAGTCTCGAGAAGCGTATTGCGGAGTACCTCGGAAAGGAAGACGCGATCCTCTTCTCCTCGTGCTTCGACGCGAACGCGGCGATCTTCGAGGTTCTCTTCGACGAGAAGGACGTGCTCCTGAACGACCGGCTGATTCACGCGAGCCTGATCGACGGGATCCGCCTCTGTTCGGCGCAGAGGGACAGCTACAAGAACGCGGATGTCGGGCATCTCGAGAAGAAGCTCGAGATGTGGAAGCCGCGCGCGCGGAACATCTGCATCGTGACGGACGGCGTCTTCAGCATGGACGGGATCCTCGCGCCGCTCGACAAGATCGCGGATCTCGCCGACCGGTACGGAGCAATGGTCCTCGTGGACGACAGCCATGCGACCGGCTTCATCGGAAAGACCGGGCGGGGGACGCCGGAGCATTTCGGCGTGATGGATCGGATCGACATCATCACGACGACGCTCGGGAAGGCGCTCGGAGGCGCGAGCGGAGGGGTCGTCGCGGGCCCGCGCGAGGTGACGGAGATGCTCCGCAATCGCGGACGGCCGTATCTCTTCTCGAACGCCGTCCCGCCGCCTATCATCTCGGCCGCGCTCCGCGTGATCGATCTCGTGAGCGAAACGACGAAGCTTCGCGACAAGCTCGAGTGGAACGCGCGGTATTTTCGGGAGAAGATGGACGCCGCCGGCTTCCGTCTCGTGCCGGGAGAGACGCCGATTGTGCCGGTCATGTTCGGAGACGCGAAGCTCGCGAACGACATGGCGCGCGAGCTGCTCCAAGAAGGGATCTACGTCATCGGCTTCTCGCACCCGGTCGTTCCGATGGGGAAGGCGCGGATCCGCGTGCAGCTCTCCGCGGCTCACGAGAAGGAGCACATCGACAAGGCGGTCGATGCGTTCGTCAAGGTGGGGAAGAAGCTCGGCGTGATTCGGTAGGGCATTCGCGCGCGGACTTCGACGCACGATCTTCGGTGGAACAGGGATCGAGCCGTCGGATAGACTCGCCGCATGATGAATCGACTGCCGCCGGTCGGCGAGATGGAGCGGGCCTGCCGCGAGCGCGACGCCTCCTACGACGGGATCTTCTTCCTCGCGGTGCGAACGACCGGCGTCTTCTGCCGCCCCTCCTGTCCGGCGCGGAGACCCCTTCCCCGTAATATCGAGTACTTCCTGAGCGCTCGCGAGGCCTTGAAGGCCGGCTATCGGGCCTGTATGCGTTGCAGGCCGGCGGACGCGGACGTGCGTCCGGAATGGGTCCGGAACCTTCTCGCGGAGATCGAGCAGGCGCCGTCCGGTCGAATCACGGAGACGGATCTTCGCGAGCGCGGGGTCGATCCCTCGACCGCGCGGAGGTATTTCATGAAACATTATGGAATGACGTTTCAAGCGTTCGCGCGCGGGCGCCGGATGGGGGAGGCCCTGCGGTTCTTGGGGGATGGAGGGGATCTCGACAATGCGGTCTTCGAGTGCGGATACGAATCGCACAGCGGGTTCCGGGACGCATTCGCGCGTGTCTTCGGAAAACCGCCGGGGCGAAGCCGTGCGTCGGAGTGCGTCTCGCTCGCGTGGGTTCCGAGCCCCCTCGGATCTCTCGTCGCCGGTTCCATCCCGAGCGGAATCTGTCTTCTCGAGTTTGCCGACCGCTTCCTCGCGGAACCCCGACTCTCGTCCGCGCGAAGATCCTTCCGCCTCCCGCTGGTTCCTCGCTCCACCGATCTCTTGAAAAAGCTGAGCGAAGAGCTTTCCGGATACTTTGCTCGTGAAGTGCGCGGCTTCACCGTGCCGCTCGCCTACTCGGGGACGGCGTTCCAGGAGAGAGTATGGAACGAGCTCCTCAAGATTCCCTACGGCGAGACGCGTTCCTATGAAGACCTCGCCCGCGCGGTCGGATCTCCGGCGGCGCGGCGCGCGGTCGGGAGCGCAAACGGCCGGAACCCGATCGCGATCGCGATCCCGTGCCATCGAGTCGTGAACAAGGACGGCCGCCTCGGCGGGTACGGAGGCGGTCTCAGACGAAAGCAATATCTCCTCGATCTCGAGCGTGCGGGAACTCACCCAGCGAGGACTCCCTGATAGTCGGTCGACGGCGGGTCACTCCTTCGCGCCGCATGCGCGAAGGAGCTTCCTCGCCACCCCGTCGCTCTTCGCGACGGGGAGCCCCGGCTCGGTCGTGTCGGCGGCTGTCCGCTCGCTGCTCGCGAGTCGTCGGACGCGCGGGTCACTCCTTCGCGCCGCATGCGCGAAGGAGCTTCCTCGCCACCCCGTCGCTTTTCGCGACGGGGAGCCCCGGCTCGGTC
>JAGUYC010000069.1 GCA_020061515.1 Gemmatimonadota bacterium
ACTCTCGACGCGCGCTCCGAAACGCGCGCACTCGCCGGCGGCGAGCGCGGCGATCCCCTCGTCGTCCGGATACGATCGAATGAAGAGGAGCGCCTCGTGCAAGCGGAGGAGGAGACGGGGATCGAGAATCTCGGCTCGCCGGAGCGCCGAGAGTAGAACGCGCTTCTCCCGGCGTTCCTCGGGCGAGAAGCGATTGCGGATCTCTTCGAGGCGGCGAACGAGCGCGCGAACGGACCCGGCGGTCTTCATTTCTCTTCCAGCGTGAAGCGCCACGCGCAGGACCACTCGTCCGGATGCGGATCGGGAGGGCACGCCACGCACTCGGTCCGAATCCTGGGGTCGATCGCGTGCGCGAAGGTCGTGTACTCGACGATTCCGGCCGACCGGCACGGGTAATCGGGAAGGCCTTTCCGCTTCCGCGCGCTCTGCACGCGGCACTCGTTCATTCGGAAGACGAAGTCGGACGGCGTCCGTTCGTCGATCGATTGCTTGTTCACGACCGCGTACAGCCGGAGGGCAAGGGCTCGTTCAAGCCCGTCGAGACCGGGTCTTTCGGGGAGATCGAGCATGCGGCGGATCGAGAGCGCCTCGAAGGGGGAGAAGCGCGCCCAGCAGGCGTCGTTGCACGTTCTCGCGTCGTCCATTCCGGAAGAGAACTCGACCGCCTGGAACCAGACGCCGTCGGTCGCGAGCCAGTTCACGGCGATCGACTCGACGAGCGCGCGGAGCTTCTCCTCGGGGAGATCGAGAAGCGGCGCGGGGAGTCCCTTCTTCATCTCGAAACCGAGCGTCCTCGCGAGCCGCCCGAAGTGGATGTCGAGCGTCTTCGCGTACGCGTCCCGGAGAGCCTCCTCCGCCTTCTCCTTCCCGAGGCGCCGCTCGACCTCGGCGTACCACATCGCGTGGTGCACGGCCGTGCGGTGGAGGAAATCGACGGCGAGGCGGGCGAGACCTTCGGCGCCCGCGCATCCAAACGTTTCAGGGGTCAAAGACATCGATGTCTCCGGCCGGAACCGCTCTCGGCTCACGAAACCGGTTTGTACCCTTCGACCGTGACCGAGAGAATCGCCCACGCGTCGGTCTTCCCATGGTCGTACTCGCGGGATTCGCGAACGCGGACGCGCTCGAACCCCGCCCGCTCGATGACTCGGATGTATTCCTCGCGGTCGGCCGCTCCGGCGACGCATCCGGCCCAAGCGGAGAGATCGGACCGGATCTCCGGCGGCATCTTTCCGCGCGTGACCATGTCCGAGATAGAGAAGCGCCCGCCCGGGCGAAGGACGCGGTAAACCTCCGCGAACACTTTGGTCTTGTCGGGAGCGAGGTTGACGACGCAGTTGCTGAGGACGACGTCGACGCTTTCGTCCGCAGCCGGGAGATCTTCGATGTCGCCCCTGCGAAACTCAACATTCGTCAGCCCGAGATCGGCGGCGTTCTTCTCGGCCTCCGCGAGCATCTCGGGGGAGAAATCGATGCCGATCACGCGCCCCTCGGGGCCGACCGTCGACGCCGCGCGGAAGACATCGGCCCCCGCTCCGCTCCCGAGGTCGAGAACGATCTCGCCCTGCGCGAGCGAGGCGTGCTCCGTGGGAAGCCCGCATCCGAGCCCGAGGTCCCCGGTCGTCCGCTCCGCCTGCGGCGCGAAGGAAAAGCAGGAATCGGTCGTGAGGTCGACAATCTGGCCGCAGCAGCCGGCCGGCTTCTTCCCCGACGCGATCGTGCCGTACTTCTTCCGAACGGTCTCCTTGATCTTCTTCGCATCCACGATTCGTCTCCCTCGCCCGAGTTCAGGGCGCCCACTCTTCCACATTATATACTCGAGGCGCGTGCGGGGCACGCGGCGAGGCGGAAGGCCCCCCCGCGCTTATCTTTACGGCGTTTCCCCCTTCCCCGCCGCGACCTTCGGGAAGAGCACGCCGCCGAGAAGGAGCGAGCGCGCCCGCAAGGAGTAGAAGAGGCCGTCGAAAAGCTCGCCGCTGATGAAGAGACCGGTGCCGAGCATCACGCCGTTCAGCGTGGGGAAGCGCTCCACGAGCGCGAGCCCGACCGCGGCCATGAGCGCGATCTTGGCGAAGGAGACCGCCGCGAAGATTCCGGTCCGTCTCGCCTTGATGAGAAGCCCCTGCGAGGCGGAACGAGTCGCGAGAAAGATCGGCTCGAGCACGATGAGCAGCATCGCGGGCGCGACGACCTTCTGCATCTCGGGCGAGAGAGAGAAGACGCCTTGCAGGAGAGCGGAGCGAAGCGGCGTCCAGTTGATGATCGCGATCAACCCCGCGAAGAAGACCGTCACCCATGCGCTAAAGCGCACCACGCGCCGGAGGTCCGCGCGGCTTCCGGGCAAGATGAGCGTCACGTTCTGAAGCGCCCAGAGCGGCGAGCACGTGACGAGGAGGAGCGGGATCACCACGCCGAAACCTCCCTGCGCGAGCTCTGGGTCCGGAAGCCTTCCCAAGATCGAGTTGATGAGCGGCCGCACCGAAGACCACGCGTACGAAGAAACCATGAGCGGCGCCGCGACGCGGAGGATCTCTCTGTAGTGAAGGGGAACATCGTCGGGATCATCTCTCCGCTCGCGAAGGCCCCGACGGATCTTCCGCGTCCCGTGGAGAACGAGCAATGTCTCGACGAGGAGCCCCGTCACGAGGGACGCGGCCCCCGCGATCGCGCCGGACGAGGTGCCGACGGCGACCGCGATCCCGACGAGACACGCGATCACGACCATGCGAGTCACCGTCGCGCGCGCGATGAGCGGGGTCTCCCTCGCGACGAGCGCGAGCGCGTTTCCCATCCCGCGCATCGAGACGAGCACCGGGATCGGCGTCATCACGAGAAGGACCTTGCGGGCGAGCGCGGCGGCTCGCGGGGTGGTCGGCACGACGTCCCGAAAGAACCAATCGCCGAGCGGCGTCGTCCCGAGCGCGAAGGAGAGCGCGGACCCGAGAAGCCCGAGCAGGAGCGCGCCGAAGAAGAGCCGTCGCATCGAGCGGTGTCCCGCGAGAAGCGTCGCCGCCGCTTGTTGGATGATGAGACACGGTGCCTCGACGAAGAGATGAACGGCGAACCCGAGCCAGTACGCGGCGAACTCGAGCTTCGGATCGGCGGAGCGCCCGACCGCGATGTTGATGACCGGACCGGAGAGCGTCATCATCTGCGACGTGAGGACGAGCGGAAGATAGAACCGAAAGATCTCGCGAAACGGGAGAGGCGGCATCAAGCCTCCCCTTGAACCGGATCGATTCGATCGAGGACCGCGGCCCCCACCGTGTCTCCCCACACGTTCACCGTCGTGCGGCAGCGATCGAGAAACCAATCGATGGCGAGGATCATGCTGATCCCCTCGAGCGGGAGACCGACGGCGCGGAGCACGATCACCATCGTGACGAGTCCCGCCTCGGGGATGCCGGCCGCGCCGATGGAGGCGAGCGTGGCCGTGAGGAAGATCACGACCTGTTCGAACGGCCCGAGCGGAATGCCCATCGCCTGCGCGATGAAGATCGCGGCGACCGATTCGTAGAGAGCGGTTCCGTCCATGTTGATCGTCGCGCCGAGCGGAAGGACGAAGAGCGAGGAACGCCTCGAGATCCGCGCGCGCTCTTCGGAGCATTCGATGGTGACGGGGAGCGTGGCGCTGCTCGAGGCTGTCGAGAACGCGGTCGAGAGCGCGGGTGTGAAGTGGGCGAGGTGCTTCCAAGGGTTCCGCCTTCCCACCGCGAAGAGGATGAGCGGAAGAACGACGCAGCCGTGGACGAGAAGCCCGATGAGCACCGTGGCCGCGTAGAGACCGATCCGGCGGATCTCCTCGAAGAACGCCGGCCCGCCGCCCGCCTGTCCGAGGCGCGAGGCGACGAGCGCGAAAACCCCGATCGGCGCGATGAGAAGAATGAGGAAGACGATCTTGAGGATCGCTTCGTTCACGCCGTCGAAGAGGCGGATCACCATCTTCCCCTTCTCGCCGAGCGTCGTGAGGACGCCGCCGAAGAGAAGCGAGAAGACGATGAGGGGGAGGATTTCGGTTTTCGCCGCGGCATCGACGAGGTTCGGGGTGACGAGGCTGCGAAGGATGTCGGCGAAGCCGGTCGTCTCCTTTCCTTTGACGACGTCGGGGACCTCCGCTCCCAGCCACTCGAAACCGACGCCGGGACGGATCGTGTTGACGAGAAGGATGCCGAGAAGAACGGCGAGTCCCGTCGTCGCGAGGTAGTAGAGAATGGTGATCGTTCCGGTGCGCCCGAGGCGACGAACGTCGCCGAGACCGGAGATGCCGACGATCATCGATGAGACAACGAGCGGAACGACGATCATTCGGAGCGCGTCGAGGAAGAATGCGCCGATCCACGCGACCGCGGTCATCCTTTCGCCGAGCACCCAGCCGGCGACCCCGCCGAGCACGACCCCGACCAGGATCCCGTAGAGAATGAACGCGTGGGTGCGGCCGCTCATCGAGAGCCGGTTCTCCTTTCCTCGCGCGTGGAAGTCCCAGTCTAGCCGAAACGGGAAGGCCGCACAACGCGCGCGGCGCGTGTCCGTCGGACGCGCGGGGCGTGTCCTTTCATCCCCGCGAGGAACGCCGCACGGAGGGAGCCGGGCGGGCGCGCTCGAAACGCGTTGTTCGAACGCCGGATACGGGAGCGCTCCCCGAGTGGTTCCCGGCACGGTCCTTGCGCGGAGAAACCGGCGGGGCCGAAAAGCCCCGAGAGAGGGGGGACGAAAGATGAAACGTCAAGGAATGGGTGCTCGAAGCGGTCTTTGGGTGTTCGCGGCGATCGTCGCCGGAGCGGCACCGGCCGTCGCCGGGTTCGGCATCACGGCCTCGTGGGGGGTCGGCGCGGGCGTCCCCCTGACGATCGAAAGGGTTTCGTATCGTTACGAGGAACCCTTCGACCCGTGGTTCGTCGATCCGCTCGACGGGCGGGGCGAATGGGTGCACGTTCGGAGCGTCGGCGGTCCGGTCTGGTTTCCGTACGTCGAGGTCGAATGGCGTCCGTATCTTCACGGCCATTGGGCCCTCACGACGGTCGGGATGATGTGGGTCGCGTACGAGCCGTGGGGATGGCTGACGCATCACTACGGACGCTGGGTGTGCCTCGACGGTTACGGATGGGGATGGGTGCCGGGCGGCGAGTACGGCCCCGCGTGGGTGTCGTGGGTCGTTGTGGACGGCTACGTCGGTTGGGCGCCCCTTCCCCCGGAGGGCTTCTTCTATCCGCGGCGCACCTACTATCACTACGCCGGACCGAGAACCGTCTTCGGACGCCCGGTGCGGCAGTCGATCGTCGACATCGACATCAACCTCTTCGTGTTCGTGTCCAACCGGCACTTTCACAACTGCGACATCCGCGCGCACGCTCTTCCCGCGGGGCGCTCGGTCGAGTTCTTTCGCAGAAAGGAGGTCGTTCCGATCGGCCGATCGCTCGAGGTCGATGAAGTGCGCGCGATCACGCGGACGCGCGTCGCGCCGGTCCGCGTCGAGGCGAGGACTTACCGGTCCGGAGATCGCCGCGCGATCGATTACGAGCCGGTCGGACAGAGCGAGCGGATCCGAAAGGCGCGGGAGAGCTACGAGCGGGTCGAAGTACGGAAATCGCCGCGCGAAAGGCGACAGGACGAAACGCGATTCATGTACGAGCGGCGAGCGGACGCCGAGCGCTCCGAGACGCGAGCGCCGAAGTCGGGCGAGGTCTCGAACAAGAAGGAATCCCGCGAGAGACCACGCTCCGAATCCTCGACGGTCCGCGAGACCAAGAAGCGCGTCGAGGAGAATGCGCACCCGGTCGTCAAAGAAAACAAGGATACGAAGAGTCGCGCGAAGAGCGGACCGGAAAACAAGAGCCTGGCGTCCGACGCGCGAAAGAGCGGCGAAGCGGCGAAGAAGAAACGGTAGCGCCGACGATTCTTGCCGGAGGAAGAGCGAAGCTCCGAGCGGCGGGGGAGAGGGCGGCGAAGCCCTCTCCCGTTTCGCGTTCTATTGTGAAGCGAGAAGCTTGAGAGCCGCTTCCGTCGTCTCGCGAACGATCTCTTCGGACCGAAGCTCGATCCTTCCGGTCTCGGCAAACGTGATCGCGCGCTGCGTCATCCCGACAATCCAGGATGTGGCAAGGTTCGGATCGATCGGGCGAAACGCCTTCGCCTCGATCCCCGAACGGATCGCCTCGCAGAAGATGTCTTTGGGAAGCGGCTGGGGGTTCCGGATCGGTCCGGTGGCGAACTCCGTGTGATGAGTGAGAAGGATGAACGCGAACGCGCGCGGATCCTTGACGGCGAAAGCGAACATGGCTCGGACGAGGGCGCGGATCTTCCCGGCCGGATCCCCCGCGGACGAGGCGGCCTCGATCAGCTGCTTCCGAAAACGCCCCGCGCACTCTCCGAAAAGATGGCGCGCGAGCGCATCCTTGCTCTCGAAGTGGCGGTAGAGATTTCCCTCGGCGGTTCCGGCCTGCCTCGCGATCTCCCGAGTGGTGGCCGCAGAGATCCCCCTCTCCACGAAGAGATCGAGCGCCGCATCGAGAATCGCTTCCTTCTTGTTCGACGCCAACGGCTTCGGTCCCTTCCTTGGGTGATCGTGAGCGATCGCTCTCATGCTATGACCGCGATTCCATCCGGTCAACGCGTATCCCGATCGAATCGGTTGAGCTCGGGAGGGGGCGGAGGGGGGCGCGCTCGTCATCCGAGCCGCGGGTAGGCGCGACCAAGCTCCCCGGCGAGCGTTTCCAACGCTTCCTTGGAGCCGTCGGCCCGCATCGCCTCCTCCTTTCGATCGCATCCATGTCGTCTTCCGTGTTGCTTATGCGTTCTCGTACTCGAGAAGGCGACGCTCCCCTTCGAGCGAACGAATGCCGGTCGCGTCCTGCGTGACCTCGAGCGTCCCGAGGTACTTCCCCTCCGGGTCCCGCACGGCGAAATATCGGATGTGAACGAACTTTCCGTGGAGCTGAATCCAGAACTCGGCCGCGTTCTGTTTCCCCGAGCGGAAGTCGGAGAGGATCTGCTCCACGATATGCACGCTCGATGGCGGATGGCAGTTCTGGACCTTTCGGCCGATGATCGAGCGGGTCCGCGCGAACACGCGGTCCGGACCTTCGGAGAAGAAGGCGACCCGATCCTCCGCGTCGACGAAGGTGATGTCCACAGGGAAGACCGTGAAGAGCGCGAGAAGCTGTTCCTCGGTGAGCGCTCCGCTCGGGAAGACGACCGCGCCGCCCGGAGGAAGCGTGCCCGCGTAGGCCGGTTGTTCCGCGCGCGGCGGCCGGTACTCCGTTCCCGGTTCGATCAGGCAGTAGCCGTAGCGGGGCGTGTCGCGATAGATCTCGCCCCATTCTTCCGCGGTAAGGGCATCGAGGCTCGTCGGAAAGAGGATGTTCTCTTCCTTGAAGATCATCTCCTCGATCGCCGCGGCGGTCGGCAGGACGAAATCGCGCGCGCTCTTCCTCCACTCGTCGGAAGAGAGCCCTTCCTCGGCGAGCGCGTCGTTCAGCGCGCGGATCATCTTGCGGACGTCGTCGTCCTTCGCCCACATCACCTTGGAGGGTCCCATGATGCCGTGCCTCTCGAGATGCGAGAAAAGGAGGTTCTCCTTCCGGTCGTAGTGCTTCACGATCTCGAAGAGATCGCGAGCCGCGAGCCGCCAATCCGCGATCGACAGACCGGTTCCCATGAGGGGCGAAGGATCTTCCGTCTCGCGGAGCATGTCGCGAAGCCGGCCGGTCGCCTTGCGGATCGCTTGGTTCTCTCGCACGAATGTATCGATCGGATGCCCCGCCGGAGTGGACGGCGCCGCCTGCTCCCCCATGAGCTCGCGGAGCACGGCGGAGTGAAGGTCGCACATCCCCTTCACCTCGTCGGGGCTCATGCCGTCCGCGATCAGCCGGCCCTCCATCTCCACGATTTCCGATCCGGTCGTCTGCCGGACAACCTCCTTGAGGCGTCCTTTGACGCTTTCCGGATCGGCCCCCTCGTGAAGGCTCCGGATGACCTCCTTGAGGGTCTCGATTCGCTTCTCCCGGTTATTGATCAGCTCGCTCAAGGCGCAACTCCTTTTCTTTCAACGCGACGACCAGGGGGAGGAAACAATGAGTGATCGCCTGCTCACATAATAAGAACTGCGGGTCCCCTTGTCAAGAGGACCCGGGGACGGCGCCGCCGGTTCGCGGGAGAGAGCCCGTCGTTCGCGACCTGATCAAGGGACGGCTGAAGGTGATGGCCGTTCTTCTTCTCGAGGAGCGTGACGCCGGCCGGAAGGAGCGCCCGAGCGCTAGTGGAAGTACGCCCGCGCGACGTACTGAAGAACCATCCTCTGGGTGTTGAAGAAGGAGCCGTTCATCGCGATGCTGTGACGCATCATCTCCAGGAAGCGTTCCCTGTCGCGATAGAAGGTCGGGATGACGAGCTTCTCCAGCTTCTGGTAGAGGCTCTTCGCGTCCCGGGAGCGGTCCGGCGCCTCGCCGGTACGCGGCAGCTCGCCGATCGACCATCCCGTCTTTTCCTCGATCCATCCCTCCACCCACCAACCGTCGAGGATGCTGAGGCTGGGGATCCCGTTGAGAGCCGCCTTCATTCCGCTCGTCCCGGAAGCCTCGTTCGGGGGCTCCGGCGTGTTCAGCCAGACATCGACGCCGGAGGTGATCATCTTCGCGAGGTCCATGTCGTAGTTTGCCGCGTACGCGACGCGGACGGACGGTCCCAGCGCTTCCTTCGCGCGGAAGATCCGCCGGATCATTTCTTTCCCCTCGCCGTCCCTCGGGTGGGCCTTGCCCGCGTAGACGATCTGGAAGGGTCCCGCCTGCTCGGCGATCCTCTTGAGCGTGTCGATCTCCGAAAAGAGGAGGTCCGCCCTCTTGTAGGCGGTTGCCCGCCGCGCAAACCCGATCGTCAGGTGCTCGACATCCATCCCCGCGTTCGTCTCGCGGTTGACGTACTGAAGAAGGCTCTTCTTGGCCTCGAGGTGAGCGGCCCAGAGCTCGTCGCCGGGAATCCGGATCGCGTAGCGGAGGCTGAAGTTGTCCTCGCACCACCCGGGGATGTATCGGTCGAAGAGATCCCGGAACGGGCTCGAAACCCACGTGTTCGCGTGAACTCCGTTCGTGATCGAGTCGATCGCGTAGTCGGCGAACATGAGGCGGGAGACCTGGCCGTGCTTCTTGGCAACACCGTTCACGTACCCGCTCAGATTGAGCGCCAGGTAGGTCATGTTGAGGGCCGGTTGCCCCGCGACGACGTGTTGGGTGTCGAAGTAATCCCGCCCGTGTTCGACGAGGCGGTCGACCACGTCGACGCAGAAGACGTCCTTCATGTCGGCCAGCTCCTTGTGCGTGGTGAGAACGGATTGGACGAGATCCATCGGGAACTGGTCGTGCCCGGCGGGGACGGGGGTGTGCGTCGTGAAGATGCACCTCTCGCGCACCGCGTCGACGTCGCCGCGGACGATCTCCTTTCTGCCCGCCTTGCGCGCTTCTTCGGCGAGCAGCTCGAGGGCGAGCAAGCTCGCGTGCCCCTCGTTCAAGTGGAAACGTTCGATTCCCGCGTGGCCGAAAGCTCGGAGCATGCGGACGCCGCCGATGCCGAGAATCGCCTCCTGGCAGAAGCGGTATCGCTTGTCGCCGCCGTAGAGAGAATCGGTCAGCGCCCGGTCCGCTTCGGCGTTTTCGGGGAGATCGGTGTCGAGGAAGTAGACGGGGACGACGTGCCCCCGGACACCCTTGACCTCGTACTTCCAGGCGCGAACGGACACGGTTCTCCCCTCGAGAAGGACTTCCACGCGCGGCGGCATCTCTCGGAGGAAGTCGGTCACGACCCATTCGACCGGCTCTTCCGTCTGCACGCCGTCGGCGCCGAGCCGTTGGTAGAAGAACCCCTTCCGGTAGAGGAGCGTCACCGCGACGAGGGGTACGGCGAGATCCGATGCGGACCGGACCGTGTCCCCGGCGAGGATTCCGAGGCCGCCGCTGTAGGTCGGTATCCCCGGATCGACGGCGATCTCCATGGAGAAATAGGCGATCGATGGGTTGCGCACGAATCCGACCTCCTTGTCTCGCCGGACGCCGCGGGGCCGTCCGGGATTCCGAATCAGGCTTCCATCCTATCGCGCGCCGAGGGTTCGCAAGAGGCCCGGAGCGCCGACTCGATGTCGGCGTGCCGGAACTGGAATCCCGCTTGCTCAAGCTTCGCCGGCACGACCCGCAGGCTCCCGAGAAGCGTTTCGCGGCCCATCTCGCCGAACGCGATCGAGACGGCGACGGCGGGGACCGGGAAGAACGCCGGCCTGCCGAGGACCCTCCCCAACGTCTTCGAGAAGACGGCGTTCGTGAAGGAAGACGGCATCACGAGGTTGACCGGTCCGGTGAGACGCTCGTCGTCGATCAGGAACGCGATCGCGCGAACGAGGTCCGAGATCGAGATCGCGCTCATGTACTGGCGGCCGTTCCCGATCCGCCCGCCGAGACCGAGGCGGAAGATCGGAAGCATCTTCGCGAGAGCGCCGCCTCTCGAGGAGAGAACGAGCCCGAGGCGCGGGTGAACGACGCGGATCCCCGCTTCGAGCGCGGGGTCCGCCGCCCGCTCCCACTCTCGGCAGACTTCGGCAAGGAACCCGGTCCCCGGGGCGCTCTCCTCCGTGAGCGTCTCGTCGCCGCGGCTTCCATAATAGTTGATACCTGAAACGCAAACGAGGACGCGCGGTCTCTTGTCGAGGGATGCGAGCGTTTCCGCGAGCAAACGTGTTCCGATCGTTCGGCTCTCAAGAATCGCGCGTTTGCGTTTCCGGGTCCACCTTCCGGAGGCGATGTTCTCGCCGGCCAGGTGGACGACGGCGTCCGCTCCTTCCAGCGCGGCCCGGTCGATCCCGCCTGTGCGCGGGTTCCAGAACGCCTCGCCGCGCTCGCGCGAAGGGGCGCGGCGTACGAGCCGGAGGATCCGGCAGCCGCCCGTCTCCAGAGCGCGTACGAGCGACGCGCCGATCAGTCCGGTCGATCCCGTTACGACAACGCGCATCGAGCCTCTCCTCCCGTTCGCCACCCCCTCATCATAGCGCACACGCGCCGTCCCTCAAGAGAAAGGGCTCCCGGCCGGAGAACCGGGAGCCCTGAACAAGCAGCGCCGCGTCGGGGCGCTACTTGATGAGCAGCATCTTGCGCGTCGTCTCCTCGGTCGGAGTCTTCAAGCGGTAGAGGTACACACCCGAAGGAAGCGCGCGCCCGTCGTGGTCGCGGCCGTCCCACTGAACGGTGTGGCGTCCCTCCTGCTTGAAGCCGTCGACGAGCGTCGCGAGAAGCCGTCCGCTCACTTCGTACACTTCGAGCGTCGCCCGAGCGCCGCCCGCCGGGATCTCATACTCGATCACCGTGAACGGGTTGAACGGGTTCGGCACGTTCTGCCAGAGCCCGAACCTCGAAGGCGTGGGCGTGCTCGGGGCGTCCGTATCGATCTCGCTCCGGAGCGCGAACGCGAGGTCGATCGATTGACCGCCGAACGGATGCTGCGGCGGATAGCGGAGCTCGTACCACGGTCCGAGATACGGCTCCATTCCCCATCCCCATACCGCGTCGTCGTTCCAATGATCGAGCGACGTCTTCCATCCCCAGAATGCCTGCGGGTCCATCGGCCGGGCCTGGACGTCGAGCCAGTAGACGATGCCGCTGTCCGGTCTGCCCAACTGATGGAAAGCCTCCGCGATCGGCACGTGGAACGTGTAGTGCCAGCACGTCCAGTCGGCCGGGAACCAGTAGTTGTCCGGAGGTTCCATCCATCCTTCCTCGATGCCCGGTTGCCAGATGTCGGCGAGGAAGTTGCCGGGCGCGAACGTCCACATCCAAAGCAGATCGCCGGGCATGCTGTAGCCGGTCGGGCTCTCCCAGGCGGGGATGTCCTTGTGGAAACTGAGCGTGAACTGCACGGCCATCGGGTCGAAGCCGAACGGGAGGTAATCGTTCAGCCACGAACCCCAGAGATGGATCTCGTTCACCCACCCCGGCATGTTGCAGAGGTAATCGTCGGCCAGGAGGAACGGCTCCGTCGCCCGCACGTCGATCCCCGTGACGTTGAGGTCCGGCCGCTGGATCCACTTGTAGCTCTGCAACTCCTCGATGCGGACCTGGTAGTCCTCGACCTCTCCGTCCGGAGCGGGGCCGGTGAACGGAAGCGGCCCCATCGTGTTGAAGCGGAAGCGGGCGAACGTGAGCCCCGGCACGGCGTTCGGCGGGACGTTGTAAGTGATCGTGAAGAGACCGCCCGGCGTCCAGAGCCCCGAGGCGATCTGGTCGATCGCCGGGAGCCAGCTTCCGTCCCGTCCGAAGTCGATCCACGCGTCGATGTAACCGGGGACGGAAGTCACGACATCGACGGTCGCCATCATGCCGGGAACGATCGGCGAGGTGAACGTTACGCCGTCCTCATCGTCGAAGCCGTTGTTGTCGTCGCCGAGAGCGTTCGGATCCGGCTGACCGTCCGGCTCTCCGTCCACGCTGTTGCCCATGAAGACTCCGGGAACGATCACGTGGTTCGCGCCGTTGCTCAGGGCGAGCGTCGGATACGTCGGGTCGGGCGCGTCGCCCCAATCGATCTGCTGCATGGTCGTGCTGGTGATCACGAACGCGAGATCGATCGATTGACCGCCGAACGGATGCTGAGGCGGGTAGATCAATTCATACCACGGCCCGGGGTACGGCTCCTGACCCTGTCCCCAAACCGCATCGTCGTTCCAATGATCCATCGACGTCTTCCAGCCGAACAGCGCCCCGGACGTGCTCGTGTACGCCTGCACATCGAGCCAGTAGACGATCGGCTGCGTGGAGCTTCCCTCCTGGATGAACGCTTCCGTCGGGTCGATGAAGAAGTTGTACTGGAAGCAGGCGTGATCGCCGGGAAACTCATAGTAGTCGGGCGGGTTCATCCACCCCTCGTCCAAGTTCTCGGCGAAGGGCCTCACGACGTACTGGCCCGGCTGGAACTCTCTCCACCACAGGACCGGCCCCGGCATGCTGTAGCCGCCCGGCCCGGCCGGAATGTCCGCGTGGATGCTGAGCACGAACCTGACGTTCGGATCGATGATGTCGTGATACCAGGAACCCCAGATGTGGATGTCGGTGATCGGTCCGGCCTCGGTGCAGAGGAAGTCATCGGCGAGGATGTACGGGAACGTGGCGTTCACGTCGATCCCCGTCGTGCTGAGATCCGGGTACTGCAACCACTTGGCCGGCTGTCCCGGATCCCAGTCGGCCCAAGACGGCCCGGCCAGCGCGCACACGACCGCAAAGAACACGGTGAGAGTCCTCATCGCACGTCCTCCTCGACCGCGCACGCGCGCGGCTCCCGCTCGGGATCGTTGTTTCGCCCGTCTGGGCGCTGCGCGGAATCGTCGGTTCGGCCGGCAACTTCAAATCGCGGGAATTATAGCATAAGACGCACGAAAATCCAAGCGGATTGCGGGAGCGAGAAGCGCTGTTGCTTAGCCTCGGCTAGCCTAGATTATGCACGCGTTTTCGTCGCAAGGACGCGGAGCGTGAGCCGAGAGGCCGACCTGGACGAGCCGCTCCCGGAAGCGTAGTCCCGGCACTACGCCGAGGAAGCGGCGACGGAAGGAAGGCCTCTTGAGGCCGCGATCCGCGGCCGCAGTAGGAAACGCGTGCATAGTCTAGGCTAATAGCTGAACTTCCCGATCTCCACCTTTCCCCGGAAGACCCAGTAGATCACGGTCGTGTATGCCAGAACGAAGGGCATCCCGATGAAGGCGATGATCCGCATGATCGAGAGCGTCTTCTGCGAGGAAGCGGCGTTGTAGATGTCGAGGCTCCACTCAGGTCTAAGGCTCGAGACCACGAGGTTCGGAAAGAGCCCGACGCCGAAGAGGAAGACGAGCGCCGCGATCGTCGCCGCCGACGAGAGAAACGCGTAGCCCGCCCGCTCCATGTAAATCGCCCGCGGGATGTTCGCGATCGCGAGCACGTTCAGCACGACGACGATCCACGCCCACGGGATGTTTCGGAAGTTCGCGATCGCTTCCGGGTGCGCCGCGAGCGTGAAGATCGTCGTGAGGAGGTAGAGGACGAGAAAGATCCCGAACGCGTGCCACATCCAACCGCGGACCCGCTTCTGGAGATCTCCCTCCGTCTTCAAGTAGAGATAGATCGAGCCGTGCATGGCGAAGAGCGAAACAGCGAAGATCCCGACGAGGATCGGATACGGCCGAAGGAGGCCGAGGAACGTTCCCGCGAACTCCTTGTCGGGTCCGATCGGAATTCCCCGAATCGAGTTGCCGATCGCCACGCCGAAGAGGAGCGTCGCGACCGCGCTCGAGACGAAGAACGCCGTGTCCCAAGCGCTTCTCCATTGCGGCGACTCCATCTTGCTTCGGAACTCGAGCGAGACCGCGCGGAAGATGAGCGCGAAAAGAAGGAGCATGAACGCGAGGTAGAAGCCGGAGAAGACCGTCGCGTACGCGTGCGGAAAGGCCGCGAAGAGCGCGCCGCCAAACGTGACGAGCCACACCTCGTTCCCGTCCCAGAGCGGGCCGATCGAGTTGAGGAAGACCCGCCGTTCGCTGTCGCCGCGCGCCAGAAGATGCAGGATGCCGACGCCGAGATCGAACCCGTCGAGGATGGCGTAGCCGGCGAGTAGGATTCCGAGAACCGCGAACCAGAAGATGTTGAGATCCATCGTGTCGTTCTCCTCTTATTTGCGCGGCTCGCTCGAACCGGTCATCGATTCGCCCCTCCCTCCCGCCGCCGCCAGGAAAAATCCCTTCCCCCGCAGTTTCTCGGGCGGAAGCTCCGCGATCTCCTCCGGTCCTTGGCGGATCTTCCGGTCCATCACGTAGATCCAGATCAGGAAGAGGAGCAGGTAGACGATGGAAAAGAGCACGATCGATCCGAGCACATGGGACGCCGGAACGGACTTGGAGACTCCGTCGCTCGTGCGGAGAAGACCGTAGACGATCCACGGCTGGCGTCCGAACTCGGCGGCGAGCCAGCCGAGTTGGTTCGCGAGGTATGGACCGATCACCGCGAAGACGAAGATCCAAAGGAGCCAGCGCGTTTCGAAGAGAATCCTGCGCCACAAGAAGAACGCGGCGAGAAGCGTGAGCGCGATGAAGAAGAAGCCGAGGGCGACCATCGCGTGATAGGTCTGGAAGGTGAGCGGGACGGGCGGCCAATCCTCGCGCGGAAACCGGTCGAGCCCGGGGACCGGCCTCGACGCGTCCCCCGAGATCAGAAAGCTGAGAAGCCCGGGGACGCCGAGCCCGCCGCCGACCCGCTCCTTCGCGTTGTTCGGAACGCCGAAAAGGTAGAGCGGAGCGCCGTCTTGGGTCGTCCGGTAGATTCCCTCGAAGGCGGCCATCTTCGCGGGCTGCGTAGCGGCGACGGTCTGCGCCTGATCGTGTCCGGAAACGAGCTGGAGGAGCGAAAAGACGGTCGCGACGACGAGCGCGATCGTGAACGATTTCTTGGCGAAGTCGAGGTGGCGCTTCCTGAGGATGTAGTAAGCGGCGATGCTCATCACGAAGAAGCCGCCGAGGATGAACGCGCCGATCAGCACATGGCCGAGACGATTCATGCTCGAAGGATTGAACACGACCGCCCAGAAGTCGGTAAGCTCCGCCCGTGCGGCGCTCCCCTCTCCCACGATTCGGTAACCGGCGGGGGTCTGCTGCCAGGAATTGGCGATGACGATCCAGACCGCCGAGAAGATCGAGCCGAGGGAAACCATGATCGTGGAGAAGAGATGCATTCCGGGCGAGACCTTGTCCCATCCGAACACGAGGACCGCGAGAAATCCCGATTCGAGGAAGAAAGCGAAGATCCCCTCGGCGGCGAGGGCGGATCCGAAGATGTCCCCCACGAAACGGGAGTAGGTCGACCAGTTCGTGCCGAACTGGAATTCCATCACGATGCCGGAGGCGACCCCAAGCGCGAAGTTGACCGCGAAGATCTTGGTCCAGAAGCGCGCCATCGCCTCGTATTGCCGGTCGCGCGTCTTGTGGTACATCGCCTCCATGAAAACCATGAGGATGCCGAGGCCGATCGTGAGGGGCGGAAAGATGTAGTGGAACATGATGGTGAGCGCGAATTGGACGCGAGAGAGCAGCACGACATCGAGGCCCATGAGGTCTTCTCCCCCTTTCTCGTCTGCGGGCGACAGATTAGCGGAAACCGCCTCCGCTACTCAAGAGAAGAAGGAGGGGTTTCGCTTTCGAGGGTTTTCGGGTGTGCGGCCACAATGATAGGCTAGTCTCGGGACGATGAAGAAACCGTACTACCTCTCGCTCGAGCCGCTCGTTCCGTGGAAGGAGACGGAGCGCCCGTGCGTCTGGGCGAGGCGTTTCGGGCGGGAGGCTCCGATCGAGCTCGAGATCGGCTTCGGCAACGGATCCGCGCTCGTCGAGAGGGCGCGCGCGCATCCCGAGCGCCACTTCATCGGCGTGGAGATCTTCTGGGAGTCGGTGAAGCGGGCGCTTCGCCGCGCGGCGCAGGCCGGCGTCACGAACCTCGCGATCGTTCAGGCGCCGGCGCGGCCTTTTCTCGAACGGCTCGTCGCCCCGCGCGCCCTCTCCGCGGCTTTGTGTCTCTTCCCCTGCCCATGGCCCAAGGAGCGGCACGCCGCGCACCGGCTCTTCTCGAAGCCGTTCCTTGAGATCTTGAACAGCCGTCTCGCCGACGGTGGAGAGACGGAGATCGTCACGGACTTCGAACCGTACCGCGATTGGCTTCTCGAACAGGTTCCCGGAACCGGTTTCGAAGCGCGCTCGGAGGAGATCCCCGCCTCCTACGGAACGAAGTACGAACACAAGTGGAGCGATCTCGGCCGCGAGCGCTTCTTTCGGATCGTTCTCGCGAAACGGGAGCATGTCGCCATTCCGTCCATGAGGGATGAAACCATGAGGGTTCATACGATTGATCGTTTCGATCCGGAGCGTTTTGAGCCGAAGGGGACGACCGGCGTTCCGACGGTGCAGTTCAAGGAGTTCCTCTACGATCCGCAGAGGCGAAAGGGAATGCTGCGCGCATTTGTCGCGGAAGAGGGGCTGCAACAGCACTTCTGGATCGAGGTGGCGGAGGTGGAGGGGAGATGGAAGATCCGCCCCGCCGAGGGCTCCGGGCTTCTTCCGACCGCCGGCGCGCAGCTCGCGCTCGATCTCGCGAGGGACTCCGCCGCCGGATGAGCCCGCGCCGCACTCCGCGGCATTATGATCTGTCGTCGGACGCGCGGGTCCTGGAAGTTCTCGGCGGTCTTCCTCCGGAGACGAGGGGTGGGGCTCAGCGGCGAGTTGCCGCGCTCCGCGCGCGGCATGTTTGAGCAAGCGAGCCCTGCCCCCCGGCTCCGGAGCTTTCGGTCTTCGCTGGATCGGATCCGCCTCTTCCTGCTGCGGTCACCTGCCGTGGCTCGGTCGTTGGACGCGCGGGTCCTGTCGGCCACAGCCCGCTCGCGGTCCGGCCAGTC
>JAGUYC010000283.1 GCA_020061515.1 Gemmatimonadota bacterium
ATGCACCGCGACCCGCGCCCCGCCCCTCGCGAGACGCTCCGCCACCGCGCGCCCGATTCCTCGCGAGGCTCCGGTGACGAGCGCTCTCTTCCCCTCGAAATCACGCGCATCCGACATCGGCATCACCGCCTCCTTTCGGTGGGATCGTCGGTGAAGAAAAGGGGCGCGCCGCCGCGCGCCCCCGCTAGGATCCTTGTCGAGCGGCCCTCGCCGCTCGTCGATACTCCCCGCGTCCCTACACGAACTTTGGGTACGAAGGATCGTACATCTGCGAACGCATGTACGAGAGGATGTTCTCCGGCCGCGGCTTCCCCGCGAGACCCCGCTCGTACGCGACCTCGGCCGTCGCCGTCGCGATCACCGCGGAAACCTCGCGGATCCGCGTGAGCGGCGGATAGACCAGGCCGAAGGTCAGGTCGTCGCTGGTCACGGTCTTCGCGAGAGCCTTCGCGGCGTGGAAGAACATCTCGTCGGTTACCCGCTTCGCCTCGCACGCGATCACGCCGAGACCCACCCCCGGGAAGACATACGCGTTGTTCCCCTGGCCCGGCACATACGTCTTCCCCTTGTACGAAACCGGTTGGAATGGGCTCCCGCTCGCGAAGATCGCGCGCCCGTCCGTCCAGGTGTAGGCCTCCTGAGCCGTGCACTCCGCCTTCGACGTCGGGTTGGACAAGGCGAAGACCACGGGGCGCTCGTTGTTCTTTCCCATCTCTTCGAGAACCGCTCGGGTGAAGGTGCTCGGCTTCCCCGAACACCCGATGAGGATGTTCGGCTTGATGGCCTTCACCGCAGATTCGAGATCCGGCTGAAACTCCCCGTCGTGCGCGTACGGCAGCTTGTGCTCGGCGAGGTGCGTCCGCTTCTTCACGACGAGCCCCTTCGAGTCGAGGAGCCAGCATCGTCTTCTCGCCTCGCTCTCCGAAAGACCCTCGTCGATCATCGCGGCGACGATGAGATCCGCGATCCCGACGCCCGCCTCTCCCGCCCCGAGGAAGAGGACCCTCTGGTCGATGAGCTTCCCCTTGGTGATCCGGAGAGCCGAGTAGATGCCGGCGAGCGCGACGCCGCCGGTCCCCTGGATGTCGTCGTCGAACGTGCAGATCCTGTTCTTGTACTTGTCCAGGAGCCGGAAGGCGTTGATGTTGGCGAAGTCCTCGAGCTGGACGAGCGCCTTGGGCCAGAGCTTCAGGACCGCCTGGATGAACTCGTCGACGAACTCGTCATACGCCTCCCCGCGCAGGCGCGGCTGCTTGAGGCCGATGTACAGCGGATTGTTGAGGAGCGAAGCGTTGTCCGTCCCCACGTCGAGCGTGACCGGCAGGCAGACCGCGGGATCGACCCCCGCGCACGCGGAGTAGAGCACGAGCTTTCCAACCGGAATTCCCATTCCATCGGCGCCGAGATCGCCGAGCCCGAGGATCCGCTCGCCGTCGGTGACGACGATGCACCGCACGTCCTGCTGGGGCCAGTTCTTCAGCACGTCGAGGATGAACCCCTTGTCGTTGGCGGAGATGAACAGTCCGCGCGGACGGCGGAAGATGTTCCCGTATTCCTGGCACGCCTTGCCGACCGTGGGGGTGTAGATGATCGGCATCAGTTCCTCGATGTGGCTCATCACGACCCTATAGAAGAGCCTCTCGTTCCTTCCCTGGAGCCCCATCATGAAGATGTACTTCTCGAGATCGTTCGGTTTCGCCCGGTAGTTGACGAGAACCCGCTCGACCTGTTCCTCCTGCGTGTGGATGTGCGGCGGCAAGAGGCCGCGCAGATTGAGCTCGTTCCGCTCGTTCTCGGTGAACGCGGTCCCCTTGTTCAACGCGGGGTCGTTCAGCAGAGCGAATCCGGTGGGGAGCCCGCTCTTGTGATAGATTACTTTGTGTCTCGACCTTTCTTCCATGACCCGTCGGTTCTCCTTCTCCCCCGTCGGCATGGGGGGGCGCCGCAAGAAACGTCGCCAGGCCTTCGTCCCGGAGCTCGCCCGGCTCCCGCCGCCGAGAGAGCTCCGCGCCGAAGACTTCTCCCTCGCGCGCACGATTCGCGATTATACCGCGGACCGCCGGGGCCGTCACCGAAGAACGACGGCCGCGGCCCGGCGATGATTTCTTTGGAGCGAATCCCGCAACCGATTATCAGATAACGAGTTACAGTGGAGCCCACCGGCGGGGCGCCGGGCCGTTCGCGGCGGCGTGGCGGCGGTGGGCGCCGGCAAGAGAAGTGTGCTACCCTCGGCGCGTCGCCTTTTCGGAGCAAAGGAGCTCGGGATGCAAGAACGAGAGGGTCCGGGCGACCTCTTCGCGGCGCTTGTCGAGATGGTTGCTCATCTGCGCGGGCCGAACGGATGTCCGTGGGATCGAAAGCAGACCTACGAGACGATCCGGCCCCACTTCCTCGAGGAGGCGCACGAGGCGGCGGAGGCGCTCGCCCGCGGCGACTTCGACGAGTTCCGCGAGGAGATCGGGGACACGCTCTTTCTCGCGGCGTTTCTCGTCCGCATCGCCGAGGAGGAAGGACGCTTCGGAATCTCCGACTCGCTCCGCGCGATCCTCGAGAAGATGCGGCGCCGCCACCCGCACGTCTATGGCGACGCGGGCGAAAGAGACGAGCGCGAGGTGCTCGTCTCCTGGGAAGAGGCGAAACGCGCCGAGAAGGGAAAGAAGGAACGCGAGTCGATCTTGGACGGGATCCCCGCGTCCCTCCCCGCGCTTCTCCGGGCGAGGCGCGTGCAGCAGAAGGCGGCGAACATCGGCTTCGACTGGCCGGACGCAGGTCCGGTCCTCGAAAAGATCGAGGAAGAGCTTCGCGAGCTCGCCGAGGCGAGAGATCGCGGCGAGAGAGAGGCGGTCGTCGAGGAGATCGGCGACCTCTTCTTCTCGGTCGTCAACCTCGCGAGGCTCCTCGATGTCGATCCCGAGGTCGCCCTGAACCGCGCGACGCGCAAGTTCCGCGACCGCTTCCGCCGCATCGAGAGCACGATCGACGCCGCCGATCCTCCGCCCCTCGAAGTGCTCGATCGCCTTTGGAATGAGGCGAAGAAGGGCGAACACCGGTAGTCTGTACCTGGTACAGACTGTACCGGGTACAAATCGTTCCGATCATTCAGATCCCCTCGTCCGCCGTAGGAACTCCTCGAGGATCCGCCGGTGATCGAAGGCCATCTTCTCCGGAAGCTCCTTCCATCGAAAGAAGCGGACCGAGCGGGCGTCGTCCGCCCCCCGCGCCACTCCCGTTCCGACGGCGGTGTAGACGACCGTGATCGTGTGAAAGCGCGGATCGCGGTCGGGATCCCCGTAGGCGCGGAACTGCCCCTCGATCTCGACCCGAAGCGACGTCTCCTCCTCCCCCTCCCTTCGCGCCGCCTCCTCGAGGCTTTCCCCCCACTCGACGAAGCCGCCCGGGAGCGCCCAACCGGGAGGCGGGTTTCCCCGTTCGATGAGGAAGACCCCGGTCCGTCCGGCGTCCATCAGGATCAGATCGACGGTCGGAAACGGATTTCGGCGTCTCTCCACCTCGTTTCCGCAATGCGGGCATCGGATGCTCGGCCGGTCCATGCGGCGCCCTCCTTGATCGCGCTGCGCCCTCTCTTGGCGTTGGGCCCCTACTCCTGCTCCGTTCGCGCGCTGGAGCGGCCCTTTCGCGCTTAGGAACGGACCCAAAAGCCCCGACCCACCCCCTTTCCCTCGTCGGCCCGGAAGAGCGGCTGATTATCGGGCGCCACCGCCCGTTTTTCGAGCGGCCCTTCTTCCCCCAAAGAAAAAGGGGGCGCCGGCAATCGGCGCCCCCCAAACCATCGAGTCCGGTCCTTAGTTCAACCGGTGGATTTCCACGCGGCGGTTCTCGAGACGCCCCGCCTCGCTGTTGTTGGTGGCGATCGGGGTGCTTTCGCCCTTGCCCGTCGCCTTCATCCGAGCCGCGTTGATGCCGTGGTCAATGAGGTACTGCATGACCGCGCCGGCGCGCTGCTCCGAGAGCTTCTGGTTGTAGGCATCCGAACCGATGTGGTCCGTGTGTCCCTGGATCTCGATCATGATGTCCGGATTCGCCTTCATCGAGCGGACCAGCTCGTCGAGAATCTGCTCGCACCCGGGCAGAAGGACCGCCTTGTTGAACTCGAAGTTGCAGTTCTTCAGCGTCTCCCGCGGAGCGATGTCCGGGCAGCCGTCCTCGTCCTGGAAGTTGTTGAAGGTCTCCGCGCTGTTCGGGCACTTGTCCAGATGGTCCGGAATACCGTCCTGGTCGTTGTCCGGGTCGGGGCAGCCGTCGTCGTCCTCAAAACCGTCGAAGTCCTCGGGCTGGTCCGGGCACTTGTCCTTGCTGTCCGGGATGCCGTCGCCGTCCCGGTCGGGCTCCTTCGGGCAGCCGTGGTTCTCGGCCGGTCCCGGCTCATCCGGGCAGAGATCGAGCTCATCCGGAATCCCGTCCCCGTCGTTGTCCGGATCGGGACAGCCATCGTCGTCCTGGAAGCCGTCGAAGTCTTCCGGATCGTTCGGGCACTTGTCCAGATAATCCGGGATGCCGTCGCCGTCCCGGTCCCTCTCGCTCTCGCCGAACGCGAGGTTGAGGGAGATCCGGTGGTTGTTGCCGAACGACTCCTCCATCTCGTCCACGAACGCGTAGTCGAGACCGATCCCGTAGAACCGCGGAACCTTGAGACCCAAACCGACCGAATAGCCGTTGTCCTGGTGGTCGCGCCCGATGTCCATCACGCCCGCGCGGACCGCGAGGAGATAGCCCGGATAGTACTCGAACCAGGCCTCGCCTCCCACGTGCCACACGGTCTGATCGCCCTCGAGATGCTCGAGGTCCGCCGCGAGGAGAAGGTCGCCGATCGGGTTCACCGCGAAGCCGGCGCGCACGTTGTACGGAACCTTGTCGTCCCCGATCTCCGAAGCGAGATCCTGAAGAGCGAGGCCGAAGTTGACGCGCCGCCCCGCCTCGAAGAACGCGCCGAGATCGACGCCGCCGCCCGACTCGGACTCGCCGTCGATCTTCTGATCGAAGATCTTCCCGGTGATTCCGAGCCCGAACGGACCGTACTGACGCGCGAGCGAGAGGAGGATGAGGTTGTCCGAGATGTCGAACTCACCCTCGGAGGGACCGACGCCCGCGCGGCGTTCGAACCCGTCCATGCCCGCATTCGTCCAACCGATGCCGACGGACGCGAGCGAGAAGCTGTGCGCGTAGCCGAAGAAGTTGTGCGCGCGGTCGAACTCGTAGCCGCCCGTGTACATGAACGTGAACGCCATCTTGTCGACGCGGGCGACGCCGGCCGGGTTCCACACCGTCGCGGTCGGATCGTCGGCGACGGCCACATAGGCGCCGCCCATGCCGAGCGCCCGCGCGCCCACGCCGATCCGGCTGTAGGCGGCCGCGTGGTTTGAGTCGGCGAAGGCGAGGCCGACGGTGGCCATCAGGAGAACGACGGACCCGACGACCGCGAGAAACGGTACACCTTTGCCCTGATACCGCATTTTGCCGATCCTCCTCTTGCAGGGATCACACCTGGTCTTCGGGCAGTCCGCGAGCGACCGCTCGAAGTGAGTCCCTTTCGTGAAAGCCGCTGAATCCAAGACTACCTGACCTTTCTCTCGAACGCTCTTTCGAATCGCCTGTCCTTCGATCATCGAAGAGGGCCTCCACCTTTGGAAGCGCCCTCCCCGCCTTCCAGGGCCCTTTCCGGCCCTCGAAGGCGGGGACGGCCGGGGGGGCTTTCGCGCCCCCCCGGGCCCCGCTTATCGACTAGTCCTTGCGGACCGCGATCTTGACGTTCTCGGTCTTCACGCCGGCACCGTCGTCCACGGTGACGCGGGCGATGTACCCGCCGTTCGCGACCTGCGTGCCGCCCTTCGTGCTGCCGGACCACTCGATCTCCACGATGCCCGGCTGATAGGTCGCGGTCGGCATCGTGTACACGAGATCTCCGGCGAAGTCGAAGATCTTCACCGACACCTGGGAGCTCCGGTAGCCGCCCAGGACGAAGTGGATCGTCGCCCGATCCTTCGTCGGATCGAACGGGTTCGGGTAAACGTACGGATCGGTGATCCCGAGAGCCAGGCTGCCCACGGTGAAGTGCTGCGTCGCGACGAACGCGTTGCCGATGTTGTCCTCGCCCTCGATGCGGAGCGAGTACTGGCCCTGGTCCGCCAGACCGACGAGGACCATCTCGAGCTTCTCGCCCGTGATGCTCCAGCTCTTCACGTGCTTCACAACCGCCTTGGCGTTCCTCGCGATCGTCGAGTCGGTGCTCGCCGTGTCGCCCGGATCGAAGGTCTCCGGACAGAAGTGGAACACCTGGCCCTTCGGACCTGTGAGCGTCGCGCAGAGCGTGGCCGAGTTGACGCCCGACCCGGAGCCCGTGCCCGACGTATCGACCAGCACCGCGACGACCGGGATCTCGCTCCCCGGGGTCACCACGGCGCCGGAGCCGGGCGAGGAGAAGACGATCTGCGGCGCCGACGCGTCGATGATGAACCGGCGGGCCACGTAGGCCGACCCGACGTTCCCGACGCAGTCGAACGGACCGAAGACGTACTTCGTGAACTCCTCGTCGTCGTCATCTCCGCCGCCGCCGCCGAGGCTGAACAGCTGGCCGAGATTCGAATCCATGCCGATGTGCTCGATCTTCGAGGAGTAAAGGACGACCTCGATCTCGCGCCCATCGTACTTCTTCAGGTTCGCGGTGAGCGGCAGCGTCACCTTGAGCCCGTCGCTCGGATCGTAGTACGTCTGGTTGTTGCACCGCGACGGATCCGAGTACGGGCAGATCGGCGGATCGAAGACCAACATCGCGGGCGTGCCGGCCTGGATCAGCTTCCGCTCCATGTACTCGTCGATGTCGCTCTGGTCGTCCTCGTTGTCGACGAGCCAGACGTCCATCTTGAGCCCCATGTCCTGGATCGGAATGATGACCGTGTCGCTCCACGTGATGTGGAATCCGATTCCGCTCTCGTTCGGGGTGAACGTGATGTCCATCCCGTTGAAGAGCCGCCCGCCGATGAACTCGTTCAGCGAGCCGTAGATGATGTTGAGGACCGCCGCGATCCGGCTCTCCTGGGTCAGCACGCCCGACTCGTAGTCGGTGAGCGTGACCTCGATCATCTGGTTCTTGCCGCCGACGTAGCAGTTGTACGTGCCGACGCACGGCCCGCCCATGAAGCCGCCGTGGAACTCGGCCATGACCGGAACCACGTCGACCATGAACGGCTTCTCGATCGTGTGCCAGTAGTCCTCGTCGTCGTTGCGGTACTGGATGCGGAACACGTGCTGCCCGCCGCTCAAACGATGCTCGGGGAGCGTCGAGTGGCGGTAGGTGTACACGGTCTGAAGCTCCGCGTCCTCCATGTGCTCGATCCGGAAGGTTCCGTTCCCGATCGCGTACCCTTCGTAGTACCACGTATCGTCCCGATCCGGATCGTAGTCGTTGCCCGAGGCGACCAGCATGTTGTCGATGTAGATGCGGGTGTCCGCCTCGTCGATTTCCGTTCCCCACCAGTAGTAGCTGCCGAGGAAGTCGGTGATCGTGGCGGTGACGACCGGCGACTGGCTCGTGTACCCGTTGCACCACGGATACATGTCGACCTGGTAGCCGCCCGTGATCCCGACCAGACTGTAGACGTCCGGGTCACAGAGGCTGGCGACCAGGAAGGTTACCGTGTTCGCCGCGGTGTCGACGCGCACCTCGCTCAGCTCGTAGCCGCTCCAGTAGCTGTTGTCCCACCAGCCGACCAGGATTTCGCTCGACTCGTCGATCTTGACGTCGCGGCCGAGGTAATCCTTCACCCAGAGATCTTCCTCGGAGTACTTGATGGAGACTTCCGCCCAGTACCCGTCGTTGAAGGTCCGGCAACCCGCGCCCTGGCAGTCGATCATGCGGATCTTGTACGCCTGTCCGAACGGACGGAGCCAGAACCGCTGATCCTCCCACTGCGGGTTGTTCGGCGTGATGGTCGTCGTCATGAGGACGGCGCCGAGCGTGCCGTTCCCCTCCGGGATGCGGACGCTCAGGCGATCGTCGCCCGGAATCGAAACCCAACCGCGCGTCCCGAGGCTGTTCACCTCGTGGACCGCGATGGTCTGCCGCACCACGTCCACGCGGACGTCGCGCCCGGCCTGTCCGCTGTCCTCGACGACGGCGGCGTTGATGTAGACGTACCCGCCGCAGCCGATCGAGTCGAGGAGACCGTTCGCCGTCGCTCCCATCCAGCGGTACGGATCGAGATCCGGACCCGCGTTCATCGGATCCATCTCGACGATCTCTTCGTAGCCCCAGCACTCGCCCGGATTGTTCTTACGAACCGCGTTCACGAGAACCCAAGGCTTGGCGATGCTGACCCAATCCTCGTCGATCATCGAGTCGACCTCGACCTCCACCAGGAAGTCGGTCGTGTACGGAGGCAGAAGCTCGGTCCGGTTGATCGCGATCCACGGCCTGCCGTTCGGATGGACCGGCTCGAGATCGCGCCCGAACCGCTTCGCCACGATGCGAGCCGTCGTGATCGGCGGGTGAGCGTCGAAGTAGAGCACGTCGCGCCCGTCGGTCTGGCTCGGCTTCAGCGTGATCGCGACCGCCCGGAGGTCAAGCGTGTCGCCGATCTGGAAGCGGGTCATCGGGCCGATCTCCATCGCGGCGTACCAGAGCGAGTCGTCGTAGACGCTCTGCCTCTGGAGCCCGAAGGTGACCCAGCCGTCGGCGTCCGCCTGGCCGGCGAACTCGTCCGCGTCCTTCCCCATCGCGCGATACGGCCGGTACTGGAACATCACTTCGTCCACTTGCTGCGTGCACCACTTGGTGGCGTACACGACGACCCGCGTGGTCACGTTGATGTCGTTCAGGACGCATGGCGCCCACGAAATCACCGCGGCGCGCGGCGGGACGTTGTCGATCACGTGGACGATGATCCAGCCGGAGAGGCCCACGTTCTTGCACTCATCGATCGCGCGCGCCCGGACGTAGTAGTCGCCCGGAGCGAGACCGGTCGTGTTCCACGAGGCGGAGTAGATCCCCTCGCCCACGTCCGGCGTGCCGAGATCGATGTGGTACCACGTGCCGTTCGAATCCGCGGAGACCTCGAAGAAGACCGAGTCGATTCCGGTCTCGAGCGGAGCCGGAATGTTCCGCTCGTCGTCCCACACGGTCGCGAAGAGCTTCACGGGCTCGCCCTTCGTGATGTCGATGATGAGACCGTTGTTGACCGGGAAGACCACGGTGGTCTCCTCGTTGTTCTCGTCGGCGCGCGTCACCTCGACCCGGGTCATCGCGACCACCGGATCGTCGATGTCGATCACCACCTCGCGGGCGATGACCGTCTTGATCTCGTTGCACGCGCTGTCGGAGGCCACGACACGGAAGTCGTACTTGTGGCTCCCCTGACCGCCGGCCTCCACATTGAAGGTTCCGGTGTAGTAGCCGGTCCCGTGGTCGAAGCGCCACTCCTGAATCCCGATGTCCGACCAATCGGAGGAGTCGCTCTCCACGGAGAGCTTCCACTCGAAGTAGAGGAAGTCCGGATTCTTGGACTGGTCGCTCGACGAGGTCACGATGAGCGGCACGATGTGCTGACCGCTCGGATTGTACTGGAACGGGCAGGTCGCGTTGTTGGTCGGAGCGACCGCCGTGATCACCGGAGGCGTCCGGTCGATGATGAGGGTGATCGTCGGCGAGCTCGTGCACGTGTTGCCGACATCATCCCACGCCACCGCGCGGAACAGGATGCTCCCCTCGGCGATCTGGTCGCTATCCCAGTTCCCGAGCGTCCACGCCCAGAGGTTCGTGGAGTCGGGGAACACGAGATCCTGGTCGGCCAGGATCCAGGTCGTTCCGTTATTCGTCGAGTACTCGAAGCGCACGCCCTCGACGTCCGAATCTCCGCGGAGAATCGTCGCCCGGAGCGAGGCGAGACCGCGCACCCTCTCGCGCACCGGCTGCTCCACGGCGTCCATGTCGCAGACGTTCCGGTAGAGGTGCGTGATCGTCGCGCAAGGCGCGGTGTTGTCGAAGACCTTGATCGTGATGCCGCCGCCGGCCGCCCACGCGTCGCAGATGTCCGCGACGTTGCAGACGAGGTCCTCGCCGACCGCGATGATGTCGTACTCGTTGCCGACCTCGAGCTTCGGCACGTTCCGCCAGGTCGCCCACTCCCAGCTATACGGCCTCGTGGAGTCCGGATTCGCGTCCGTCGCGTCCACGCCGTAGAAGCCGTTCGCGGCGCTCATGAACGTCCAGCACTCTTCGCAGCCGTCCTGGCAGTTCGCGTCCTGATGGTTCCGGATGTACCAGTAGACGGTCACGTCCTCGTTCGTGGTGACCTGGCCGCCGGTCCACGCGCTGTAGGTCGCCGCCGTGAGAGGCACCTGGCTGCCGCGCTCGACCGGGATCGAGACCGTGCCCGGCGATCCGGGCGAGGTGACCTTCACGATCGGCTCAATGTTGTCCACCACGAAGTTGAAGACGCGGGTCGGGATCTCGCGGTTGTCCTCGAGATCCACGGCCCAAACGATGACCTTGTAGGCTCCGTCCGGCCACAACGGCTGTCCGTACACGTCAAGGGCCAGGCTGTTCCAGTACGCGGTGTACACACCGCCGGCGGCCTGAACGCCGATCCCCGACTTGCCCGCCGCCGTGCTGTCGGCGAACCCGATGTAGGTCGTGTCGCCGGCGGCGCTCACGGTCGCGAAGTAGACCGTCGCAACACCGCTGTCGCATCCGGCCGTGACCGCGGTCAAGAAGGCCGTTCCGCTGAAGCGGATCGGCTTCACGTTGGTGTTGTTCAGAACCGTCTCGGTGATCTCACGCGGGTAGATGCAGTCGGCGTCCGCATCCACCAGGCGGGTGCCCGTCGGGGCGTCCCGGTCCTCGACGCGGATCGTCTGCGTGCAGGTCTGCATGTTGCCCGGCGTGTCGTACATCCAGGAGCCGACCGTGAACGTCCAGTCCCGGCAGAGCGGATAGGGCGTCGTCCAGACCTTCTCCATCGTCCACTTGTTGCACGGGCAGTCGATGGAATCCGGAACCGCGGTGGCGGACCCGATGATGACCGTATCGCCGCTCCACGGCTCCACGTACCAGAAGACCGCGTGGGTGATGTCGGTGCCGAAGCCGTTCTCGCCGCGATCGACGCCGACGAGACGGAGCATCACGTCGTCGCCCGCCGCGACCTGGCCGATCGAACCGTCCGCGATCGCGTTGTTCCCGAAGAACTCGCAGGTCGGCTCATCGGTGTCCCACGCCGCCGTGATGAAGTTCGGATCGAGAATGTTCGTGTTGCAGGCGTAGTCGGTCGCCATCACGCGCCACTCGTAAATCGTGTCCGCGAGGGCGATCGTGTTCACGACCGACGCGTCGATGTTGTACCACCAGTAGTAGTACGTGACGCCGCCGACGAGCCGCGTGTGCTGCGGCTCGAAGTCGAGCATCGCCGGCGCCTGGCCGATCGTGAAGTTCTGCCAGTTGCCGAGCGACTGGTACCAGTCGCCCGCCTTCCGGTACTGGAGAACCATCGACTTGACGTCCGAGTGCGCCGTCCGCACGCGGAACGTGAGGTCGCCCGTCACCGGATCCGGGGTCACGACCAGCGTCGAGTCCTTCGGACCCGAAGGATCATCGTCGTCGTCGTGGTACCAGAGGGCCGTGACGAACTTCTCGATCGTGTAGTTCACCGTCGGCTTCACGCGGTCGACCTTGACCCGCACCTTGAGAGGCGTCGGGTCCGGGTTGCCGTCGAGATCCCGAGCGAGCATCCAGAGGTCGACGAGCTTCGTCTCGCCGTCCGCCGCGAAAGACGCCGCGTTCCACGAGAAGTAGATGAGCCCGCCCGCCGGAGGCGGCATGGTGATCGACTGGACCCCCACGAGAACCGCGGTCCCGCCGACCGGCTGAGCCCAGAACTCGACGATGGAGAACTCCATCGGGTCGTTCGGGAAGATCTTGCCGTAGACGGTGACGTCCTCGCCGCTCACCGCGAGGTGCGGATCCGAGACGTACATCGTTTCGCAATCATCGAACCAGACGATGCACGCGCTCGGTCCGGTGACGTCGTTCACCGCCGCGATGATCGGGGTCGGGTACGGCGACGTGTTGCACGCCGAGTCAACCGCGAGAGCGACGAACTGGACGTACTGGTCGCGCTCGAAGCTGAGCCAGTTCGTAGCGAACTTCACGCAGACCGGGTTCATGCCGTTCGCCGGCACGCGCTCCGGATCGCTGTTGTCGACCGGCGTCGGGTCGATCCGGTGCCAGACTCCGGACGACTCGGCGAAGTAGAACTCGTAGTAGTCGAGACCGACGGCGTCGGCGGCCGTGGCCGGCTTCGCGCAGATCGTGATCGTGTCGCCCCAGGCGACCACGGTCCCCTGCGCCGGGCTCGTCATGACGATCGTCGGCGGGTTCATGTCCAGACGGACCTCGCCCTGCTCGAAGATCGTGACGTTCCACGTGTCGTCCACCGCCACGACGCGGAGGCTGAAGGTGTAGTCCTTCTCGTCCTCCTCGTCGGTCCAGCCGTCGTTGTCGTTGTCGATGTGGTCGCTGCCCGGGTAGTAGATCGCCGGCCACGCGCCGGTGAACACCCACCCATCCTCGACCGAGAAGACCGTCTCCCCGTGCAGCTCGACCCAGCGGGTCTTCGACTCGTCGGTCGCGAACTGGAAGGAGACGTAGTAGTCCTCGAGGATCTCCGTGATCGAGCTGCCGCAGTCGTTCATGACCGCGACGAGCGTGAGGAGCGAGCACGGACCCGAGGTCCCGATGATGCTCGGGAGCACGTAGAGGTCGGTCACGCACGGATCCACGCAGTCGATGATGAAGTAGTTCGGTCCCTGCGCGCTCTCGTCATTCGTCCCGACCTGCTCGTTCCCCCACGCGTAGGCGGTCACGGTGTGAGCGCCGTTCGGGAGGGCCGAGCCCGCGAAGTTCGTGTGCCAGAAGTCGGACGGGATCGTGACCTTCGACGTGTCGCTGAAGGCCCCGGCCCGATTCCGCGGATCCCAGGTCACGATCTTCTCGTCGCCCGACATGTCGATGTCGAACTTGTAGAGGAAGACCTGCGTGCCGCCGGTCACCGCGATCGGAACCTGCGCCGACCACCAGCCGTCGCCGGCCGCCCCGTCGTTGTGGGCGCCGTCGTCGTACATCGTGAAGTACTTGCTCGAGCCGCCCACGTTCCAGAGGAGCCGCACGTTCTCGATCGAGTCGGAGAAGATCGCCAGCGAGTCGGCGAGGAAGTCCTCCTCGTTCATCGAGATCGTGAGGAGCAGCGTGTCGCCCGTGACGTAGTGCGTCAGCGGGTAGTACACGCCGTCGTTGTTGAACATCATCTTCACGGAGTCCGCGTCCACCGAGTCGACGAGAACCATCGCGTCGTACTCGATGCCGCAGAGCTTGCTCTTCTGATGATCGTCCATCGAGCGGGTGAGCGGGTTCCCCACGTAGTTGTAGGGCATCGTCGCCCCGCAGCACGGCCAGAAGAAGCCGTGGAGGGTGACCTCCGGGCCTTCCGTCCGCTTGAGAAGAACGATCTTGCTCTCGGAGAGAGCGCCCTCGCTGAGGGCCGTCCCGCAGCTTCCGCCGAAGTCGTACTGGACCGTCGCGATCAGATCGTACGCGTCCGTGTACGGCGAGGCGGGCATCGGAACCGGGTTCGTCGGATCCCACGCGGTCGTGAAGAACCCGTTCGCGTCCACGTCGTCGTCCGGGCTGTCCTCGATCGGATACCACGGACCGAAGTTGTAGCTGACGTACGCCGTGTCGGTCGAGGCGAGCTGCGCCCCGAACTTGATCTTGTTGCCGCCGACGATCGTGAAGTCGAACTTCGTCGGGCTCGCCAGCGCGTCGAAGTCGGTCTGCGTGTGGTACGTGCAGACCCCGTCGGCCGCGCCGGTGTCGATCGCGACGTCGACCGAGTACGCGTAGTTCGTCTCGTCGCCCTGGATGCCTCCGGCCTGAACGGCGGAGGAGATGTACGGATAGAAGTTCTGGACCGTGAGAACCTCGTCCAGCACGCGGTTCGCGTACCAGAACCAAACCGCGGCCTTGCCCGCGTCCGCCGCGTTCGGCGAAGCGGTCAGCTCGGCGCGGATCCAGAGCTCGCTTCCCCGCGTCACCCAATCGAGAACCGTGTCGGTGTAGTGGATCTCCTCGGCCGCCGCCTTGGCGAGCGGACGAGCCGCGGTGTCGATCACAGCCTCGGTCGAGAGCCGGCCGAACTCGTACGGATTCACGTGCGGGGGCGTCTGGTTCAGCTGCTCGTCGGTGGCCCCGATCGAGAACTGATAGCGCCCGTCCGTGAGACCGCTGATGTCCCAGGCGAACTCGTACGGATAGACCGCGTCCGCCGGGACGTTCGCGCGCGCCCACGGGTTGTTGAAGATGTTGAGGTCCGGATCGCTATAGTAGCAAGGATCCAGACGGAACCAGACGTACACCGAATCGACCGTCGTGGTGTCCTCGGCGGTCACCATGAGATCGAGGGTCGTGTCGTCCGCGCCGAGCTGGTCGCCGGCGTCGCCGTCCGCCACCGGGCCGAGAACGTCGATCGTGTCGCCGTTCGAGAAGGCGTAGATCACGTCCGTCTCCGGCGGCACGTTCTCCTGGATGGTGATCGAGACGTAATGCGGGAAGGGATCGGTGTTCCCGGTCTTGTCCGTCGCGCGGGCCCGGATGAGGACCTGCGTGTCGGTGTGGAACCACCCGAGCGCCGTCAGGGCGTCGATGTCCATATAGACCGCCCACGGCTCGATCGAGTCCTGGTTGTCGAACGGGTCCTCGCCCTCGACGCCGTCACCGTCGTCGTCGGTGAGGTCCGGGCTGTCCTCCGTGATGAGCGGGTGGATCCGCATGCCGAGCATGTCGGCGAGCGCCGGAGCGATCCCGTTCCGGAGGAGGACGTCCGTCGGCGTGACCGTGAAGGTCGTGTCGTCGGCATAGCGATCGTGGACGATCGCATCGCCGGCCGTGAAGCCGGGCAGATCGTCGAGGTTGACGAAGAAGTCGTTGTCGTCGTTGACGTCGAGGACACTCCACGTCGCGCCGCCGTTGAGCGAGAACTCGAAGGAGACGTAGTCGACGTCGGTGTCCGGGCTCGCGGCCCAGATCTTGATGAAGCCGTTGTCCCCCGCGACGATCAGGTTGTTCAGGGCCGCCGCGCCCACGGTCTTCTCGCCGCCGTGGCCGAGCGCGATCGCGGCGATCGTCGCCGCCGGCGCTTCGGTGTCGAGCGAGATGACCTCGTACGGGATCGGCGAGCCGGCGGACGTCGTGTCCGTGTTGCCGAGCTCGTCGGTCGCCACCGCGCGAACGAGGTACTGGCTTCCGAGACCGGCGACGTTCCAGTTCCCCATCCAGAGCTGGAGGCTGTCGGTCGGGCCGTTCTGGAGGAAGCCGCCCATGTTCTGGCGCATGATCCAGTCCCCGGCCGTCAGACCACCGCTCACATCGGCGTCGACCCAGAACTCGATCGGGTCGAACGAGGTGAGGGGATCACCGATCGTCGGGGTGCCCCAGGCGACCGCGTCACCGGCATCGTAGACGGCGTCCGCGCTCACCACGACCGGATCGCGCTCCGAGTAGCCGTCCCCGTCGTAGTCCACGTATTTGTGGTTGGCCGGGAACGAGCGATACAGGTTCGCGCCCCACGCGCCGTGCAGGCTGTCGAGAATCCGGAGCGTGCCGGCGCCCTCCCGAAGGATGATGTCGCCGCCCGGATCGGCCGAGAGCGTGTCGTCGTTGTCGTCTCGCGTGATGTGGACCCAGTAGCTCCCCGCGTCGTTCGGGGTGCCGTCCGCGTCCTGGTCGTACCAGTACTGGAAGTCGACGCGGTCAACCTCGATGTCGTGGATCCAGACCTTCGCGTAGAGGGCGAAGGTCGAGTCGTCGAGGCGGGTCGGCGGGTCGATGTACGCCCGGAGCCCGGTCTCGCGCACCTTCGCCGTGAAGATGAAGGTCGTGAGCTTGTTGTCGTTCCCTTCGACGTCGCGCGCCCACGCGCGGATCTCGTAATCACCCTCGGTGATCAGAGTGTCCGCGGTGTTCCAGGTCACCGCGACCGGCGGGTAGAGGTCGGCCAGGGTGTCGGTCCCGGAGATCGTTCCGGTGACCGAGCCCATGATCTCCCAATCCCCGTAGGCGGTCTCGGCCTTCCCGTAGGTCACTTTCCGGTACTCGAAGCGGACGAACGGAACGTCGGTGAAGGTCGTGAGATCCCGGTCGTCGAGATCGCTTCCGGTGATCCGGAAGATCACGACCGAGTCCTTCGGCACCTCGCATCCGTTCGAGAGGTCGGTGTCGATGTTCCCGCCGAGCACCTCGCACGACGAGATGTTCGTGATCGGGATCACGCCGTCGACCACGGTGAACATCAGGTCATAGGTCGCGAGCGTCGTGTCGAGGATCTCCCAGTTGCCGAACGTGTCCTTCGAGCGGACGCGGAAGTAGACGTCCAGCGTGCTGTCCGGCGGGGAGTTCCCCATGATCGGCGCCGTGTAGAGATATGTGTGCGGCGCGTTGTTGTCCGTGCCCGCAAGACCCCAGCTCGACGTCCCCTGGTCGTACATCTCGAACACGACTTCCGCGACATCCGGGTTCGTGATCGCCTTGATCAGGTACGTCGCCGGCGTCGGCGGAACGTTCTGCGTCGAGTCGTACGAGTCGAAGACCTGGATGCCGGCGAGCGGCTTGACGTCGTACGCACCGAACGCCGCCACGTCGATCGTCGCGTCCTCGGCCGTCAAGTTCAGGACGAACTTCTCGGACGTCGAGTTGTCCGGGTTGAAGTTTCCGGTCCGGTTGGCCGGGTTGTACCAGATACCGGTCGCCGACGGCGGCAGGTACCAGTGGCCGACCGCGACCGAGTCGTCGTGGTAGCCGATCTTCGGGCCGATCGACTGGCCCACCCAGTCGTACGCCAACGCGCGGACCTCGAACGTGTCCGCGTCGGTGATGCCGTAGAGCGAGGCCACGAGGCCCATGTTGATGTTGAAGCCGTTCTGGAAGAACCAGTGGAACGCGGAGTCGGCGGCGCTCACGCTCTCGTCGCCGTACACGCCGTTCGGGTTCTTGCCGAGACCCTTCAGCGTGTCGCCGCTCGTGTCCCACCAGTTCGCGACGTCGAGGAGCCACGGCATGTAGTCCACGCCTGTCCCCGCTCGTCCGAGGCCGTCCAACGAGAGGGTGCTGATCGTCGAGCCGTCGATCATCCCGTCCTCGTCGTCGTCCCAATGCATGTAGTGCGCGTAGAGGGTGTCGGCGTCGTTGTCGACCGTCCCGTCGTTGTTGTTATCGACGCCGTCGGAGAGCGGAGTGTTGATCGCCGCCTTGACCTGGACGTCGGCCGTGTCGGCGAGACCGTCCCCGTCATCGTCGAACCCGTCGATCCCGGGGAAGCCGCCGTCGCCGGCGTTGTCCCCCTTCGGGTCGAGGGCCATCTCGGTCCAGGACCCGCCGTTCTTCTTGATCTGGACGACCAGGTAGTCGACCAGCGAGTCGGACGGGGTCTCGAACGTCAGGTCGATCCAGTTTCCGATCTTGAAGATCTGGAGACCGGGCTCCTGCATGTTCGTCTCTTCGTCCGCGTCCCACTGGCTGTCCTGCTGCTCGACGCGCGAGATGTAGCAGACCTCGGGCGCGACCTGATCGAGATCGATCAGCATCGTGTCGAGCGAGAGGTTCTGGTGCGAGTCCATGAGGTTCACGATGACCGGAAGGTCCTTGATCACCGCGAAGCCGGTCTCGGTCTTCGGGAGTCCGGACTCGTCGGTCACCGAGGTCGACGCGCGGATCGTGTCGAGGACCGCCCAGAAGAGACGCTCTTCGGGATCGTTGTAGTCGAGGCTGAGATCGCCGATGTTGTAGAGCTTGTTCCCGCCGTGGTTCGTATAGGCGGTGTCGGCGATGTTCCAGAACTCCTCGCCGAGATCCCAGACGCCGTTTCCGTTCTCGTCGATGAACGGCTCCGGCCAGTTCATCTGGTTGGCGAAGGGCTGGTACGTATCGCCTCCCGCGAGGCTCGTGTCCCAGTTCGCGTTGTTGTCGATCTTGTCCGAGAGCCAGTTCTTGAACGCGATCGAGTCGTTGCCGGCGTAGGTGTCGACCTTCGAGAAGTCGGCCCACATCCGGCCGCGGGAAGCCGCGAGGTTCAAATAGGTGAGATACGGATCGAGCGCGAGCGGGTTCACGCGAGTCGTGTCGCCCGCTCCTGAGAAGTCCAGCTTCACGACGATCGAGTCGCCGTTCGCGTAGATTCGGAGCGGGTTGTACGGATCGATCATGTTCCCGATGCGCGCCGAGAAGATGTCGTTGAGGTGCGCGAAGGGAGCGCTCGCGTTCCCCCACTGGTCATAGGCGACGAGCCAGACGAAGTTGTCGTCGTCTCCGTTGTCGTGGCCCATGTTGACCGGGCCCCACGCGCCGCCGCCGTTCGCGTTCGCGACCGCCAACGTCTCGGTGAGAGCCGCGTCCCCGTAGACGACAACCCTCGCGTTCGCCTCGACGCAGCCGGAGTCGGCGTAGATCGAGTCGTTCAGCGTGCCGGCCGCGTTCCAACGGCCGATCACGTGGATCACGTTGTCGTCCTGACCGAACTTCGGATCGCCGGCGAGGATCCAGTCGCGGATGTCGTCGATGTGGCCGGCCACGAATGTCTGCTGCAGCGCGATCGCCTGTTGTGTTCCGGCGAAGTTGATCACGCCGAAGTTGCCGTTGTAATCGATGCCCACGATCCCGACGTGGATGATGTCGCCGTCCTCGATCACGTCCCGGTTCGAGACCACGCTGTCCGGCGTGATGTTGAGGTAGGCGATGATCGGGTTATCCCGGTTCGGGGTCGGGTTGAACACCGGGATCCCCCGGTTCCAGTTGGCGGTCACGAACGTGTCGGTGACCGCGGCCCCGATGCGGGTGAAGAGCTTGTAGTACTTCACGCGATCCGTGCCGGACGCCTCGCGCCACGCGATCCGGGCGATCGAGGAGTCGTTCGGCCACGAGAACTCGCGGACGAGATCGGTGCGGACCTGAATGATGTCCGACATCGTCGGCGGGTTGTTGTAGCGGACCGGGTGGAAGACGCCGGAGGTCGCGACCTCGCCGGAGGCCGAGCCCTCGATCGGGGTCGCCGCGCCGGTGTTGATCGCGATCGTCGCGCCTTCGGACCAGGAGTTGTCGTTCACGCGGCGGGCGAAGCGCCGGCCGGTTCCCACCCAGTTCGAGGCGCCGTTCGGCGTGAAGCCGCGAATGAAGAACGCGCCGTCCTGAACGGTCGAACCGGTCACCTGCTGGCTGAAGTGGACGATGACCGAGTCCTGTCCGCCCGTCAGGTTGTCCTTATGGAGCGCCGCGAGGATGATGGGTCCGAGCGAGACCGCATGGGGCGTCGTCTCGGTGTTCGGGTCCCACATGTCGTTCTGCATCACGTCCGTGCCGGAGTGCCCGATGTTGTCGCCCGCGGCCGCTCCGGTCGCCGGGTTCGTGAACTTGACGATCCACGGGGCCCACGGCTGCTCGACCGGCTCCGAGAGATCCGGGTTCGCGCCGGCGAGGTCGAGCGTTCCGGTCCCGCCGATCGCGAAGTCGGCTCGGTCGATCGTCGTGACGTCGTTCAGGTTGATCGTGTCCGCCCGCACCGGCATGTTGTAGACGATGTAGAGCGTGTCGTCCCCGAGGCCCGGCGTGCTCAGCGAGTCGTACGCCGCATCGAGGATGTACGCCCCCTCGGCGTTCGTGATCCGGTGCCAGACCCGCGAGGTCGCCGTGTCGCCGGCCGCGTTCTCCACGTCGTTCCCCGCCCGGAAGGCGATCGTCGTGATGTACGGCAGGAGCTGGACCGCGCTGTCGGGCGCCGTGGCGAAGCGGAAGTTGGTGAGCGTGTAGACCGTCGGGCCGCCGACCACGTTCAGCGCGGTATCCGAGAGGGCCATGCTGAACGCGAAGTCGGTCGAGTCGACGTTGCTCGCCGATTCGGAGAGGGTCACGACCAGCGCGTCGTTCGTCGGGTCATCGTCGAGGTTGGTCGTGAGGACCGCCGAACGGATGATCGGCCCCTTGTTGATCGGGATCGGGGTCGCCTCGTTCGAGAGGAGCTGGTCCGGAGAGGACGCGAGCACCTCGATCCAGCTGATGAAAACGCTATCCGTGCTGTCCGGCACGTTGGAGGCGAAGGGCCACAATTCAAAGATGTCGCCGCCGATGGCCCCTCCGATCGGTACGATCGTCGGGTCGGTGAAGTCAAAGTCGCTCAAGTTGATCGACCCGGCATCCAACGTCTCGTTGAACACCGTGTAGAGCTTGCTCGTCCCATCCCATGCCGCGTCGATGATCGCAGGACCGCCCGGCCTGGGAAGAGCATCCGCGCCACTCGCGAAAAGGGAAACCGCGAGCAACGCTCCGACCAACGAATTCAGGATCAGACGTCCAAAGCGATCAGACATCTTCTCGCCCTCCTTTGGACGGGCCACACGCCCGCCGCGAGGTTTCGATTTCCGACAGGAAAGCGGGATAACGCTTGTTCTCGAGCCGTTCTCCACCTTTTTCCTCCTGCATCCAACGTTTCCGCAAAACCAAGCTCTCCAAGCCCGTTCGCCATGCGCAGAAAAAGGTATGGTCTCTCGGACTTCCCTTTCGGCCCGCCCGAAAGATCAGGCATACTTTATCTGCGAACCAATCTCCAACTCAATGAGATTTCTACTCTTCTTCTCCCTCGGAATGTCCCCATTCCACAAAATCGGTGAGACTTTCACATGGCCCGAAAGGCTTGTCAACAAAAAAGTCCTTTCGAGGCCTTTCCTTACTTTCGGCCCTTTCGTGGAATCTCTTAGAGCATTTTTCTCGGTTGCCGTTCGCCCGGCGAAGGGCGCGTCGGAACCGCGAAGAGAGAGGGACGCGTCGCGCCCGCTCATCGCGCGGCTCGAATCCGTTGTGTCGCTATCGAATGAACGCACGTTCCGTCCCTTCCGCGCGTCATCGCCGGAAAAACGCGGCGAAGCTATCAGGAGCGCCGAGGCGTGTCAAGGTTTTTTGCCGGCCTCCTGAGAAGGTTCAGGTTGCGGCGATTCCGGCGCGGGATCGAGATCCGGACAGCCGTCGTCGTCGCGATCGCCGTCCGCGTCCTCCGCCTCGTCGGGGCAGAAGTCCTCCGCGTCGGGAATGCCGTCCTCGTCGTTGTCGACGTCGGGCACGCCGTCCTCGTCCTCGAAGCCGTCGCGATCTTCCGCGTCGAGCGGCGCCTTGTCCCACGCGTCCGGGATGCCATCCCCGTCGTTATCCGGATCCGGGCAGCCGTCGTCGTCCTCGAATCCATCGTAGTCCTCCGGCTCGTTGGGACAGCGATCGAGGCCGTCCGGGATGCCGTCGTCGTCCGCATCCGTTCCTCCGAGAATCCCGATCCAATGTACGCCGACCGACACGCGCCAATCGGGGAAGAGGATTTCCGGAGGCGCCCACGCGGTCGTGCTCGGATCGTCGCGGGAGAGGCAGAACCCCGCCTGCCCCGACAGATGGAGCCCGCGCCGCAGGCGGACTCGAACGCCCGGAGCAAACTCGAGAACGTTCTCCCGCGCGGAGACGACTCCCGATCGGAGGAGCCGGTCCGCGAAAACCTCGGCAAAGAGATCGAGCCTCCGGGAGTGGATCTCGAGCGCGCCCCGCAGGATCAGGGCATCGTTTTGCGTATCGTCCTCGCCGGGGCCCAGTTGAGGGTAGAACAGAGGATAGAGGAGGGCCCCCTCGCTTTCGTTTCTGTTCACTCGATAGCCCGTTTGAAGATGGACCCGGAAGGCGCTCCCTCGGACCGAGAGACCGAGAAGGAGCCCTCCGTCGGTCGCGTCCGCGGAGAAGCCCTTGTCGGGGTTTCCGGTGGGGAGGGTCGCGAACGCTTCCGCCGACGCGCGGAGGCGGCGCGTGAAGGTGGGGAGCGCGAAGCGAACGCCAAGGCGGCTGTCGCCCATGTCCCCGTGGGAAGTCGAAGGGGCTGCCTCGCCTCCCTCCGCCCCCGACGGCTCGAAACGGGAGCCGCGCGCGTCGAACGCGAGGGAAAGGTCCACGCGCCCCCCGATGAGGGCGTAGGCGAGGAAGAGCCGCGCGGACGCGCTCTCCGCGCGATCGGAGCGCGCCGCTCCCTCGACCGGGAGGGAGATCCGGTGGTAGCCGGTGCCGAAATGCACGTAGTAGGCGCGCCGGGGGAGCACGGAGGCGTCCCGGACCTCGCCGAGCCAAAGCCCTCGAGGGCGTGAAAGCTCG